>NZ_CP017917.1:1270371-1587964 GCF_002119525.1 Vibrio syngnathi | reverse complement strand
AATAGACAGTGTTTTTACAATTTGATGAAACTTCGCCTCAGAGTAATACTAAAAGTCATCATTTTCATCATGCACAACCATGTTATTTCTATCGCACATTTAAAATGTTACAGCATCACTTATTTACAATGTAAATGTAATTACAACTAAAAACCTTCGGAACGATTGAAACACAACCATAGATTACGGTTAGTGTTATTTGCATTAGAATTTACAGGTTTTCAAATAAAAAAATTAAAAAACGCTCAATGGACAAAAAATTAAAAACAGAAGAGAAGAAGAGATGCAAAAAAACAACAGAGAATTCTAACCCGAACGGAAGAATGATCAAGGAACACATCTAATGTATGAGAATTAGTAACACCAAATTATGAAGCATGATCAAGGCGTAAACTGAGCAATATTGATCCGAGCAACTGCACATTAGGAATGATCAACCTCCGGAAAAATGATCAAGTAAATATCGTTCCGGAAGCATATAATTTAAGAGCTAACTTACGGACAAATGCTTTTGTAATGGGGATTCAAGCTCTATAAGGCCTGATTGGTTGGAAATTCAATAGACACAGAATGGAAATGCAGAAACATGACAATTTCATGATCATGCTTCCTGATTTATTGTGCTGCGAGCTAAAAGTGCCCAACCACTGACTGTGCGACCAATCTCGACTAATTTTTAAACATAAAAGGGGAGGAACGATATAAAAGCCCCATTACTTGATCATTGTTCCGATAGAATACCTAACGAAAATATCCACATTGTGATTTAAAACTCGTCGATCAATTCTGGACTGTGGATAAGCTGTATAAGTATAATGATCATGCTTTCGAACCAATAATGATCATGCTTACAATGACTTAATGATCATCGTTCTGATGTTCTGTGATCATGCTTTCTTATCTTTTATGATCATCGTTTCGCTATCTTTATGATCATGCTTTCCAAGCGGATTTTTTTTAACACTTTAAATTCAGCAACTTAAAAGCAAATATTCACCCAGATCATTAGATCACTTAATCATTTAAGATCATATTAATCAGAAAGATCAGTTATTTAAAAGCCAATAAATTCTCTTTATTTATGATCATTCTTTCTTTATCATTCAGGAACTATAGTGAAATTACGGTTAGTGTGATACGGATCAAAAATGAAACCAGAAGAGAAATTGTTAATTAAGGCACGAAGCCACAAAGATGGTCATTTATTTGAGGTATCTGAAACAGCCGTTGAATGGATAGAACAATATCAACACTTCAAAGGTGTCACCAAAAGCATCATTGAGCTTCTCAACCTAATTTCACTTCGTGGGTTTAGCAGCAAAGACGGTTACGTTTCCACTACCGAGATTATTGAATCAACCGATGGCCAAGTTACTCGTGCAGCCTTACAGCAAAGGTTAAGAGCTGCGGTAAGTATAGGTCTTTTCAGACAAATTCCGGTTCGCTTTGAAGAAGGTCTTGCCGGTAAAACTATGCTGCATCGCTTTGTGAACCCAAACCAATTGATATCGGTACTGGGTGCTACTAGCTTAGTGACAGAAAGCGTGAAGCAAAATGAGAAGCAAAAGCGATCTAAAGCTCTAGCTCAAACCAAAGTCAACAAGCGCTTATTGAATGAACACGGACTCAATACCCCACCAACGATGAAAGACGAAGCCGATCAATTTATTGTGTCACCAACCAATTGGGCGGGTATTATTGATCAAGCCTTGGCGCCACCTAGAACGCGTAAGAGTTACCAGAAATCTATGGTTTCGATCTCAGGCACTCGAGCAGTGATCGAGACACGATCTTCTAAAAATATCATGACGGTTGACGATCTAATGACGTTGTTCGCGTTATTCACGCTTACTGTTCAATATCATGATCATCACCAAGATGATTATCATTTAGACGCTAAACACACACCGAACAAAACCCCTCTGTACATCACGGATATTTTGTCTTTGCGTGGCAAGAAAGACAGCGGGCCGGCACGTGATTCGATCCGTGACAGTATTGATCGTATCGAATTTACCGACTTCCAATTGCATGAGCTCACAGGCCGTTGGCTTAGCGAGAACATGCCAGAAGGCTTTAAGAGTGATCGTTTCCGATTCCTAGCTAGAACCATTACCGCATCGGAAGAAGCGCCTACAGAAGGCTCTGACGGCGAAATTCGCATTAAACCGAACCTATACATCCTGGTTTGGGAACCTTCGTTCTACGAAGAGCTGCTGACGCGTGATTATTTCTTCCTATTCCCGCCAGAAATCCTGAAGCAACATACCTTGGTTTTCCAAATGTATTCGTACTTTAGAAGCCGTATGGCACGTCGCCATTCAGATTGTATGCTGCTCAGCGAGCTCAACCAGAAGTTAGCTCGTAACATTGATTGGCGTCGTTTTTCTATGGATCTGATCCGCGAGCTCAGAAAGCTAGGTGAGGTAGGGGAGCAAGAAGATACTTTCCTGGTTAACCTTTGGGGTTATCACTTGACGATCACCGCGTTGATCGAAAAAGGCAAAACGACTGATTATCAGGTTGATATCAAATGTAATGTGGAAGAAGTCTTACGTTACTCAAGAGCACGCACCACCAACGCAGGCAAACGTAATATGGCACCAACGCTACCGAACCCATTGCGTAACGAAATGGTGTCTAAGCAGAAGTTGGAAGAATTATCTGAGATTATCGATGGTGAGTTTGAGCCAATTCAGCGCAAAGCCCCTTCACCAAGAGGCAAGCTAGGGCGCAGAGTTAAACAACGTAAGCACTCTGTTGAGATCAATGCTGACGAGATCATGATAACCCTATCTAAATATACCTCTTCAGAGGCCCTAGAACGCAGTATAACGGCTTTATCAGCAATGACCGGGCACTCTCATGCTTCAATCAAAGAAGAGTGCTCAGAGCTCATTGAGAAGCTTGATTGGTTAAGAGTTGGAGAGGATGTGATTCCTTACGAAACATTGAGTAAGCTGATCGAACTCTACAACGACCGCGATAGTACCAGTAATCGACACCTTTCAATCGAGCGTCTTATCTCTGGCTTGGCCGTGCGTCGCAAGGTATGCAAACAAGTTCACGAAGGTCACTTAGACGAGAATGTGTTCTTAGCGCTCGATGAAATGGCGATCGGCCACTAACCGTGAGTCCTATAATCGTTGCTGAATGGATGATCTGAACATCATTAGGTGTTGATAATAACCGCACCTAATGCTGACAATGTGATGACAATATAGAGCACCTAGTTGATTATTATTTATCCCGAATAGACAACCTTTGTCCTTTCTTATGATTAATAGATTGGCTCATATTTTGTTACATCATACTGAATAGATTTTCGCGAGTTCCTAGGGGACTCGCTTTTTTTTGCCTGAAATTCATCGAATAACATACTCACCCTGTAACTATGATCAAGGCATAGCCCTTTGATCATAGTTCCGTATTTATTGCTTCTTAAAATATAAAAGGCGCAATTATCAAGACCATTCTTTTCATGTTTAATTGTCAAAATCAATAATACTCTCCCCTAATTGTATTTTTGTAGGGATGTTTTGTCGATGAATAGAAAATTAGCAGTATTAGTGATTGCAACAGCGATTGCTGGATGTGGAGGAGGGGATGAAGGCAGTACTCCATCAGTAACCGGTACTAGCCTAGTAAACTTATCAACGCTATCAAATGTGTCGGTTCAACTGCAGACGGTGCAATGTAATCAACTACAATTGGTTGACAAGAACTATGTAAAGCCCAGGACGGTTGATAGTTGTTGGCTTCTAGAGGTGCCAGAAGACTACATGCAGCCAGAGGGGAAAAAAATTAAAGTTGCGGTTGCTAAAACTCTTTCGCAGGGACCCAAAAAAGGCGCCTTCTTACACCTTAATGGTGGTCCGGGCGGCATGTCTATTGATTGGGCCCAAGAAATTGAAAATGATCTTTCTGTTTTATCGGCTAATCATGACATCTATTTTGTTGATCAACGTGGTACCGGGTATTCTACTCCCTCTTTGAGCTGCGAATTTGAAGACTCTGGTACTGCTCAGCAGATTAAAGGTTGCAAGGATAAATATGTCAACGATGGCGTGGATTTGAGCCAATATACGAATATAAATAATGCATTAGACTTACTGTTGTTAGAGATGAAACTCTCTGAAGTTAAAGAAATAGACGGAGGGTGGAAGCTTTATGGTGTGTCATATGGAACACGTCTAGCTATGACAATGGCTCGTGAAGAGCAAAAACAGATTAAAGCAGGTTATCAGGCATCCAATACAATTCAAATGATGGTATTAGACGGCGTATTTCCCATCGAAATGAATGGCATCAAGGATATGCCTTGGTCAAACTATGAAGCGTTAGATAGGATCCTAGAAGTGTGCGCGCGTAGTACTGGGTACTGCGATGAAACGAAATTTAAATCTGATCTAAATACAAAATTTGCTCAGATTGATGAGAAGTACCATGATTTTTTTGTCAACTACTTGACCACAAGAAGCATGCGTCGTGATGACAGTATACCTGCAGCTGGTAAATTCAACCCAGTTGAGTTGGTGAAATTAACCAAAGAAGAAATAGAAACTGGGTTAGACGCATTGATTGCTCTTAAGGCAAATGCTTATGACTCTTCTAATCCAAGTCAATTTGCTGCCATGGGGTTAGCAAATATTTGTGCTGAGGAGCCAGTTAAACAGAAGTACTACACAAGCTATCATAAGAGTCGTGCAAAGTGGGGAACGGATGTACAAAATGTAGTAGATAATAGTACTCATTTTGGGTTGACTCTTGAAGCATGCCAAGCTTTGGGTATTGAGCTTGTATCTAGCAGCTCTTATGCCTCTATGGAGAAGGTTGATTATCCAGTACTCGTTCTCAACGGTGCGAATGATGGTATTACACCACCTGGACTGGCAGATGTTTCTGCTAAGAAATTCTCGAACATGCTTAGTTTGACCTACGATCAAGGTTCTCATGGTATTTTGACGGATGCCCAAGATTGGGTTCCTTGCCTGAAAAATTTGATTCTTAGCTCGATCAATGAACCCGAGAATATGCTTACTTTAGATACAACATGTCTAAATACTTCTGACTTTAAGTATGTGGCGGATATTGATATCTGATACAAAGCTTAAGCTTGTGCCCTCATATTTCAAATTGGTTTGAGGGCGCATTGGTTGTCTGAGCAGATCTTAATGTGAAGCAACCCAAGCTCCTTGATCATTGTTCCGAGGTTCATTCCAAGCATGCGCAGCCATAAACTGGACATGGGCATTAATTAGTTGATGGGACTGCTCTTGCCAACCGCTATGACTTTGCTGGTTGCAAAACTCCAGGCTTAGTACCGCAAGGTGCTGCATTCGTTTCATACACCAATCTTTAAGTTCCATTTCGCTTGCTGGATTAGACACCACTTGTTGCAGCTTACCGTAAGCAAGCTGTAAGAATTGGTATGCCTTATTTGGTGAATCGTAGCGTGAATGGTCGAAGATACGCAAGCACCCGTCTAACCAGCATGCGATGCCTTTGCTCTGCTCATCCGTGATCAAAGGCCCCCAGAGTGCATCTGGAGGCGTTAAGATCAAAGGCTCTAACTTCTCCACTTGATCATGCTTTCGGTCTTTGTACCAATTTCCGATCCGATCTAACCAAGTGTCTAGTTCATTCATGCAACGTTATCCCACTGTTTAACATAGTGATTATCTGAAACTTGCTTGATCTCATGCTGTATTTCACTGCTTTGTTCACGAATACGATCAGCGTCTATTGAATAGTTTGGCTCATTTTTCACGAGTTCGCCAAATGGTAGATCAGGATCGGGCACAGCAGAGATCAATAACTTAGTGTATGGGTGTTGTGGGTTGGTTAAGATCGACTGGGTTGATCCCCACTCAACGATCTGTCCCTTGTACATCACAGCCGTCTCTTCTGCGATGTAGTGTGCTGTTGCGAGATCATGCGTAATGTACAAAAAACCTATCCCTAACTCTTTCTTCATCCTCTGCATTAGGTTCAAAACACCGAGTCGTATTGAAACATCCAACATCGAGGTGGGTTCATCGGCAAGGATAACCTCAGCACCGACTGCGAGTGCTCTGGCTAAGTTTATGCGCTGTCTTTGGCCTCCACTGAGCTCATGAGGGTATTTAGTGAGAGTTTCGATGGGCAACTCCACCAGCGTTAATAACTCGTTAAGACGCTCTGCGAGAGCTTGTTTCGTAGCAACTTGCTTGTGGATCTTAAGGGGTCGCGTTAAGTGGTGTTCAATGGTGTGGGTTGGATTGAGTGAGCCAAATGGGTCTTGAAATATCATTTGCACGCGGCTTCGGTAATCCAAGATATCTTTACGACCTTTTAAGGTAGAAATATCTCTGCCATTGAACAGTATTTCTCCCTCTGTTTGCGGATACACTTTGGTCATCAGTCGAGCGCAGGTGCTTTTCCCGCAGCCTGATTCGCCAACCAGTGCCAATGTTTTACCTGCATGTAAATCAAAACTCACCCCATGCAGTGCTCTAAAGATCTCTTCTTTGCCAAATCCACCACCAACAGTGAATTCTTTAACGAGGTTTTTTACTTGAAAAATAGGTTGTGACATGGAGCTCTCCTAGCACGCAGTTGCGTGAGCGTGTTCGTGAATATTGGGGAAGGAACTCCATAGCTTTTGGGTATAGGAGTGCTGAGGGTTATTGCGAATCTCATGGGCTTGGTTGACTTCAACTATCTGTCCATGACGCATGATGGCAATTCGATCGCACAGTTGGCTCATTAGTGCGAGGTCGTGGGTGATAAACAATATTGAGAAACCAAACTCTTCTCTGAGTTGGTGTATTTGCTGCAGAATTTCGCGCTGTACAACCACATCCAGTGCCGTGGTCGGTTCATCCATGATAATTAACTTAGGGTTGAGCGCGAGAGCTATCGCAATCACCAAACGTTGACGCATCCCACCGCTAAACTGGTGCGGGTACTCGGTTAGACGGTGGCGAGGGATATTGACTAGGTCGAGTAACTTTTCGGCGCGATCTTTTGCTTGCTCGTTGTTCATGCCCTTGTGGTGGCGCAATACATCGGCAAACTGTTCTTCAATGGTCAGTACAGGGTTAAGCGAGTTCATCGCGCTCTGGAACACCATTGCGATCTCACTCCAACGTAAGGTGTTCAAGTGGCTGTCCGATAAGCTCAGCAGATCTTGCCCGCCAAACAGTATTTGCCCGCCAGAGATAAAAGCCGGTGGCTTATGCAGGCGGTTAATGGCAAATGCGATGGTACTTTTGCCACACCCTGACTCTCCCGCTAAACCAAAAATCTCGCCTTGGCCTATGTTAAAGCTTACGGATTTTACGGCATTAAAATCGCCGTCATCGGTAATGTAATCGACACATAGATTCTTCACTTCGAGAAGAGGTGTCTCTGAATTTTCCCTAGACATGATAAACACTCAGTTATGATATTGATAATTATTATCATTAACATGTGTTGAATTTAGTGAAAGAGAAGAGCACAAAAAGAATGAAGTGACTCGAATTATTTTTTGATTATTTCATGAAGTTTCAGTGGGAAATAGGAAATGAGAACGAGGAAAATGAGAGGTGGATCAAACCACATTTCTTATGGGTAATCTTTTAAATGTAATGGCAGAAAATGGCTTTGGCAAAGTTTAAATGAGGCATTTATTAATTAGCTTTGTGAAGCGTCGGAATCATCACATTTCAGTACAGAATTGCTTAACAAGCGAAATAGCATTTGCTACAGATTACCTGTCCATTACATGGTGCTTTTCGGAGGAAAACATGTCCATTAATTCTATCAACCATGATGAAATGACAAATATTGCAAATAAGTGGGATGCTGAAGAAGAAGTATCTTTCAAACCAGAAAAGAAAATGAAGTCTGCTGAAGCTCGTCGTCGTATTGAAGCTCTAAGAGAAATTAGAGAAAGCGGTTTTAGTCTGGAAGAAGCGAGGGAGCTAGGTCTAATTCATTAACAATCCCCATTGCATTTAGAAGGGTGGCGTACCACCACCCTTTGATTTATATGCCTTTTTTAAAGAAACTTGTGCTTTTTATAAGTAAACCATGCTCCTTGCCTCTCACCATTTAAATCCATTGTCCTTCCTCTACATTACTTGTTCTCGGCTAAAAACATGCCCTTGGTATACTCTTTAACTAAGTTGTTTGACAGTTATATGCAACGCCACTAATTTTAAAGTTAAAGCAAAAATATGCGATGTTGTTGGTAAGGAGAAGGCTATGTGTAATTCGGTGGCGAAAGCCAAAGAAGTGCTGTTCTATGAACCTGAAGATCCAAACGGGTACCTGTCAAATTTTGCCGCTTGTCCTATCAAAATCGACGATCAAGTTTGGGCAACCAGCGAGCATTATTATCAAGCGATGAAGTTTGCCTCTCAAGCGCTGCGCAACACCATTCTCGAAGCCTCGACTCCTGCTGAAGCATTCTCTTTAAGCCGTGATTATGAAGACCAAGTTCGGGAAGATTGGTATGACATTCGTGTTGAAGTGATGCAGTTCATTGTCACTGAGAAGTTCAGGCAGAACCCACAGTTTGCGTTGTTTCTTACTAATACCGGAGATTCGGTGATCAAAGAGCATTCGCACAAAGATCACTTCTGGGGGGATGGTGGCGATGGAACCGGCGAGAACCATTTAGGAAAGATTCTGATGGCAGTACGACAAGAACTTCGTACTCAGCAGCTGAATTTGATCGCTTCGCATTAAATGAATCGACTCGCGCTCTATTAATACGTTTTTGAGCTATTACTAATAAATTAAGGCCGCTCTGTAAGCTTACAGAGCGGCCTTTTGATTGTCAGTTTTCTAAGCTTGACCCAAAGAACAAAAACGTGTCGCGAAGTCATTCATGAGTAATTGGCTAATCAAGTTAGAGCTAGCCAAGTGCTATAGATAGTTTTGTACAATGTCGTTGAGCTGACCATCGTCTTTCATTTGGTCGAGGCGCTGGTCGATGAAGCTTTGCAGTTTAGGATCCATCTCTGGGTCAAATGCTAAATGGATGGGGTAGTTATTGATCACTGAGCCAAACTCTTGCATCTGGTAGTCATCAATACTGAGTTTCTGCTCATTTAGGTTGTATTTGATTCGAGATTCCATTTCAACAAAAACGGTATCACCCGGAGTTCGGTTTAATACACGAAAAGCCGCGCTGTAATCTTTAACTCGAATCTCGTTAAGCTTACCTTGTTGGATATAAGGCTCTAGATTTGGATATTCAAACCCCACCAGCAATACTACCGCTTTTCCGTTTAAATCATCGATAGTGTTGAACTCAAATGGTTTCTTGCCGCTGCTGAGTAACACATGTTTTACATTGTAAATCGGATCTTTAGACAGGTTTACAGATTGGATATTTCCCCAACTTGGGCTGCCATAGGTGACCCAGTTTGGGTTCTCTCTCGCATCGAGCTTGTCGATCATTCGGTTGAAAGGGTAGGTGTGGTAATCGATCTCGTATTGGCTGTTGTCAAATACGGCTTCAACAATATCCGAAACCATTCCTCTGTGAGATGACCCGTCAGTTTCGATCTGAAAAGGTTGCGCTTGGCTTGCAATAATGTAGTAGTGAACAGGTTCGCTTGCAAAAGCATAACTGCTTGAAAACAAACTGACTATGGATGCAACTATTAGATGTTTTTTCATAACCTTCCCTAGTTATTTGATGAATGACTACTATTATACTAGTTGAGTAATTGTAGTTTGCTAGGATAACAATAATGGTAATTTTTGTATGGTGAATAAAGGAAAACGCTATATTGGACTCTCCCGACAGTTGATCGGGGTAATCATCGCAATCAGTACCTTATTCACAGTCATAGTGACAGGTCTAGGTTTGTATGTGGAGTACCAAAATCGAGTTTCTTTTATCAGTTCTCAGATCGAACAGGTTAAGGCTGGTTATCTTTCCGGCTTAACCGCCAGTTTGTGGGTTGAAGACCGAGAGCAACTGTTTGTGCAAGCTGAAGGTATCTCCCGCTTACCCTCGGTCAGTTATCTGTTAATAGAAAGCCCCGATGAAAAAATTTTAGAATTAGGTCAACAGACGTCCGGTCAGTCTTATTCTCAATCTTGGGATATGGTGCATCAGATGGGAGGCTCTGAGTTCCAACTGGCGACGCTCACGGTGCAGTCTGATCTGAGTATGATTCTCAACGACTTTGAAGATCGGGTCTTATTATTGCTCGCCTTCGAAGCAGTTAAAATCTTCTTATTGTCTCTGGTATGTTTAACCATCGTCTACCGCCTTGTAGTCAAGCGCTTAATGACCATGTCTTCTCAGATCAACCATCAACAGGTTGAAGACAACAAACCGCGATTTTTAACACCCACTAACTCTACGTACAGTGATGAGATCTCGACACTAGAGAGTAGCTACAATCAGTCGATTGAACGTATTCGCCAACAATACCAAGAATTGGAAAAAGCCAAAGATATTGCAGAGGTAGCGAACCGCAACAAGAGTGAATTTCTTGCCAACATGAGCCACGAAATCCGCACTCCAATGAACGGGATTATCGGGCTTTCATCACTGCTTTCTGAAATGGATATGCCTAAAGAGCAAAAAGAGTATGTCGACATGCTCAACACCTCTTCGCTTACTCTACTCGATTTAATCAATGACATTCTCGACTACTCGAAGATTGAAGCGGGTCGTTTAGAGCTTCAACAAGAGCCGATGAAAATGATGGGTATTGCTGCCGATGTAGAGTCGACCTTCAGAGTTAAAGCCGAGCAAAAAGGGCTCAAATTCCAACTGGCGATTGATCCTAAGATCCCAACCATGGTGATTGGCGATGGCACTCAGTTAAGACAGGTGTTGAACAACCTAGTCGGCAACGCCATCAAATTTACCGAACATGGTCATGTCATGCTCTCACTTCGCTTGGAAGAAGTCATAGAGCCAGAACAAAAACTCAGAGTGAAATTTGAGGTGACCGACAGTGGTATCGGTATCGCAGAAGACAAACAACAATCGGTGTTTGACAAGTTTCAACAAGCTGACGGCAGCACGACGCGCATTTACGGAGGCACCGGGCTTGGCCTCACTATCTGTGACAAGATAGTGACCTTGATGGGCAGTAAGCTTGAACTAACCAGTGTCTTAGGCAAAGGGAGTACATTCTACTTTACTGCTGACTTTGACCCGTGTCTGGATGTTGATGAGAGTAACATCGATTTTAATAAAGTCTCGGTACTTCTGGTTGATGACAGCCAGTTGAACATGCGTATTACCTCAACACAACTTCAATCATTCGGCGTTAAGTCCGAGTGTTGTGAAACCGCCACCCAAGCGTTAGAGCTTGTTTCGGAGTCTGTGGCGAAGTCGTCGCCTTATGATTTGGTACTGATTGATAAAGTGATGCCGTCTATTGATGGGTTCCAGTTAGCGAAAAGCTTGATTGAGCGTTTTGACAAAGCTTGTCCTAAGCTAGTGATGATTTCTGCCGACCCTCGAAAACAAGATGAAGCGCGTGCCAAACAAGTGGGCTTTGTTGCCTACATTGCTCGCCCTTATCAAGATAACCAACTTAAATGGACGCTGAGTGAAGTTCTGGCGAGAGCGGCTGATACCTCAACCTTTACCTATCCAAATCGAGGTGAGGTAGCGTTTAAAGATAATCAACCCGTGCCATTAACCAAATCATCGAGTTCTGTTGAAGCTACAACATCTGCTTCTGTTAGAACGACACAAATAGACAAACAAGCTCCAATCAAAGAAGAGCCAAAACCAGTGGCTGCTCCGTTTAGTGGTAAGGTTTTGGTCGTTGAAGATTCTAGAGTGAATCAACAAGTCGCCAAAATGATGCTTAAGAAGCTGGGGTTTGAGGTGGATATTGCAGACAACGGTGAAATTGGTGTCGAGAAATTTAAGGCCAATGACTATGTGATGATTTTCATGGATTGCCAGATGCCAGTTCTTGATGGTTTCGAAGCGACCAAGCAGATCCGAGCGCTCGAAGAAGGAACCTCTAAACACATTCCGATCGTTGCGCTGACGGCCAACGTCGTGCAACGAGATAAGCATTTGTGCTTCGATGTGGGTATGGATGAATTTTTACCAAAACCCGTCAATCAAGGGAAACTGAGAGAGATCGTTGCCAGTTTCTTGTCGAAAGGAACTGAGTCGAGCAAGGAACATGAGCAGAAAATCGTTTAGGTTCAATTAGCTGATGTCTCGCTAAAGCATATCCAACTCTATAAGAAACTCCGACAGAATCAGTCGGAGTTTCTTTTTTTTGCTAATGAGCACTTGGTTAGCCAATACATCTCGTTAGCTAAATACACATAGTTATTTAAATACATATAGTTAAATAACTATGTGTATCAATACTGATTGAATCCATAAGCTGTTGTATTTAAGAAAACAAGCATGTGGTGATTGTCATAGCCGTGAAATACAACTGCCACGAAAATATGCTCTTAATGTCACAATCCCGTTATAGCATGCAGCCAACTAGAACTATGGTTTAGTTTTAACCTTAACGAAATTCAACCCGTGAGAGCCTAAGATGTTCAAACCTTTGTATGTATTTGATATGGATGAAACGCTGATCAATGCCGATGCAGCGATGCTCTGGAATGAATTCTTGGTTGAAAAGGGCATTGCCACTGCGCCCAACTTTATTGAAGAAGATAAGCGCTTAATGGGTTTATATTCGGAAGGCAAACTGAACATGGAAGATTACCTCACGTTTTCCATGCAGCCTTTAGCCGATATGCCAACAGAGCAAGTTACCGCTTTGGTGGAAGAGTGTGTTGAACAGCATATTTTGCCTAGACAGTTCAAGCAGTCGAAACCTTTGATTGAGCAGCTTGAGAATGATGATATCGATATGTTGATCATCTCTGCCAGCGTGACTTTCTTGGTGGAAGCGGTCGGTCGCAAGATTGGTATCGAGAATGCACTCGGTATTGATTTGATTGAAAACCAAGGCCGTTTTACTTCTCAAATATCAGGTGTGCCAAGCTACCGTGAAGGCAAAGTCACCCGTTTAAAAGAGTGGTTAGACAATCAAGAAACTAACTACTCAGACATTCATTTTTATACGGATTCAATCAACGACTTACCTTTGTGCGAACACGCTGACTTTGCTTACTTGGTGAATCCATGCCCGCGTTTGAAAGCACTGTCTGATCAACCGAATTGGTCGATCCTCAACTGGGATTAACGCAAATTTTATATTCGAATTAGGTTCGCTCTAGAACTCATCAAGCCGCTGACTACAGCGGCTTTTTTGCATCATCAGTCTAATGTTCGATTTATTACCTTAGCTGATAAAAGGATGAATGTAACAATTCAATAACATCTATTACTCTGATGTAAATCAAACAACCATCTTTCAATCCCTTGATAGCACTCACTTTCTTGTCTTGATGATTTGTGTGTAACAAATATTTTACAAATTGACAGGGTTTCATCGTAATTGCCCATTTTCCTCCACCCATTCCATTATCTCGGCTTGTGGGCCAAATTTAATTAAGGACAAAAAACATACAGCATCTTTCGCGTAAGAAAAAGTCACGTAATAGAAAGCACGCAATAAGAAGTCACGTAAATAAAAAACACGTAATACAAAACCAATAGGTACAAGGAGAAAGTTCATGGTGGATACATACAACCCGCTTGGCACGGATGGATTCGAGTTTGTTGAATACACGGCCGTTGACCACAAGGGAATTGAGCAACTTAAAGCGCTGTTTGTGTCACTTGGTTTTGCTGAGATCGCCAAGCACCGTTCAAAAGAGGCTTGGCTGTATCGACAAGGTGACATCAACTTTATCGTCAATGAACAGCCTCACAGCCAAGCGGAAGCGTTCGCTAAAGTGCATGGGCCATCGGTGTGCGGTATGGCTTTTCGTGTCAACGAAGCAACGGCGGCAATGGAGCAAGCGTTTAAGGGCGGTGGTGAAGAGTACAAGACAGAAATAGGGCCGATGGAACTGAGCATTCCTGCCATTTATGGCATCGGTGAAAGCCTGCTCTATTTTGTGGATCGTTATGGCAAGCAGAGCATCTACGACGTCGACTTCCGGTTCTATGACGATGCGGAACAGCGCATGGCCGAAGCTAATGTTGGTTTGTATGAAATCGACCACCTCACGCACAACGTGAAGCAAGGCAATATGGATGTGTGGTCTGGGTTCTATGAGCGTCTTGGTAACTTCCGTGAGATTCGTTACTTCGACATTGAAGGCAAGCTGACAGGCCTTGTGAGCCGCGCCATGACCTCACCGTGTGGCAAAATCCGTATTCCTATCAATGAGTCTTCTGACGACAAATCACAAATCGAAGAGTTTATTCGCGAATACAACGGCGAAGGTATCCAACACATTGCACTCGCAACGGATGACATCTACAAAACCGTGAAGACTCTGCGTGATCGCGGCATGGACTTTATGCCAACCCCAGATACCTACTATGAGAAAGTTGACGATCGTGTGAAAGGCCATGGTGAAGACACTGATCTGCTGCGCGACCTGCGTGTTCTGATTGATGGCGCACCGACCAAAGACGGCATCTTGCTGCAAATTTTCACGCAGACGGTAATCGGGCCTGTGTTCTTTGAAATCATTCAGCGTAAAGGCAATGAAGGCTTTGGCGAAGGTAACTTCAAGGCGCTGTTTGAATCGATTGAAGAGGACCAGATTCGTCGAGGAGTGTTAGACGATGCATAAATGGATCTCGTTTCCTCATCGGGAAGGGGTGTGCTCTAAACAAGCGCACGCCGATTTTCCCGAAGAGGCAATCTATGAGCGAGAGGCGGGTCGAAGTGGTTTCTTCGGCCCTGCTGCTCACTTTCATCACCAACATGCCCCAACAGGTTGGTCGGAGTGGGAGGGCGATTTACGTCCTCACGCTTTTGATTTTACTCTGGTGGAGAAAGCCAGCCAGATAACCCCTTGGGCGGTGCCTCATCTTTTGCACAATGCGGACTGCAAAATTCGTGTGTGGCGAATGGATGAGAAGATGGATTTCTTGGTGCGTAACTCCGATGGCGATGAGCTGCTGTTCATTCATCAAGGCAGCGCCGATCTCTATTGTGACTATGGTCATCTAGCGGTGAGTGAAGGGGATTACGTGATGATCCCGCGCTCGACCAACTGGCGTTTAGAGCCAAGCGAGCCGATGTTTATCTTGATGATTGAGAACACAGACGCGGCTTACTCCTTGCCAGAGAAAGGCATGGTCGGTAATCACGCGGTGTTTGATCCTGCGGTGCTCGACATTCCTTCAATCAATGATCAATTTCGCGCTCAGTATTCTGAAAACCAGACTCAGGTTCAGGTGAAGCGCCACGACAAAGTCAGCGTGATCACCTATCCGTTCAATCCATTGGATGCGATTGGTTGGCATGGCGACTTAGCGGTGGTGAAAGTGAATTGGCGCGATATCAGACCGCTGATGTCACATCGCTACCACTTGCCACCTTCTGCGCATACGACGTTTGTTGGCGCAGGCTTTGTAGTGTGCACCTTTGTACCACGCCCGATTGAGAGCGACCCAGGTGCATTGAAAGTGCCGTTCTACCACAACAATGATGACTACGACGAAGTGCTGTTCTATCACGCTGGTGACTTCTTCAGTCGCGACAATATTGAAGCAGGCATGGTGACTTTCCACCCCGCGGGGTTCACGCATGGGCCTCACCCAAAGGCTTTTAAAGCGGGTCAGGCGCATAAGAAGAAGTTTACCGACGAAGTGGCTGTGATGATCGATACTCGCCATGCGCTGCAGTTCTCTGACGAACTCGATAGCGTTGAAAACAAAGAGTATGTCTACAGTTGGCAAGATTCTGGTTCGCAAGATACGGGCCAGCAAGAAATGGCTGACGATAAGAAATAAGGGACAAGGATGAAATTAGCAACCAAGAAAAATGGCACTCGCGACGGTCTATTGATGGTCGTGAGTAAAGATCTCAAACAGTGTGTGGCTGCCACTGAAATCTTTCATGCGATGCACCTTGCACCCACTATGCAGGTGGCTTTGGATAACTGGGATAGCGTTGCTTCTCAGTTAGAAGAGTTATACACCTCGTTAAACAACGGGCATGTGACTGGCAGTGAAGTGTTTGCACCTCAGCATTGTGAATCGCCTCTGCCACGTGCATATCAATGGGCCGATGGCAGTGCATATGTCAACCACGTTGAGTTGGTGCGTAAGGCTCGTGGTGCTGAAATGCCAGAAAGCTTCTGGGTCGATCCATTAATGTATCAAGGCGGCTCTGACGCGTTTATCGGCCCTCGTGACAACATCGAATTTGCCAGCGATGAGTGGGGTATAGATTTCGAAGGAGAAGTCGCGATTGTGACCGGTGACGTCCCTATGGGCGCAAGTGCTAAACAGGCGCACGAGTCGATTCGCTTGCTGATGTTGGTGAACGATGTGTCGCTTCGTGGCTTGATTCCGGCAGAGCTCGCTAAGGGTTTTGGTTTCTTCCAATCTAAACCGTCTTCGGCGTTCTCCCCGGTTGCGGTAACACCTGATGAGCTTGGCGAGCAATGGAAAGGCAGCAAGGTACATCTACCGTTGATATCGACCTACAACGACCAGCCTTTTGGTTGTCCGAATGCGGGCGTCGATATGACTTTCAACTTTGCTGAACTGATAGTCCATGCTGCGAAAACTCGCCCACTATCGGCCGGTGCAATCATAGGCTCAGGTACGGTATCGAATAAGCAAGGCACTGACCACGGCACCTCAATTGCCGAGGGCGGAGTGGGTTATTCATGCATAGCTGAAGTTCGTATGATTGAGACGATTCGCGATGGTAAGCCGTCGACTCAATTTATGTCGTTTGGTGACTCGATCAAGCTTGAGATGTTTGATGAGGTGGGTGATTCCATTTTTGGTGCGATAGACCAAAAAGTGAGCCAGTATCGAGCGGTATAATTCACGTAATAGGGTTTCAGTATGAGCGAGAGCATCGTGAACAAGAACATTATACTTTACGGTTACTGGCGCTCGTCCGCAGCCTATCGAGTGCGTATTGGATTGAACCTAAAGCAACTCAACTATGAGTCGAAATCGGTGCACTTGGTGCGTAATGGCGGCGAGCAACATGATCCACAATATCGCGAGCTCAATGCCAGCCAATTAGTTCCCGTGCTGGTGGATGGTGAAGTTCAACTCAATCAGTCGCTGGTTATTTTGCAATATCTCGATGAGCACTATTCTTGTGAGAGTAGTCCGGAAGTCTCGCTGATTCCTGAGCAAACACCATTGCGCTATCAAGCATTGGCAATGGCTCAGGATATTGCGATGGAAATTCATCCTCTTAATAATCTGCGCGTGTTGCAATATTTGGAGCGGGAATTGTCGTGTGAGCAAGAAGCCAAAATGGATTGGCTTCACTATTGGATGAGCCAAGGGTTTTCAGCGTTAGAAGAGAAGCTGGCCAAACACCGAAAAACACACGGCGACTTGGTGTATAGCCTCACCGATTCGCCTTGTATCGTCGATATCTGCTTAGTGCCGCAGGTGTATAACGCGTTGCGCTTTGATGTTGATATGTCACCTTATCCGCTGATTAATTCGATTGTCGAAGCGTGTAACCAGTTACCCGCTTTTATTGGGGCGATGCCAGAGAACCAAGCGGATGCGAATGCACCGATGTGAACGTATTGAACTGTTTTTTAAAAACTGGAAACGTTATTTTGCTTAAATCACGTTATAATTACGATTGGGTATATTTAAAGATATTATGTATTCATTCTTTTCAGGTTTAATTTCAAATTTTATGAATATTTATCTCATCTAGCATTAAACGGCCCTAATAAAAAGCCTCATTATAATTAAATAAGAGGCTTGTAATAGTATTTATATTAGTGGTGTTTATCACTCGATAATATTAGTAATAAACAATACCCTCGCCTTTCGTTATCAGAGTGCC
Organism: Vibrio syngnathi; assembly: GCF_002119525.1. NCBI lineage: Bacteria > Pseudomonadati > Pseudomonadota > Gammaproteobacteria > Vibrionales > Vibrionaceae > Vibrio > Vibrio syngnathi. The sequence goes on along the minus strand of NZ_CP017917.1, from coordinate 1,570,058 downwards.
AGCTTCATTGGTAATTATTTTATCTAAATCAAATAATGAACCAATCGCCGCATTACCTAATCCAGCTTCAACGAATTTGCACACGGCATCAATTTTTGGCCCCATAGAACCAGCAGGGAATGAAAATTCTGCTAAACCAGCAGGCGTTGCTTGCTTCATTTCTGCTTGGTCTTCTTTACCGTAGTTACGGAAAATCGAACCATCAGTTAAGATTATAAATAAGTCAGCATGGATTTTTTCAGCCAGTAATTCAGCCGTAAGATCTTTGTCAATGACGCACTCTACGCCACTACTTTTACCTTGCTCAATACTCACGGGAACACCGCCGCCGCCACAAGCGATAACAAGGTTTTCTGTATCTAGAAGTGTTTCAATTTGCTGAATTTCAACAATGCTTTTTGGCATAGGAGAAGGCACAACGCGTCGGTAGTACTCGCCATCAGCTTTAAACTGCATTGTGCTTTGAGCCATTAACTCTTTAGCTCGTTGTTCTGTATATACAGGGCCAACAAATTTAGTCGGGTTAGCAAACGCAGGGTCTTTTTTGCATACTTCAGTTTGCGTGACTAGCGTCGCTACGTCTAATTCAGGGTCAATGTTTCTGAGCTCTTGTTGTAACATGTAGCCCACCATGCCACAGGTTTGAGAGCCGAGTACATCCATTGGGTATGGTGTCGTCTCTGGCGAATATTCGCTATAAGCCGCGTTTTGTTCCATCAACAAACCTACTTGTGGGCCATTACCATGAACGATAACAATCTCATGCTCGCGTGCTATCGCAGCAATACTCACCGCTGATTTGATGATATTTTCACGTTGGTTCTCAGCCGTTAATGCTTGGCCTCTTGCTAAAAGAGCGTTACCGCCTAAAGCTAATACTATGCGCATGATAATGTCTCCGATCATTTAATAATGATTTTATTTATTTTACGTAGGGATTAACCGCTTGTTTCTAATTACATTCAAGCTTATTAATAACAATGACTAGGTTTTTTAATTACTCTTAAGTAATTAACATGCCGAGATAGTATGGGAAAATAATCTTTCTAAATGTGATAGCCATCAAATTATCATTTCACTAGAAATAGAGCAGTGGAAACGGGTTTTTTTATAATTCGATTAAATATCCATAAGCTTGGATACAGTCCAGTGGTAGACTCTTTTTTTGTATAAATGATTCGTCTTTAGTGAATATTATCTCAGCCAAAAAAATGAATAATTTAACACTTTTGTTTTAAATATGACGCTCAGATCGCATTAAGAACTTTAGAAAAGGTAAGGGGTCAAACTGAGGCGAGGGTTTACGAGCTTAAATAGTGGTCTTGATTCGGTTTTTATTGGCCAATCAAGGGCTGCTTAAAGTGTTCAGCATTTAGTGTTTCTTCCGTTGCTTGCTTCACGAAGTTATCGGTTTTCAATCGGCTGCCTTTACTTTAGATGTTATCTGACAGCCAAGTGAAAATTGGAGATAGCTCGCCACGTTCTTGGTCTAAATACTAAGGCGAAAAAACGCGCTTTATCTCTTCCAAAACCTCGGCGTTAGCGATTGCTCCTATGTTTTCAACGGGTTTGCCATTCACCACCTGTTTCACAGCCAACTCCACCAGTTTTCCTGAGCGTGTTTTCGGTACGTCACTGATAGCAAATATCTGGCTAGGCACATGCCTTGCCGAGCAGGATGATTTGAGTTTACTTTTTATGGCTGTCAGCAACGTTTCATCTAGACTTACACCTTGCTGCAACTGAACGAACAACCAAATCTGCTCATTGCGGTCGACATCTTTACCGACGGCGATGGAATCGATGATGCCGTCAATGGTGTTCAATTGCTGATAGATCTCGGCAGTACCAATTCGCACGCCACCGGGATTGAGTGTGGTGTCGCCTCGCCCATAGAACAGATAGCCCCCATGAACGCTCTGTGCGACTTCGTCACCGTGATGCCACACATTATCGAATCTATCCCAATACGTGCTGTGATAACGCTCTCCGGTGTCATTCCAGAAGCCAACAGGGAAGTTGGGGAGGGAATTTGTGCACACCAGTTCACCACGTTCGTGATCGACCTTGTGACCAGACGAATTGAACACCTTGATGTCGACGCCAAGCCCGGCCTGTTGGCATTCACCACGATAAACAGGGGAGATAGGATTGCCCAATACAAAGCAGCCACAAATATCTGTACCGCCAGAAATAGACGCCAAATGCAGGTCTTGTTTGATGTGTTTGTAGACGTAATCGAATTGCTCTGGGTAGAGCACCGAACCGGTTGAGCACAGTGTTCTTAAGTGAGGAAGTGAGTGACTGTCGATTGGCGAGAGTTCGGTTTTCTCAATCGCCTCTAAATACTTGGCTGAGGTGCCAAACAGCGATACATCAGCTCGCTGCGCTAAATCCCACAGAACGTTAGGTTGCGGATAAACTGGGCTACCATCAAATATCACCAAACACGCACCACTGGCGAGCGCAGATACGTGCCAGTTCCACATCATCCAACCACAGGTGGTGTAATAGAACACGCGATCTCTTGGTTTGATATCGCAATGAAGCTGATGTTCTTTTAGGTGGTTGATGGTAGTGCCACCAACCGAGTGAACAATGCACTTCGGCTTGCCTGTCGTACCGGAAGAGTAGAGCACAAACAGTGGTTCATTGAATCCGATACACACAAATCGAACAGGTTGTGGCTGATAGTGATTAATGATGCTGTGCCAGGCTCGGGTCGACACATCATTTTCAAAGTCATTCCTTCCCAAGTAACCGATCTGACACACCTGTTTTAGCTCGGTTAAGTGCTCGATGATTTCACGGTTCTTGTCCGTCATATCGAACGTTTTGCCATTGAAGGTATAACCATCACAGGTGAACAGCACCTTGGGTTTCACTTGGCCAAATCGTTCAATCACACTCTCTACGCCAAAGTCGGGAGAGGTCGATGTCCAAATCGCGCCTAAGCTGGTGGTCGCTAGCATCGCTATTACGGTTTGTGGCAGATAAGGCGTATACGCAGCAACCACATCACCTTGTTGAACGCCACAACCTACGAGCCATTGTTGAAAACGAGAGACTTCCTCACACAAGGTTTGCCATGTGTAGCTTTGCTGCTCGCCACGTTCATTTTCAAACCAAATCGCAAGTTCGTTTGGCAACGTTTTTGCTGAATGCAGCAAGTTTTCGGCGTAGTTAACTTGAGCATTCGGAAACCACACCGCATCGCGATTCGATTTCGGCTGCTGCCAGCGACTTTCACCTTGAGTTTTGATGTGCTCGCTTTCTGCCTTGTTAATACAGTCTTGCGAACCCACCATTCCACAAAACTGCCACACGTTCTGCCAAAATAATTCTGGATGCTCCACAGACCATTGATGAAGCTCCGTGTAGTTTTTCAATTTCCGCTCGAATATGTCTTGTTGATCGAGGCTATCCATAAATCGGGTTACGTTGGCGTGTGCGATACGCTGGTCGCTGGGTTGCCAAATTGGCTTATTGCTCTCGTGCATTCCTTTACCTTTAACAAAAAGTTAACGATTTCAGTCTGGTATTTAGGTTTTACAAAGTCAAAAGATCAGCAAAATAAGGGGTCGCTGGAATTGTGTAAATAAAATGTTACACGATCGCCTATTTCGAAAAGTCGCGCAAATTGGCGGATATAACGAGTGGAGATAGGCTTAAAGTGAGACATTCGAAAGGAGGTGTGTAATGACTCAATATCATTCTAAGCCCGTGAGCCAAGAGGGATGGGTTGAGTGGAGCCTCGAAGAAGACGCCATTTGGCACGATTTAGTGAAAAGGCAATTGGACGTCATTAATGACCGCGCATGCGGTGCCTATTTGCACGGTTTGACCCTGCTGGATCTGCCATTAGACAGAGTTCCCCAGCTTCCAGAGGTAAACAAAGTGCTAATGGAAACAACCGGTTGGCAGGTTCAGCCTGTGCCTGCATTGATCGATTTCGACCGATTCTTTGATTTGCTCGCCAATAAGAAATTCCCAGTGGCGACATTTCTGAGAACGCGAGATGAGTTCGATTATTTACAAGAACCTGATTTCTTTCATGAAATTTTCGGCCATTGTGCCATGCTCACCAATGCCGATTTCGCGGTTTTTACTGAGCACTATGGAAAATTAGGCCAAGCCGCTACATCTAAACAGCGCGCTTATCTGGCCCGTTTGTATTGGTTTACGGTTGAGTTCGGTTTAGTAAAAGAGGGACAAAAACTGAAAATTTATGGCGGTGGCATTCTCTCGTCTCCGGCGGAAACCATGTATGCATTGGGTGGTGATTTGGCGGTTCGTGAGCGGTTCGATCTGCAAACAGTATTAAGAACTCCTTATCGCATCGACATCATGCAGCCGAAGTATTATGTAATCGACGAGCTGTCTGAGCTCTTCAAAATCAGTCAGGAAAACCTATTACAGCAAGCTGATCTCGCCATCGACGCGGGGTTACTACCACCACTTTTTGAACCCAAGGAACCAACACATGTTGAATGAACAAAAATGCGAAGCCTGCAGTATCGACGCGATTGCCCTAAGTAAAGATGAACAACAATCTTTACTGTTGGAGTTGTCAGACTGGCAGATCATCGAAAGAGACGGCATCCCGCAGCTTGAGAAGGTGTTCAAGTTTAAGAACTACAAACAAGCATGGGCATTCAGCAACAAAGTGTCAGAGTTAGCAGAAGAAGAGTTCCATCACCCTTCGATCTTATTGGAGTGGGGCAAAGTGACTGTAACCTGGTGGAGCCACTCAATCAAAGGCCTCCACAAGAATGATTTCATCTGCGCCTCACGCTGTGATGCGATTATCTGATTATTCGGCTCATAATGTGAGTTGAATAACTGCTTAAACGACTCATGGAATGAGTGGAATAAGCGATACTTTCGTATCATAGGGCGCAACTTCTCCCAAACTAGCTTGACCTGCATCAGTGACTTGCTGCTTTCTCGTCCGACAACCCCCACTATTGCTCATAGTATTGGTTTTATGAGGCTGCTCTATGATATATTTCTCGGCCAAGTGTATTACAGACGAAGGCTAATAATGTCTATCAACCTTTCACTCCTTCCGCCCGGCGAGAAAAATAAAATCGAACTGGATAAGCAAGCATCGTTTCTTGTATGGAAACTGAAGCAAGCGAAATGTGGCCCTGAAGCCATTGTTGAAGAAGCAATGAAGCTAGGTGATCCAGAAGAAAAGGCTTGGTTTGATCAGTCTGTAGAAAAATACAAACGAGTAATGGGTGTCGCATAAACGCAGACAAACCTTACCCAGCAAGGCTGTCGAATTGAAATGACGCAGTAATTTGCTAGAATTTGCACCGTTAATTGAATCAGAGAGAAGATCCCGATGGGAAGAAGTTTTGAAGTGCGCAAGGCCTCAATGGCGAAAACTGCAGGCGCAAAAATTAAAGTTTATTCTAAATACGGTAAAGAGATTTACGTACTGGCTAAGAACGGCAGCTCTGACCCAGACATGAACCTACCTCTTAAGCACCTGATTGCTAAAGCGAAGAAAGACCAAGTACCCGCTCACGTTATCGACAAAGCGATCGATAAAGCGAACGGCGGCGGCGGTGAAGACTTCCAACCAGCTCGTTACGAAGGTTTTGGCCCAGGTGGCACAAGCGTAATCGTTGACTGTTTAACAGACAACGGTAACCGTACTTTCCAAGACGTTCGCCAATGTTTCGTTAAAACTGGCGCGAAAATCGGTGTTGAAGGTACTGTTTCTCACATGTTCGCTCACCAAGCTGTATTCCAGTTTGCAGGCGAAGATGACGAGATCATCCTAGAAACGCTAATGATGGAAGACGTAGACGTGACTGACGTTGAGCTAGAAGACGGTGTTATCACTGTATTCGCTCCAACGACTGAGTTCTTCAAAACGAAGACAGCACTAAACGCTGCGTTCCCAGACCTAACGCTAGACGTTGAGGAAATCACTTTCGTTCCTCAAACAACTACGCCAGTAGCTGAAGAAGATTCTGAGAAATTCCAGAAGTTCTTAGACATGCTTGACGACTGTGATGACGTTCAGCAGGTTTACCACAACGCTGAGCTGTAATCTTTACAGTAACAACAGTTATTAAAAAACCGAGCCTAGTGCTCGGTTTTTTTATGGACATAATTCCTGATTTTTCCTTGATCATCGTTCCATTATGTTCGGTGACAGAGCGCTCTCTGATCGTGATTTGTCGCTGAGCATCATGTTATTGTTAGTCTTATCCCGACATGAGTCTGATTTAAGTGCTGCCTGAGTATCATCGGGGTGATCGCCAAGCGTATTTAGTGTACAAAGAAAGAAAATATCAGCCAAAGGCTTTGACCCTGCTTATTGATGCATTGATTGAGAGTGTTCGATCTTTTCATAGCGATGACTTGGTCAAATAAAAGGAGAAAGAAATGAAAGTAAGTTTTATCGGGCTAGGCGTTATGGGCTTTCCAATGGCAGGCCACCTAGTCAAAGCCGGTTTTGAAGTAACGGTATTTAACCGCACTCACAGCAAAGCGCTAGACTGGGCTGATAAACACCAAGGTAAAGCAGCAGAATCTGTGGCTGAGTGTGTAGAAGAAGCTGACGTGGTATTGGTTTGTGTGGGCAACGATGACGACGTTCGCAGCATGACAACCAGCGAAATAGGCGCATTGGCAGCGATGAAGCCAAACGCAATTCTTGTCGATCACACCACAACGTCGGCAGTTCTGTCTGAAGAGCTTGAAGTGGCTGCGAAGCAAGCAGGTATTCGCTTTATGGATGCACCAGTGTCTGGTGGCCAAGCGGGCGCAGAAAACGGCGTGTTAACCATCATGTGTGGTGGTGAACAAGCGCTATTCAACGACCTTCAACCTGTATTCGAAGCTTACGGAAAATCGTCGGTTCTGATGGGGAAAGTCGGCCAAGGCCAACGCGCGAAAATGGTTAACCAGATCTGCATCGCGGGTGTATTGAACGGCTTATCTGAAGGCTTGGTACTTGCTGAAGAATCAGGTTTGGATATCCCAACTCTGGTTGATTGTCTTAAAAACGGCGCTGCTGGCTCATGGCAGATGGAAAACCGCGCTACCACAATGGCGCAAGATAAATTCGATTTCGGCTTCGCCATTGATTGGATGATCAAAGACTTAGGTTTCTGCCTAGATGAAGCTGAGCGCCAAGGTATCCAGCTTCCACTGACTGAAAAGACTAACAATGCTTACAAGGCGCTGTCTGCCGAAGGACAAGGCCGCATGGATACATCAGTATTGATGAAAGCTGTCGTTGAAGAGACGAAGAAGTAGAAGAGGCAAAGAAGTAGCAAGATCGAAGTAATTGAAGCTTCGTTTAGATAACTAAAAATAGCCGCTGATTAGCGGCTATTTTTATTTGTACCCACTTAGAAATACGTGAAAGAGTTTGTTCTGAAACTCACCATTGCACAAAATCTTGTTACGAATCTCATGTTGTAGGGTGAGATCTGATCATTTCCGCGACTGTAAAAGCCTTTCTCCCTCTACAAAATCATGCTTAATTTTACTTGTCCACTACAAATTGTTATTGACGTCTTCTGATGGGTAGAGTCCTTCATTAGAGATTAGTTTGCTCTACATTGTTGGTCTATAATTACCGCATAAACCAAAACACAGATTTACTTTTCATCTAATTAAGGCTTTAAATCATGACAAAACCATCAAAACTCTTTACCGGTATCGCTTCCGCTTTGGCATTGACCGCTAGCATTTCAGCGTGGGCTGATGAGCAAGACTTTAGTTCGATGCAAATGCAAGGTGTCGAAAAAGTCGACATTCAAGTTGATGTAGCAGGCGCTGCGCAACGTTTATCGCAAGCGGTTCAGTTTCAAACTATCTCTAACCAAGATCGCAGTGATTTTGATGAGCAGGCTTTTCGTGACTACCACCAGTTTCTTGAAGAATCGTACCCATTAGTGCACAAAACGCTCAAGCGAGAAGAAGTCGGTGACCCGCGTCCTTTCAGCTTAATTTACACTTGGGAAGGTAAAGATCCATCACTTGCTCCCGCTATCTTTATGGCGCACCAAGATGTTGTACCAATTGCAGAAGAGTCTCGCGATGAGTGGAAAGAAGAGCCGTTTTCAGGAGTGATTAAAGACGGTTATATCTGGGGACGCGGCTCTTTAGATGATAAAAACCAACTTCAGGCACTTTTAGAAGCTACTGAAATGAAGCTAAAAGAAGGCTTCCAACCTGAACGTACCATTTTGTTTGTTTTTGGTCACGATGAAGAAGTAGGTGGGCCTGAAGGCGCGAAGCACGCTGCTGATATCATTGAACAACGTTATGAAAAAATCGCGTTTGTTATGGACGAATCTGCTCCATTGGTCCCTGGAATATTCCCTGGCATTCGTGAAAATACAGCATTAATCGGTATTGCCCAAAAAGGCTTCGTTAGTCTAGAGATTGCTATCAATGGTGTTGGTGGTCACTCATCACAACCGGGCGAAGAATCGAATATTGTCGCGTTAGCAAAAGCAGTTGAGAAAGTTGAAGCTGCGCAATTCCCTTACAAAATTCACGATGCGGTGAGATACCAATATCGATACATGGGGCCGGAACTTCCAGAAGCGCAGCAACCACTGTACAAAGCCGTAGCTTATGGCGAAAACGACACGGTGACGGACTTAGAGAAAAAATTTATTGATGTGATGTCTAAAAATCAGGTTACTCGCGCCATGCTACACACTACAACGGCGGTTACTATGTTTAATGCTGGTATTAAAGACAACGTATTACCGCCAGCAGCTACTGCAGTTGTAAACTTTAGACCGATGCCGGGTGACACTCCTGAGGTGATTATTGAACATGTGAAGAAAGCGATAGGCGATGAAAGAATGACCATTCGTGATATATCAGCATCAACGCCTGCAACGAATGTTGCGGATCCAAGTGGCGCTGGCTATTCCATGTTAGAGAAGACCATTCGTCAAACTTGGGGTAATGACCTGATTGTCTCACCATTCTTTGTTATTGGTGGTTCAGACTCTAAGCACTTCCAAGCCCGAGATTTTGCCCCTGATGTATATACAATGACGGCGATACAATTAGAAAGCGTAAAAGAATTCGAAGGCTTTCACGGCGTGAACGAACGTATCTTAGTTGAAGAATACGGCCGCTCTATTGGGTTCTTCTACCAACTAATGGATAACCTCGAAAATCTGTAATTCAAATATTATTGACTGATATAAACGAGACGATGGCTAAGATTTTCTTAGCCATTTTTTCATTAGCCCTTGTTCTAATTAGAAAATATTGACATGAAAAATACACTATTGATGATTATGGCTTGTTGTTTTAGTTTGTTCACACAAGCTGCTGAAACGATATCTTGGGAGTCGTTAAGACCTGTGCAGAATCAGTATCAGGTTCTTTCTCCTGGGAATAAGGCGCTACTTTCTGAGATTTACGCCTACGAAGCTGTTCAAAAAACGCGTCAGTTAAGTCCAATGGAAAAAGATGGATACAATCAACGCGTGGTATTGGCTGAAAAATTTGGCTTAAACGTACGTGAGCTGCTTGTACAAAGAACACAACAAACGAACGATATTGTTCCCGACCTTAGTATTAACGATATGAAACTGGCCGGGTTTTTAGTCCCGCTCGAAATGGAAGGCTTAATAGGAACGCAGTTCATTTTAGTGCCAACTGCAGGGGCTTGCATTCACACACCTCCCCCACCTGTAAACCAAACGATTTTAGTCGAATTTCCCGAAGGCCATGAATTACAAAGTTTATACACACCAGTATGGGTGACAGGGAATATTAAAACAGGGGCGGTTGATACGTCGGTTGCACTTTCTGATGGCAATCAAGATATTCAAACTGGATACGTCATTGATGCGTCGGATATTGAGCTTTATCATTAAATCTGATCAAATAATTTAGAATATAAAATGGTGACTAACGGGGGAATCGTTAGGTTCAATCGGCTCACTATGTACCGTCTAACTCACTTATCTTCATGCTCCCCACTTCGATCTTTGATGGGGGCAACCCATCGGAGGCGATGAGGCGTTATTCCGTTTTCCTTGTAACGTGTCTGTATTAACAAAGGCAACTGGCTCGCAGCTTTTGCATACAGTTCGCACTACAGCACTTATATACCAATAGGAAAACCAATATGAAAAGCTTAATCGCTATATCCATAGTAACGGCTCTATCTGCAGGCTCAGCGTTTGCTAATGAGAGCATTAATGAATCATCCACAAACGTTGATGTTTACAACACTCATGACTTTTTCTTGAAAAAAGGCAATCGCGTTAAACTTCAGTTTCCTATCGAGCAATCCAAGTTTGCTTGGCAGAACCTAAGTCGTTTCTACCCTACCGCTCAAATTGAACGTGATGGACCTGTTTATCAATTCCCATATCAAATTGATCAAAATATTGGTGAAATATCAGCGACTGTACACGGTGAGAGTAAGACTCTAAACGAACACCTAGATTCTTATCCTGTCGATGCTTTTCTTGTTGTTAAGAGTGGAGAAGTTGTCTTTGAGCGTTACAACACGATGCGAAAAACAGACAAGCATAATTGGTTTTCAAATTCAAAAATCACAGTAGGTATCGAGCTGGCTAAATTGGTCAACGAGGGTAAAGTTAACCCGAGTGATCCTATTTCTAAATACATTCCTGAATTAAAGGGGTCTGACTGGGATACAGTATCCGTTTCTGATACTGCAAATATGGCGACAGGCTTGAACGCAACAGAGCACGATGAGCCAGAGGCTGACTCACGTATAAATCCAGAACAACCTTGGTTTAAATGGGCGGTTTCCATTGGCGTGTTTGAAGGTCAAGGCAACCAAAGCCCACTTGAAGTACTTGCTGAAATGAAGCGAAGAGCACCGGGCGGAAAAACATTCGAATACAATTCAATTAATACGTTTGTTCTAGCTCGGCTTATTGAGAACGTTCGTAATTTACCCATGAATGAGATTGTCAGTCGTGATATGTGGCAGAAGATGGGGGCTAATAATGATGCTTATTCTGTCGTTTCTCCACAAGGGGGATACCCTTTAATGTTTTTCTCAATGAATACCACAATTGAAGATATGACTAAATTCGGCATGTTACTTACTCCGTCCGCCATAAAGTTGGGTAATGGTGGAGTTAGCAAAGAAGTCATTACGTTAATTCAAGACTCTGGTAACTCAGAAGCTTACGGTGGTGGTTATGTTGGCAAGATGATGGAAAACTCTTTCTACAACGACACAAACATCAAGAATGGTTATCAATTTGATGCAATCTTTGAGGATGGCGACTTATTTAAGGCAGGTGTTGGCGGTCAAGGGGTGTATATTTCACCAGAAAAAGACTTAGTTATATCTTTCTTTTCAACCAGTAACGGTAAAAACCAAGAAGAAACTTATGCTCGTGAGATTGCGAAATATTTTAGCCGCTAATTATGCAATCGGTGATTGCTACTTGATGTGATTAATCATTGAATAGAGTTTTATCTTTTTGTAACGCCAGTCGCTTGACTGGCGTTTTTTTGTTTGTTGAACTTGGTTATTGATTCCCTGTGATCGGGTGATTAAGTACCACGATATCTTTGGGTCATCTCAACACCACTATCCATTATCGCTTGTGTTAACGCTTTTATGTGCTTTAGGCTCGTGGTTAAACACCGATGTCAGAGCCTAAATAAGTTTACGTCATCATATAGATACGACTTGTTTGAGCTTCTTCTCGTTACTCATTGCATTCAGACGATACATTCGCTCTCCTTGCCTTCTACTCATTGGCAATACACATAGGGTTAGGATGCAGTGTAAGTTCAAGAGGGGCTTCGTTTGAATTCACTTATCTTGATGGGTTTAGGTATGCACTAGCAAACGTAAACAGTTAGATATCAATCAATAGAAGCATCGAATTCGCTCGCTGGAATAAGGTTTTGAGTGTTGAATCAATATGGGATGTAGACGTAACTTGATAGAGACAGAGAGTGAGCTCAAGGTAAGGTCGAACTGAATAGTAAATCGTGGCTATTTTAATCAAGAAGAGTGAGAGAGTGTAAGGAAAACAAAACTAAAAAAGGCGAATCTCTCGATTCACCTTTTAACGTATGGTGGTTTTTTAACGTTTTAGAAGAATACTTTGTATTGGAACCAAACCACGGTGTCGTCAATGTCTAGTTTTTGATTGGTTGATTCCATGCTTCCATAAGTATTCTCAACTTTGACTTGTCCCCAACGTGTTTTGTCTGCCGAAAAAGGAGTTGCTGCGAGTAGGGTAGTTTTAACAGTACTCGTTTCAATATCACCATCCATGTACGTAAATTCTGGGTAGGCTGCAAAATAAGTACCATCGGCGCCCGGCTTCCAAACTGCATAAGCAGCAGCCATACCACCTACGATGCTATTGTCTGTCACACCGAAGGCACTAGTCGTACTGTCTGAATATTCACCGCCCATCACTGCTGCGCGGCCAAAAAAGGTCAGGGAGTCTATTGGAGTTCTAAAAATAGCAATACCACCGACTGCAGCTGTAGTAAAGTTTGCATTATCAATGATATCTAATGATGCGGCTACACGAGGTGTCATGGCATTATTTACATTGAATACATGGAAATATTGAGCTCGGCTGTCTTTATATTTACCTTCATTATTCATAGAACCTTCCAATGTGACCATAGACATCTGCCCGTTGTCATAAGTATATGATAGAGCGCCCGATAACTTTAGATCACCAATGTTGTTGGTTGCCACATACATATTAGTACTAGCACGAGTCATATCGGACGGGTCAACTTTTTGAGTGTCATCAGCAAATGCTGAAATAGAAATGGTAGCAAGTAAAGCTGTAGATAAAGCGGTCATTTTGAGTGTGGTCATGGGAAGTTCCTGAGTTATTTAAGTTAAGTTGCTGAAGCAATGACGCAACTTTACATAAGGTTTTTAGACTCATTAACTCGCTAGCGATGGGCTCAAACCATCATTGTCATCCAAACAGCGTCGGCAAAGGGGGAGCTGGGTTTCTCGTGATAAAAATATATTAGTTCGTTTGATTAAAGTGTATTTGGGAAGATATCTTGAATTAAAGTTAGATCGTGGTGATAGAAATGTGTTGTTTGATAAGAGAAGCAGACGCTGTATTGGCTAATGTAGACTCTGGTGGTAATATTTATTATCGAATATGAGGGCTCGCAGGGCATGATATGAACTTTAGTCTTGAACAATTAAATACTTTCGTTGCGGTATATGAACAACAAGCTTTTAGTAAAGCGGCGATAAAATTAAATAAGCACCGAACAACGGTTGCACAAGTCATCACGAGTTTAGAAGACCAGTTAGCGATCTCTTTATTCGATAGGTTGAGCCGCAGTGTCGAACCCACTGAAGATGCTGTACTCCTTTATCATTACGCAAAGCAAATACTAGAGCAGGCTAAAACTTTTGATAGATTTGCATTGAGTCTTTCATTTGGCGGGTTAGAGTCGGTGACGATTGCTTATGCGAGCTTTTTACCTCATCACGTTGTTTCTAAAATTCGTCGACAGCTTTATGAAGACTTCCCATCCATGCGCGTTAATTTTTTGGTCAGGACGAAACCAGAAATAAAAGCAGGAATTGAAGATGGAAGCATCCATTTTGGGATTGTGAACATATACGAAAGCAAAGTGATCAATAGTATTGATTTTACTTTTTTAGGGAATATGCCTTTTGTTCCATTTGCTCATGCAGGAAGTGAATTATCGGCTAAGCCTTCAAACGAAACGCTCTCAACGATGAAGTCTTTACGCCAATTTGTACTGAAATCTATGGTCGACGATAACATGACAGAGAAGGCTGTTGTTTCTTCGAAACATGAATATGTTGATCAATTAGCAGTCATTGTTAAGCTTGTCCAAGATGATTTTGGCTGGGCTCTTTTACCAAAATCGATAATTGACTCTGAATATGTGACTGAAAATTTGGTAGAGATAAAATGTGACGAGATCAAACAAGAAATAATGGTTCCTATATCCCTTTGGTGTCCACATTCAAAACAAATTGCTCAGGTAAAAAAATCGATCATCAAGGTCGCTGATTATTATATAAACAAATCAGCGTACTAAAAAATGGATACTTTATTGGGATGAATTTATCAGGCTATAGAAGTATTTATCTTGATGAGCTATCTATTATGAACTCGTTTAGGGCACTTTGAGTCATAAGGTGCCACGAGCTAAAAATCGGTCTATCCAAGTTGTGGACAATTCCGAGCTAGCAAATTTGCAAGTCTATGGGCTCTCCGATTAGCTAATGTATTGGGTTAACACGCGCAGCTAGACCGCACGTGACCGTTGCAAATACTTTCACGATGCGAAGTGCAACGCGTTACGTATCTGATAAATCGATTAATTAGTTTTCAACTTTTTTTTAAGTCATCTTTACCGAAATTAGATTTAGAACCCATTTTTCTAGTTCTTCGTTATCGTCATCAACAACTTCCCCTAGAAACACGAAATTGTTCGCTTTTACAACACTGAGTGAAGCTACGTTAGTTGATGAAATCAATGCAACTACGTTTTCGACCAAACCCGAGTTAAACGCTACTTTGCAAAGTTTATTGACCGCGGACTTTGCTAACCCACGACCTTGTTGCTGCTCTGCAACATTATACCCAATTTCAATCTCACCAGCTTTAGGTTCACCTTTAAAACCACAAAAACCAACAACATGGTTTTGGTTTAACATCATGTAAGGCAGTGACCATATCTCAGCTCTTGCGCTTTGAGCGTGTTGAACAGAACGATAAAGTACATGCTTAGGTGGAATTGATCCAACACAGAACTCAAGTTCCATACCGATACTTGCAGTACTGATCAATTGATGAAGCTGGTTTATATTTACCTGCTTTAGTTCCATTTTTTCCTCTGTGCCTAAGACCTGTCAATCGGATAACTTTTAGTAGGGTAAACTAGCATTGATAGGATGTGAATAAATTCCAGCACTGACTCAGAATGGGGCAGAAATGAGTCAGCTCAGATCAAGGCCTGAAGTGGGAAATGTCAGATACGTTTTTGCCCACTCATTTTATCCTTTCCTACTCGTGCTTTTTGTTTGCAGCTCCCACCACTCACACCCTATCTAAACCATTCACTCCTCGTTACTACCATTCGTCGCATTGATAAAACGGCATGACAAATTCTAGTTAACCTTTCAACGTCAACATTTGAAAGGGATTAGAAATCATGACTACTTCACACTCATTTAATTCAGGCTCTACCACTTCTGTGCTTAAGCGTTCATTACTGGTTGCACTTGTTTCATTCGCACCCACTTTGGCGCAGGCTAACCCAAGTTCAGACGTTCTTGATATCTATAATCAAGCCGCGCAAGGCAATGAAGATCTGGTTGAGGTGGCTTACGAACGCCTTAACGATACGCTGCAACAAGACGGCGCTACGCCACTGACTTTGGTTTACCTCGGAAGCACAGAAACCCTGATGGGGCGTGATGCGTTCTTACCTTGGAACAAGATGAAGTATGTGGAGAAAGGCTTATCAACCATTGATAAATCACTGGTGCTGCTTAAAGACGAAGACCAACCGATTCATGAGCAACCTCGTGTTCAAGGGCTGCCAGATTCTTACCTAACTCGCGCCATGGCTGCGGTGACTTACACTTCTCTGCCAGACATGTTTAACCATTTCGATCGTGGTTATGACCTGTTCCTCTCGTTACTTGCGGAAGATGATTTCCAGCAACAACACTTCGCTGCAACCTCGTGGATTTACCGTTACGCAATCACGGCGTCGATTCGTGCTGAAGATCTAAAGCAAGCAAAAGCGTGGCTAGAACAAATGGAAACTGCCGATGCTGGCAATATCGAAACTATGACTGCGAAGGCCCTAATAGCGAAAGCCAAATAACGTTTTACTAAAGCTCATTAACAACTGCGAACGCTTAAGAATGATGGGTAATCAAAGGACAACGAAATGATTGAATTTAAAGGTATCGGCAAAGCGTATGTGACTGGCGGTCAACGGGTTGATGCATTAAACGGGGTCGATGGACGCATCCAACGCGGTGAAATGGTGGCCTTGTGTGGGCCGTCTGGGTCTGGAAAAAGTACACTTTTGAATGTTCTTGGTTTGTTGGATATGGATTATCGAGGGCAAATCAATATTGATGACCAACCGTATCCAACAGAGCAGATCACCGCTGCGCGCTTTCGTCGTCAGTCGTTGGGTTTTGTGTTTCAACGCTTCAATCTGGTTCCTGTGATGACCGCGCTTGAGAACGTCGCTTATCCATTGATGTTGAACCAATGTTCGAAACAAGAACAGCAGACCAGAGCACAACATATGCTGGAGCGTGTTGGATTGGGGGATTATGTTCATCATCGCCCAGATAATCTTTCTGGAGGCCAACAGCAACGTGTCGCGATAGCCAGAGCGTTGATTCACAACCCAAGCTTGGTGATTGCCGATGAGCCGACCGCGAGCCTAGACAGTCACACTGCCAACCTTGTGATCGACATTATGAAAGAGCTCGGCCACGAAATGGGCACGACTTTTATTGTCGCAACGCACGACCCAAGAATGGCACAGCGCTGCGATCGAGTCATTGAACTTATCGACGGTCAACTGGCGCCACAAGATACAACCACGGAGGCGAGCTCATGGGCAAGTTAACACAAAGAATGAGCACGTTTTTATTTCCAACTTCGGTGCGTTTAGCGTGGCTTAATTTATTAAGAAACGGTCGACGCAGCCTGCTTTCGGTGTTGATTATCGCGATTGCGGTATTTGCGTTGACGTCGGCAGGAGGCTACGGGCTTTATACTTATGAGTCTCTACGTGAGTCGACCGCGCGTGATACTGGCCATCTCACGTTGAGCTCGCCGGGATATTTTGAACAAGATGAAGACATGCCGCTGAGCAATGGTCTGGATAACGTGCAAACGCTAACCAAGAGCATTATTGGTGACAATGACGTGCGTGGTGTGCAACCGCGAGTCTATTTTAGTGGCTTGGTTTCTAATGGCAGTAAGTCGACCATTTTTATGGGAACGGGCGTTAATGAGCGCGAGTTTGACATGAAAGGTCCTTTCTTAGATGTACGCAGCGGGCAAACGCTCTCGGATGTAAAATCCCCAAGATACGACAGCCAAGAGCCACAAGTGATGCTGGGAACTGATCTGGCTCGTAACCTCAAAGTTGCGGTTGGTGATTGGGTAACGCTGCTAGCCACCACCAGTGATGGCGCTTTGAATGCCTTTGATTTTAAGGTGCAGGGTATTTACTCGACGGGTGTTCCTGAGCTGGATAAGCGTCAGCTCTATGTTCATATCACCACTGCTCAAGAACTTTTGGCCTCAGACAAAGTCAGTACCTTGTCGGTGTTCCTATTTGAAACCAACAAGACCTCGACTGTTCAACAGCGTATTCAAACTGCTTTAGATCGAAATAGCGCTAGCCAAAACGATCAAGGCACAGAGATCGAGATCACTCCGTGGCAAGATCGCGCGTTTTTCTACACCAAGGTTAAAGATCTTTACGACCGGATCTTCGGCATCATGGGTGCTGTTATGGCATTGGTGGTGTTCGTGTCTTTGTTTAACACCATGACCATGTCGGTGACAGAACGTACTCGTGAAATCGGCACCTTGTCGGCACTGGGTAGTTACCCCTCTGAAATTGTCGCAGGCTTTTTAAAAGAGGCGGGATTGCTGGCGGTGATTGGCAGTGCGATCGGTGCGTTAGTGAGTGGCTTAGTGTCGGTGTTATTGCTGGTGGTTGATATACAAATGCCACCACCTCCGGGTCGAACCGAGGGCTACCCACTCAACATTTACTTCTCATTGGAATTGGTTGGTTACGCCACTTTGGGTGTGCTGACGATATGTTTGCTGGCTGCTTATTTCTCTGCTCGCAAAGGCGTGAATAAGCCAATCACGGAGGCACTGGTTTATGTCTAGATTAACTCGTTCATTCAATACCTTGGGTTTGGCTTTCGCGTTGGGCTCTGTTTTGGCTTCGCTTCTAGCATCGGCGCCAAGCTGGGCAGTCGATTCACAACAAGTCACAGAGATGATCGCCAAGGCTGACAGCTATCGTTTGAACAGCGAACAGGCGTCTAAAGTGGTTTCTCTGGTGGCGCTATATCAAGACGAGCAACTGGACAAAACCCGTAAATACAACGTCTACACAAGACCAAATCGAGAGTCATTAGTGGTCTTTAAATCAGCCGTTGAGGCAGGTCAAAAGATGCTGATGATAGAAGATAACTATTGGTTGTTGATGCCGAAATCTCGTCGACCAATTCGTATTACACCGATGCAAAAACTATTGGGTGAAGCCTCGGTTGGGGACATCTCGACGCTGACGTGGAGCGAAGACTACCAAGGGGAGTGGGTTGCCGAGCAACAAGTTGAGATGCCGACTGGCGAAATACTCGATACCCATCACTTAAAGCTCGCGGCGAAAACCAAGGGGGCGAGTTACCAGTCGATTGATCTGTGGTTAACAGCAGACCGTGCATTCCCAGTTAAAGCGGATCTGTATCTGCGTTCTGGAAAACTGGCGAAACAAGCGTGGTTTACTGAAGGCGTGCGAGATGGATTACCAACAGTGGTGTCGATGACCTTGCTTGATAAGATTCAGCCGAGTAAGAAAACCGTGATTGAGTACCGCGAAGTGATTGAACAAAGCTTGGAAGACAAATACTACAACCCTGCCTACCTATCGCGTAACAGCGTGTCTGGGCTGTAGGTGAGCTTATGAGAGTGCCCAATCGCCTATTCCACATCAAGTCTTCAATCGCTACTTTGCTTGCCTTGTCTTGTGTGAGTAACACGATTCAAGCGAACGACCTGAGCTTAGCGTGGGATTGGCAACTGAGTGCAGAAGCGGTTGAATCGAGAGAGTCGCCATTCACTCCTTTGGCATCAGATCAGCGTCAGTCGTTGAATGGCTTGCTGGATCTTGAGATTGGTTATAACAATTGGCTTGGTCTGTTTGCCGTGAAAGCCAACGATATTTTGAGCAACGACCCACAGGGGAATGAGGCGAGCTTTGAATCGGAATTCATTGTGCGTGAGTTGTTTTGGCAAGGTGGTGTTGAGCTGTCGAATTCGTTAATCGGTGACCACTACCTCGATGTCACGCTCGGTAAGGTTCGCCTTGATTGGGGCGTGGGTTATGGCTACCGACCTTTAGACATAATCAAGCCTTATCGCCAGAATCCAGTCGGTATTGTCGCAGAAGAGGGCGCGGGTATTGTGTCGGCGTCACTGTTCGATATGACGGGCGAGTGGACGCTGCTTTATAGCGATTCTTCGTGGACTTCCCAAAACGTGAATAAATTCGAAAAGCAGAACCAACAACAAGGGATTGGCTTACGTCGTTACAACCTAGTGGGCGATCACGAAGTTCAATGGGTCGCTTATTATGACGATGTGCGCCATGGCTTGCTTGGAGCGAGTTTAGTATCGGTGCTCAATCTCGCTTGGGAGTTTCATGGCTCAGCGGTCTATCAAAGACAAAGCTTAGGCTACAGCCAGCCTAATTCAATGCTTAAACCTGTTTATCTCGAAGAACAGGGCGAGGCCTATCAAGCGTTAGCCGGCTTAACATGGGCGAATGACACTGGCCATAATGTCGTTCTGGAATACTGGTTTGATAGCCGAGCGTGGAGTAACTCTGAGTGGCAAAGCGCAATAGGGAGTGCTGAGTCTTTGTCGGTTAATCCGATGACAGCATCATTGGCAGGTTCTTACGCGCAAGGTTATCAACACGCCAATTTGGTTCAACACAACATCATGTTTCACTGGTCTTTGGATTCGACACATGGCTGGCTTGAAGATATCACGCCGACATTCGACGTCATGTTGTCTCCTCAAGACGGTGGTTTCATTGCAACGCAGTGGCTCAACTATCAGGCTTTAGATAATGGCAATTCATCGTTGGATTTGGAACTTGCTGCACGCTTTCTAGGCGGTAAAAGTGATTCTGCTTACGCCAACTTACCCGATAGTCATATGATTCTTTTAAATATCAAAGGACGATTTTAATGAACACTTCTTCAAACAGTCAGTTTTCATGGATTAAGAGCTTCACGCTGACGACCTTGTTTTGTTTTATCATTGCCGTCACCACACAGACAATTTGGGGCGGCGGTCTTGTGGTCAATCTCGCGATAAGCTTTGGTTTTGGTTACAGCGCGGTGGGATCCTCTTTTATCTTGGTTGAGGTGTTTAAGAGGAAATCAAAGGTGTTTGATGTGGGTATCTCAATGGTGATCGCGATGACCTTTGGTACCTTGAACGCGCACTATTGGTTGAACGGATATTTTGGGGCCAATATCTCGGACCTTAAATCTGTAGTCTTGCTCGGTGTGATCTTCTGTTCGGTTTGCTATTACTATTTCTACACACGAGAGCAGCAGTTACGTGCCGACAATGAATTAGAAGTGGCCAAGCGTCGCCAAGCTGATCAAGAAAAGGTGGTGGTGCTGAGTCAGCTTAAGCAACTGCAGAGCCAAATTGAGCCGCACTTCCTGTTCAACACGCTTGCGACCATCAATGTATTGATTGAGAGTGACAGCGCGAAAGCCAAGTTGATGCTCGAAAAACTGACTGACTTATTGCGTGTGACTTTGAAAAACAGCCGCAACGAGCAATCGACCATCGCACAAGAGGTCGACTTGTTAGACGCTTATCTTAATATCCAAAAGATACGCTTGGGAGAGCGCTTAACGTTCTCGATTGAAACACACGAGATTAGTGATTTGCAGGTGATTCCACCGTTCTTGATTCAACCCTTGGTCGAGAACGCATTAACTCACGGTATTGAGCCTAAAGCCGCGGGTGGCCAAGTGAATATCCACATTGCTCAACAGGCACAACAGCTAAAAATTGAAGTTTCAGATAATGGCGCGGGGCTGAAAACGCCTTCTGCGAATACGGGGCATGGTGTTGGGTTAAGCAATATTCGTCAGAGAATCGAAACCCTTTATGGTGATAAGGCTAGCCTCACGATTACTGAACAAGCTGAGGGCGGGGTGGTATCAACTATCTTATTACCGCTCATCAGTGAAACTGGCTCCGAGAACGATGAGCCGAAACTCTAAGAACAGTGACTACAAACAGACGATTTACAGTGTGAATTTAAAGGAATAATAATGATTAACCCAGCAGTAAAGCCGAACGTAACGGCAATTATCGCAGACGATGAAGCACTGTTAAGACACCATCTCGACAAGAGCCTTGCTGAGGTTTGGCCTGAGCTAGAGATTGTCAGCAAGGCAACAAATGGATTGGAGGCGATGCAGAGTATTCAGCAGTTTGAGCCTGATGTGGTCTTTCTTGATATTCGTATGCCGGAGCTGGATGGTATCTCGCTGGCTAAACAATTGAACAAGCTAGATTCGCCGCCCTTGGTGGTTTTCATTACCGCTTATGATGAATACGCAGTTAAAGCGTTTGAGCACAATGCGATGGATTACCTACTTAAACCGATCAATGAAGAGCGCTTACTCGCCACCTGTCAGAAGGTGCAAGCTCGTCTGTCGAGCAACCAAGCGCAATCAGGTATTACGCCAGAACAACCGGATATCACGGAGTTAATGGCTCAGCTTCAACAGTTATCACAATCGACGTCACAGCAAATGCAGTCTCCTTCTCAATCTCAGCCCCTTTATCAACAGCAGAAGAAACATCTTACTTGGCTCAAAGCCAGTGTTGGGGAAGACATCCACCTTATCGCCGTCGATGATGTCGCTTACTTCAAAGCGGAAGACAAGTACGTCTCGATATTCAAAAAAGGCCAAGGCAGTTTGCTAGAGGAATTTATTCTTCGCGTGTCGCTAAAAGAGTTGATTGCGCAGCTTAACCCAGATGAGTTTTGGCAGATCCACCGCTCGGTGGTGGTTAAAGTGTCTGCCATTGATAAGGTGAAGAAAGGGCTCTCCGGTCAGATGTCGGCTTATGTGTCAGGTGAGAAGCTACCGATCAGTCGCGCCTCGCAAGCTCTTTTTAAAGGGATGTGAGAAACCTGTTTAAAGGAATCCAATAAATTAGTTTAAAAGAATCTAATCATAAGCTTGGAGATGAAGTGAATCTAAGAGGACCTGATACCTCGATCTACAACCTATGACGCTCAGCTTGTGTAATTTATAAAGTTGACAGTTTCACGCATGTTTAGATTGTCTCTCAAAATTTAAATAACTGAATTTATATGAAATTATTACACTTTGACGATCAGATATATTGGAGGGAAGCCCTTCAAAGAGATCGTTATGAAAGCATACTATTTAGTCGTCGTATTGAGCTCCACATTGCTAGGTTGCAGCTCTACTCCTCAGCAACAAACGTTATTGAAATCCGATCCGTACTGGGTCAAAGGAGAGTTAGATAACGGATTAACCTACCATGTTTACCCTGACCAAGAACAACCGGTTTCGGTACGCTTACTTGTGCATGCCGGATCTTTGCAAGAGAGCGAACAACAGAAAGGGTACGCCCATTTTGTTGAGCATATGGCGTTTAATGGCAGCAAGAACTTTTCTGGAAATGATGTGGTCGAGCTATTTGAGCAATCTGGTGCCAGCTTTGGTGCTGACTTAAATGCTTACACCTCTTACCAAGAAACCCTCTATAAGTTAGATCTACCCGACAATAAGAACCTAGACAAAGCGCTGGCTTGGTTTAGAGACATTGGCGATGGTTTATTGCTGTCCGAAGCTGAAATCGAAAAAGAGAAAGGTGTGATACTTGGAGAGTTTCGATACACGCGAGTTGAAGATAAACCTCTCTCGTTTAAGTTCTACGATCATCTGGTTGAAGGGACGACTTACCAAAGTAACGATCCCATTGGTAATAAAGAATCCGTTTCCAATGCGAATGTTCAAGAATTAAAGAATTTTTACCAAACCTGGTATCAACCTCAGTTAACCGAAGTGATTGTCTCTGGCGATATCACACTGGCAGAAGTGATCCCTTTGATTGAAGAACGTTTCTCTGGCTGGCAAAGAGGCGCAACACCGGTTCCCGTGAAGAACACATCAACGGATTACAATACTCAAGATTTTGTGGCGTATGGATCTGGGGTCGAGCCACCGAGCATCGGGATAGTGATTGATCGTGGGGAAAGAGTGACACAGAGCCATGAGCAACAACATCAGCTTTGGTTAGATGATATTGCTCAACAACTTATCCAACAAAGATTGAACTCTGATTTTGTTGACGCTGCGTTGCCCGTGCAATGGGTTGCTTCAACTCCCTACTTATTAGAGTACCAAAGGTATTCGATTACTACCGTCGGTTTTCCTGTTGATAGCCGAGATCAAAGTCAGCAGCAGTTTGTTTCTACTCTCGCCTCTTTGCGTGATTATGGCGTAAGCGAATATGAGTTGGCGAGTGTGCTACAGCAATACCAAGCGAACCTTGATGATATTCAAGTTAACTGGGATCAAATGGATGCCGTAACTCATGCTGACGGTAAGTCGACGGCATTGGTGATTAACCAACCCGTTCAATCACAGCTCGATTATAAGTCGAGCTTGAAAGCGTTTCTTGCGAATACGGATCTCGAGGCCGTGAATGATAACTTAGATGATTTGCTTTCTAGCCCTTATATTTTGGGGTTAGGTTTATCTTCTAAGGAAGACATGTTAGCAATGGATAACGAGCTAAAAGATGTTAGAAAAGCCTATAAAAAGACGGGTAATAAACCACTGCTCGTAACCGCCAGTTCTGCCTTTAGCGTGCCAGCGTCTCAAGGCGAAATTGTGAAACAAGTTCAGGTGAGTGAGGAGCCTAACTTACAGCAATGGACATTGAGTAACGGCATCGAAGTTTGGTATTTACGAAACCCTGAGGCGGGCAACAATGTTGGTGTTTATTATGCGAGTGAAGGTGGCAAAGCTGCCCTTGATTCTTCTTTATATCCTGCGCTAGAGGTGGCTATTCCAGCTTCGAATCGCAGTGGAGTTGGTAAATTCAGTGGCTCGGAATTAAATGCCCATTTGAAACGCAAAGACATTCAAATTTACCCTTTCATTAACTTTACTCATCACGGGTTGGAGATAAACACTAAGAAGAAGACGCTCGCAGAAGGCTTGGCTGCACTGTATACCATTGTGACCGAACCTAAAATTGACAGCGATCAGCTTGAGGCTGTGAAATCTGAATTTGCACAAGGTCGTACTGCCTATCTAGAAACGCCAATGGGGCAGTTTACCCAGATGGTGAATCGCAACAGCTACCAGCCAAGTAGTCGTCATATCATGCTGGAAAGTGAAGATATTGAAGCGGTTAAACCTCAAGATATACTTGACCTACAGCATCAACTCTTTCAGAAGTTAAGAGACAATACGCTTGTCATCGTTGCTGATATTAAGCCCTCTGAAATTAAGCCTCTCCTACGCCAATATGTTGCTTCATTGCCACTAGAAGCGGTTGAATCTCCTGATTATGAGGTAGCTTATAAAACGGATTCAGAAGAGCGAATTGATGTATCGATCAACAATGAAGACAGCAGCCAGTACTTATTGCGTATTATTTCCCAGCAAGCTCGGGATAAAACAGCAAAAGATGTGTTTATGGATGATATGCTGCAGCGCGTATTGTCGAGTCGCCTAACGGCTTACGTTCGTGAAGAGTTAGGTTTGGATTATGCACCTTATGTGTATTCGGTCGCTCAAGATAGTGAGCCAAGTTATGACTGGTTTGTGGGCTCCTTAACAGCCCCTGAAAACTTAGATCAGGTTGAACAGGCGATTGATAAAGTTATTGCTGAAGCCGTTAAAGGGATCTCTGAAGACGAGACTAGAACGGCAGCTAAGCAGTTAATGGCCGACCTCACGCCACTTCAATATAAGCCCACGCAACAAGCTTGGTTTATTTCACGTTACATAATTCATGACTATGGTGTTGAGGCGCTGTTTGACTTACAGGGAACGACAGATTCAATTTCTAGTGAAGATATGACTGAGTATGCTAAAGAAATTTTTGGAGATAACAGCTATCAGTTGAAGAATTTGTTAAGGCCACAAAGTTAAGCTGATTGAGTAAAGTGACTTTTTAGAAAAGTCGCTTGCACCCTGAATATATGATGTCGAATCTAAGCCAAATGCACAGTCATTTGGCTTTTTTATTTGGGTTAGGGTTAGTCTTTCAAGCTTGTCACTTTTTAATTTATCACTTTCAAGCTTGCTACTTTTAAACTAGTGACTGACTTTTAAACTAGGTAGTGACTTTTAAATGCTAGTAATTCGAATCTTATATAATCTAGTTATAATTTATAAAATAAAGATCTAGATCACAAAGATACTCATTCGGTTCAGTATTAAATAATAATCATTAACTCTGCATGTATATTGTCGACAGATGACATTAAGAGGTTGTTATGAAAACAAATTATTTAGCGACGGCATTATGCCTTACCTTAGTTGGCTGTAGTTCTACATCGAAAACGACGGAAACCTTCATCCAACCAGATCCGGCTTGGACTTCAGGCCAGCTAGAGAATGGCTTTACCTACCATGTTTACCCTGATCATGAAGCGCCGGTGTCTGTTCGTTTAGTCGTACATGCAGGCTCGATTCAAGAAACTCGCCAACAAGAAGGTTATGCACACTTCGTCGAGCACATGGCATTCAATGGCAGTAAGAACTTCTCTCAAAACGACGTGATTCGCCTATTTGAAGATGCAGGTGCTAGTTTTGGGGCTGATATTAATGCCTACACTTCTTATGAAGAGACGGTATACCAGCTAGATTTACCCGATAATGTCCAATTACAGTCTGCCTTGAAGTGGATGCGTGACATTGGTGATGGGTTGGATCTCGCCAGTT
Source organism: Vibrio syngnathi (assembly GCF_002119525.1). Taxonomy (NCBI): domain Bacteria; kingdom Pseudomonadati; phylum Pseudomonadota; class Gammaproteobacteria; order Vibrionales; family Vibrionaceae; genus Vibrio; species Vibrio syngnathi. Next base: position 1,544,257 of record NZ_CP017917.1, on the reverse strand, counting down.
CAGAAGTTGAAAAAGAAAAAGGTGTGGTTCTTGGGGAGTTTCGTATGGCTCGCCTTGACGATAAATCATTCCCTGAAGTGTTTTATGACCACTTTATTGAAGGTAGCCCGTATGAATCTCAAGATGCATTGGGAACCAAAGAATCGGTTGTAAATGCTACTTCTCAAACCCTAACCGACTTTTACCAGACTTGGTATCAACCTCAAATCGCAGAGCTCGTTGTTTCTGGTGATGTGGATATCGAAACTGTGATCCCATTAATCGAAGCGAAGTTTTCTAGTTGGCAGCGTGGTGAAACACCGAAACCAGTCAAACAGAAAATCACCACTTTCAACGAAGGTGACTATGTTGAGTATACGAAGAGAGAAGCCCCAAGTATCTCACTGACGTTTAACCGAGGCTCAAACATCATTGAAACTCACGATCAACAGCATCAACGTTGGTTGGATGAAACCTCTCAGTTATTGATTCAACAACGACTTGAGGCGGTATTTAATGATGCGGCTTTGCCGACTCAATGGATAGCGTCAGACAGTCTTGAAATGGGTGCTCTGCTTTACTCATCAACCAGTATTGGATTCCCTGTTGGAAGCCGTGAAGTGACTCAGCAAAAGATGCTCTCGACGTTGGCATCATTGCGTGATTACGGTGTCTCGGAAGCGGAGATTGTTGGTGAACAGCACTACTACCAAAACTTGCTCGATAATATTGAGCATGATTGGGATAAAGAGGACGGTGTCGATCACGCGAACAATAAGGCAAGTGCCTTAGTGACGGGTCGAATCGTTCAATCACAGAAAGATTTTCAGGCAAGTATGGAAGCTTTCATTTCCAACGTCAGTCTTGAAGCTATTAATGACAACATAAAAAGCATACTTTCTGGTGATTATTTCATGATCATTGGCATGAATGAGACTGAAAACAGAGCAGCTATCAATAACTCTTTAGATAGCTTGAAAGCCACTTATAGCGAAACGGGTACAGCGCCGTTGGTTGCATCGGCGGGGAGTGCTTTTGCTGTGCCGAGTTCGCAAGGCGATATTGTGCTGGTTGAACAGATATCTATCGATCCATACATTCAAAAATGGACGCTAAGTAATGGTATTGATATGTGGTACCTGCGCGATTCACAGGCGAATGATGATGTTGGCGTGATGTACATGAGCTTGGGTGGAAAGGCCGCTTTGGATCCAAGCTTATACCCAGCAGTTGAGATAGCACTACCTACTTTCGCGCGAAGTGGTGTGGGGGAATTGACCGGCTCTGAACTTCACGCGTACTTTGACCGTGAAAATATTCAAGCCGACTCTTTTATAGGCAGCACTCGTCACGGTATTGAATTTAATATCCAAAAAGATGGGCTTAAAGATACGTTTGCTGCACTTTATACTTTCATAACTGCGCCTAAAATTAATCCCGAGCAGTTAGAGGCGGTGAAGCAAGAGTTTGTACAAGGTCGAGAGTCTTTCTTGAGCAGTTCTGTTGGACAGTTTGAACGCGCGATAAACCAGAATCTCTATCATCTTGACGGTCGTCACCTCTTTGTTGATAAAGAGCGTGTTGAAGCCGTTTCTGTGGAAGATATCAGTCATCTTCATCAGCAACTGTTTGGTCAAATGAGGCATAACCAATTGGTGATCGTTGGTGATATTGACCCAAGCGTACTCAAGCCTTTGGTTCAGCAATATTTGGCTTCGATTCCATTGGAAAAAGCGGTAGTGCCTGACTTTAAGGTGGCTTACAAACCATCATCAGAGTCTCGCATTGATCTAGCCATCAACAACGTGAATAGCGCAGAGTACATCCTAAGAGTTATCTCTGAGCCTAGTATTGAAGTTAAAGTGTCGGCAAAAGATGTTTTCATGGAAGACTTACTGCAACGCTTGCTGGCGGCTCGTTTAGATACTTATATTCGTGAAGAGTTAAGCTTAGATTACTCGCCTTATACGTATTCAGCGTCTGCAGATAGTGAGTTGAGTGATGAGTGGGTTATCGGTGCGATGATAGCGCCAGAGAACGTTGATAAAGTCGAAGTGGCGATCGATAAGGTGATTACTGACCTTCTGCAAGGCGTTTCTGAAGAGGAAATGCGAGCGGTTGTGAAACAGTTTGAAGCTGACTTCACGCCTCTCGAGATGAGCTCTATTGACCAAGCGTGGTATGTGTCTCGTTATCTACTTCATGGTTACGATATCGAAGCTTTGTCTCAAGTTGAGCGCGTGGCGAGATCGATATCCACTGAAGATATGAATGATCGAATACAGCGTGTTTTTGGTGAGAACAGCCGTAAGGTTAAGAACATCATGCGTCCTAAAGCCTAAAGCCTAAAGCCTAAAGCCTAAAGCCTAAAGCCTAAAGCCTAAAGCCTAAAGCCTAAAGCCTAGAGTAGAACGTGAAAAAGACAGTTTAAATCGTTGTTAACGCGACCAAACTAAAGCCAAGCAGCCACTGCTTGGCTTTTTGTTTTCTGGCGATTGTGGATGCGTGAATACAGCGCTAGGAGGTCAGAAATTGTCAGCGTAGTGTCAAATGTGTTCGGTTGTGTTTCTAAATCAATTGTAACTTTCATGGCTGTTATATATTGTCGCAGTGTTTACCATTCAGGATTGTTGTTAATTGCTTAAACTAGGTACCCGATTAGTCTTAATGTTGTTTTTACTGAGCTTTGGCTTAGTGAATTCTAACGGCTATTCGTTTCCTTCTAAGCCGTTTCAAATATACTCGGCTCAAGAGCAATCTTCGCAGAGTGAACAATCTTCCTCGAAAAAACAGTGTAAACAAGCCACTACGGATAACGCGTCTAGTTACTTAGAGTGCGACAAAGTTCAGTTTGGTGCCGTGCCTTATGGTGACAGTTCCAACTATCATGACACCGAGTCGAGCCTCCAAGCTGCAAACTTCAGACGCATACTCAGTAATGAGCAAGAAAGCGTGGCTGACCTAGAGCCTGCTTACCACTTATTGATCGACTTCTCTCCCCCTTCATTACTGGCTTCTCTGCTTTTCAACACACCATTGTTGGATTCCAAGCAGCACTGGACCAGTATTGTGAGTTCTCCGTCCTCCCGGCTTTCGGGGTGGAAAGAGGGCAACATCCAATACTCGCATTTCCGAGAGCTTCTTAGCTAATCATTTGACCCTAAATTGGTCGTATCGATGGTCGCCTTGTGTCCGTTGATCTCGCCAATTAACCAAATATAGCGACACACAATTATTAGCCACACTATTACTCAATTAGCTTGTTCTGGTTGTGACTAGTTGACGTTCGTGTTCGCAAAACATTAGACATACCAATCGTAGTAAATAACTGGCCATCCTAGCTGGTTAAAACGCTCGATCACTGCTTTTTTTCAGCGCAATTTTTGAGCTTGTGTTTACGGTGATTGGTAAAAAGAAGAGATCTTGACTGTGAAAAAACGCATTCCAAGAAAACAAATTAACCACTACTCAAAGTGGAAATACGTGGTGCTTATCGCCACCATCATCATCATGATTCTAAGTGCCTTACCTTCTTGGTATGGCGAGAATGCATCGGTTCAAATCAGCAATCGCTCTGAGCAGACAATCGACGCTACTCAAGTGACGCAATACCTTGCTAGTGAGGGCATTCAAGCCAAATCTGCATTTCAAAAAGACAAACGTTTAGTGGTGATCTTAGAAGATGCCGAGCAACAAGCGAAAGCCAAAGAGGTGCTTAATGAGCGCTTCCTCGACAACGCGACGGTTGCTCTTGCTATGGAGCCAGCAGCGCCAAAATGGCTGACTGACATGGGTTTTGCGCCGATTCAGTTAGGCCTTGATTTACGTGGTGGCGTGCAGTTCTTATTAGAAGTAGATATGGAGCCGGTTTATCACGCGCAAGCTCAAGCGATGGTCGACGAGATCACCAGCGAGGTGCGTTATGCACGCGGTAAAGTGGTCAACAACCAAGTTCAGTTTGATTTCCGTACCGACGCCGATTTCGAAAAAGCACAGAACCTGATTCGTCAAGAGTTCCCACAATGGCTACGTAACCGCTCAGACAAGTCGCTAACGTTAACTCAGTCTGAAGAAGAACAAAGAACGCTACGCAACCTTACGGTTCAACAAAACCTGCAAATCATGCGCAGCCGTATTGAAGAATTAGGCATCACAGAAGCATCGATTCAACGCCAAGGTGAAAGCCGTATTCGTATCGAATTGCCAGGTGTACAAGACCCTGCAGCGGCGAAAGACGTGATTGGTGCTACGGCTTCATTAGCATTCTATTCTGTGTACGACAATGCAACTCGCAATACTCAAACGCTAAAAGATTCAGACGGCAACCGTGTCGTTGTCGCACGTAAAGCGGTATTGAGCGGTGAGCACATTATCGATGCTCGCAGTGGTATTGGTGAGATGGGCAGCGCAGAAGTAAACATTACCCTAGATTCTTCTGGTGGTAAGAAGATGTCTGAGTTCTCACGTCATAACATCGGTAAGCCAATGGCAACGGTGTACAGCGAATACAGCCGTGATAGAGCGGGCAACAGCAAGCAAGACAGTGAAGTGATCAGTGTGGCAAACATCCAGTCTCAACTGGGTAGCCGTTTTAGAATTACTGGTGCTGGCAGCTTGGCTGAAGCGCAAGAGCTGGCGTTACTGCTGCGTGCGGGTTCATTGACTGCGCCAGTGACCATCATTGAAGAACGTACTATTGGCCCATCTCTGGGTGCCGAAAACGTAACTAACGGCTTTGCTGCTTTGGCACTTGGCCTTGGCCTTACGCTAACGTTTATGGCGCTATGGTATCGCCGTCTTGGTTGGGTCGCGAACTGCGCGTTGGTGGTTAACATGACCACATTGTTTGGTTTGATTGCGCTGCTACCGGGTGCGGTATTAACTCTGCCGGGTATTGCTGGTTTAGTACTGACCGTCGGTATGGCGGTGGATACTAACGTGCTTATCTTCGAACGTATTCGAGACAAGATGAAAGAGGGACGCAGCTTTGCGAGCTCTATCGACCGTGGTTTCGATAGCGCATTCTCGTCTATTTTTGATGCTAACGTCACCACCATGATTGTTGCTGTGGCTCTATATACCATTGGTAATGGACCGATTCAGGGCTTCGCTCTGACACTGGGCTTGGGTCTTCTAACCAGTATGTTTACGGGCATTTTTGCTTCACGAGCGATCATCAATTTGGTTTGGGGGCGTGACCAACGCCACGATGTAAGGATTTAAACATGAGTACTTCAAATATGACTATTTCAGACCGCTATATTTCAGACAGCAATATGACTCGCCTTCGTAAGGTGATGTCTGTGATTTCTATTGTGCTGTTCATGAGCTCTGTGATGCTGGTGGCAGTGAAAGGTTTTAACTGGGGCTTGGACTTTACTGGCGGTGTAGTTGCTGAAGTTCAACTCTCTGATCAAGTAACCAAAGATGCGTTAAAAACCAAACTTGATACGGCTTTCCAACAAGACGTACAAGTGGTTGGTATGGCAGAGCAGGATCGCTGGACGATTCGTTACAGCCAACTGACAGACGCGCCACAGCCAAACTTAGTGGATGCTTTGTCTTCTGTAAGTGACCAAGTAAAAGTGCTGAACAGCAGCGTGGTTGGCCCTCAGGTGGGTCAAGACATGGTTGACCAAGGTGGCTTGGCGGTATTGGTGTGTTTCCTAATGATCATGCTGTACCTGAGTGTACGATTTGAATGGCGTTTGGCACTTGGTGCTATTGCTGCAATCATTTACGACGTGACGCTTATCTTAGGTTTGTTCGCCTTTACTCAGTTTGAGTTCAATCTGACCGTATTGGCGGCCGTGTTAGCGATTCTCGGTTATTCATTGAATGACTCGATCATCATTGCCGACCGTGTCCGTGAAATGCTTCGTGGCAATCCAAACGGTGATACTGACAACCTGCTTAACGGATCAGTTAAAGCGACCTTCTCACGCACCATGGTGACGTCAGGAACGACGCTGATCACCGTATCTGCGCTTTGGCTACTTGGTGGTGCGGCACTGCAAGGTTTCGCTATTGCACTCGTTGTTGGTATTGTCAGCGGTACGTGGTCCTCTATTTCAGTAGGCATCACCCTACCTAAATTACTTGGATTGCAGCCTTGTCACTATCAGGTGAAACCAGTAATCGAAGTTGAGGGTGAGTATCCTTAGTTTCCTGATTGCTTAAGTTTTCTAATTAGATAGCGCTCAGCCTTAGTCCTCATTGACTAACGAGTGAGTTCAGCAAAGCCTTTCGTTTGTAGCAAGACGAAGGGCTTTATTTTTTATAAGAGTCAGTCAGTTAGTTAAAAGAGAGGCTATTTCAAAAAACAATGGATTGAACAAGCAAGCACACATGATATGAAGTATGTTTATATGACGTTAGTAGAAATGAGGCAAGGGAATGGAATATCGACATCAATGTCATGTAGGCGATCACGGTGATGCGTTAAAGCATCCAGTTTTGAGTGCTCTGGTTCAGTCATTAATGCAGCAGCATTCACGTCTCAATGTTATCGACACGCACTCAGGTACAGGGTGTTATGACCTCACCACAGCACCAAGCAATCATGCAGGCGAGTTCGCTGAAGGGGTTGGGTACTTGTGGCGCAATAAGGCTTACCTTCCAGAGTCATTCGCTTCTTTTATGTCGGTGCTGGAATGCTACAATCCGAATCAACTTATCTCTTTGTATCCCGGTTCTGCCGCCATTACATATCAACAAGGCCGCAGCCAAGATAGCTTCTATTTTTCAGATATTCAGCAAGACGAAGCTGATTTACTGCAAACCAATATTGAGAAGTTACAACGTGACCTTGATGTTTCAAGCAAGCTCACCATTACCGCAGGTGACGGGCTCAAAGCGTTGCCTGATGACGTAGCTAAGCACGAAAACCACCACCTGATTGTTATCGACCCTCCCTATGAAACCGATGCTGAATATCTTGCGGTGATTGATGCTTTGGTTAAGGCGTATCAGCAATCTGAAAAAGTATCAGCCCTGATTTGGTATCCGCTTTATACAGATGACAAGAGCTCACTGATTTTGAACCACTGTGTGACAGCCGTGAAAGATGGTTTGCTGCCAAGTCCGATGAAGTCGGAGCTTCGCCTTCGAGACCCGAAAGGGGATGATCGCCTCATCGGCAGCGGTTTGTTGTTATTTAACCCACCACAAGGCATAGCAGGAACGGTCGCAGATACGCTTGATTATTTACACAGCCAACTCTCGACCAATGGTGAAGGCTACTGGCAAATGAGAAGCCTATAGATCTGATTTTTATGGGTTTTATGATGATTTTCGAGATCTAGATCGCTAAATTATTTCAATCTGTATGGTTTAAATTGACCAAACTCTAACTTTTATCGATTGATTTATCGCGATGAATCATATAAAAATAGTACATCAATGCGCACAGGTGCATACTGGCTCATAAGTTAAATAATTATCCCAAATTAATATCAGATTGTGGTTTACCCCCTAAACTGCATAAGGCTCGCACTAGTCACGCGAGCCTTTCTTTTGCCTGTCGGAAATTTTTACAACAGTTGCTCTTCAATCTTTAGTGCTTTCTCGATGAGTTTTGCATTGAAATCTGCAGCTCCCACCGAGTAGTGCGCTTCACGATGACAAGTCGGACAAAGTGCAATCACATTTTCGGGGCAATCAGCGCCGCCATCAGCTAACCGTGTCAGGTGATGTACTTCTAGGTAAGGGCCTGACTTGGTCTCAAAAGGTGAGGGTACTCCACAACCTTCACAGATACCATTTGCCCTCTTTTTTGCGTAAAGCTTAATGGCTTCACTACGATACTTCACGTGCGTGAGTTGCTCTTTAGGGTCAGCTTGAAGTGGCGTTGAAGCTAAAGCGATGTCTCGTAATTGCTTCAAGGATTTACTTTTAGTTGGCTTCGTTAGGTATGAAGCTTTTGGTGTTTGAATGGTATTGCCGACACTTTGTGGGACGATATCTAGATGGAAAACTATTGCATCACGAAGTTGGTCGTTCTTGTCGGGGCGTTGCTCAATATGATGACAGATGTAGTTGCAGACTCCGACGAATCTAACAAAACCAGTTGAGACAGATTCAAATAAGAGAATCTCTTTGAGGTTGTTTTGGTGTTCAAAGATGGCCAAGTTTCCTTTAACCATCTGCATATCACCTTCTTGCCCTTCTCCCGTATATCGGAAAGTGCCGTCTGCACTAAAACCATCAGAGTAGCCAAATTCTTCACCAGCATCGCTAGTGAAGATAAATACATATGGGTGGGCTGCAGGCGTAGCGATACCACCATATTGCTGACCTTTGTAATGAGCGTGTATATCTGAGCGTCGATTGTAAACCTGTCCTACGTTGAACAATGGAGAGTCCTCATTTATCTGTTTAAATTTTAATTATTATTGATATTTTTATAATTTAAATTTTATGTAAAGTTCAAATATAACAGTGGTTTAAGTCAAAATATGCAAGTAGATTTTTGAGTGTGAAAAGGTATCGAATCGGTCACGTTTCTAGACAGTCAAGCCTGCAGGAGTCATGCAGGCTTAATGTTTGTTTTGGTACTTACTCGTTACAACGCTGGGTAATCGATATAGCCCTTTTCGTTTCCGCCGAATAGCGTTGCGCCATCAAGATCGGATAGTTCGCTGCCATTTTGTAGGCGTGAAACTAGGTCTGGGTTAGCAACGAATGGGCGGCCAAATGCGACGAGATCGGCGTAGCCTTTGCTTAACACTTCTTCGGCGCGTTCTGGTGTGTAGCTGCCAGCAACGATGATGGTGTTAGAGAACAATTCTCTTAACTCCACACGGAAGCTTTCAGGGATAACAGGTGCGTCATCCCAATCGGCTTCTGATAGGTGCAGATAAGCGATGTCACGCGCTTGTAGCGCCTTTGACGCTTCTAAAATCGTTGGCACGATGTCTGGGCAGTTCATGTCTTTGAAGGTGATGAAGGGAGCTAAACGTACGCCCACTTTGTCGGCACCAATTGCCTCAATGACTGCGTCCACCACTTCGATTAGAAAGCGAAGTCGGCTCTCGCGGCTGCCGCCATAGTTGTCGGTGCGCTTGTTCGAATTGGTTCTTAGGAACTGGTCGATGAGGTAACCATTGCCGCCGTGGATCTCCACTCCGTTGAACCCTGCCTCGACGGCTTTCTTCGCTGAGTTCGCAAAATCTTGAACCACACGGTCGATATCGGCTTGGGTCATCTCTCTTGGTTGGATGCAATCCACCATGTTGCCGTTTCCATTCTCATCAGAGATCCAAACCTGCGTTTCTATAGGTGCCAGTGCTGAAGGTGCAATCGGCAACTCGCCTTTTTGAAAGGTAGGGTGAGACACCCGACCCACGTGCCATAGTTGGCAGAATATCGCGGCACCTTGCTCTTTTGCTGCTGTTGTTACTGATTTCCAACCTTCGATTTGAGCATCGGTATAAACGCCGGGTGTGAATGAGTAACCTTGAGAGTCATCTGAAATCTGTGTGGCTTCAGTGATGATTAGCCCTGCACTTGCTCGTTGTTGGTAATAAGTCGCCATCATGTCGTTTGGCACGTTTCCAGGTTGGCTAGTGCGAGCGCGAGTCATGGGTGCCATAACCACGCGGTTTTGCAGCTCTAGGCCTTTCAGTTCTGATGTTTCGAATAACTTGTTCATGGTCTCTACCTTTATGAATTTTTTAGTGCTGTGCCAATTCCAGTTTGATAATGAATTGGCACTTTGAAGTTACGGAATTCTTAAATTATTTAGCTTCTGTTGGTGCAAATATTGAGTTGCTTTGTGGTTTCTCGTTTCGGTTAGCTTTAGCGATTAAGAACAAGCCGACGATAGGAACCACAATGGCTGCGAACGGAATCATTCCTGCGCCTAGTTGGCTGTCGAGTACCATGCCGCCAAGGAATCCACCAAAGGCATTGGCTAAGTTAAACGCTGAGATATTCGCGGTTGCTGCTAGCTCTTGCCCTTCGCCACCGTGGTTCATTACTCGAAGCTGCATGGCAGGAACGTTCGCAAATGACGCAATACCAAAGACAAATGCAGCGGCAACGAAGAGGATTTTGTTGTCTACCACAAGGCCAACCACCACCAATGAAATGATCATCGCGACAGCCCAAAACATTGAAGCTTTGCCTAGGTTTTTATCTGAAGAACGCCCGCCCAAGGTGTTACCGATGATTAAGCCAACACCCACAATCACTAAGATCCAAGTTACAGATTCTTGACTGTAACCTGTGATGTGCATGGCAATTGGCGCAAGGTAGCCGTAAAGCGTCATGAAGCCAGACCAAGCAAAAGCGGTGATTGCTAAGCTGATCAGTAACATTGGATTTTTGAACGCTAGAAGCTGAGTTTTGATGTCTTTCGCTTCACTGTGACCGGCCGATTTAATCGAAGTCAGAATGGCAAGCATCGCGATAGTGCCAAGTGCTGCCACGGTAAAGAAAGTGGTGTGCCAGCCGAATTGCAAGCTGACCCATGTACCAGCTGGAACGCCAAGAACGTTAGCGAGTGTTAAGCCCGCGAACATCTGGCCAACGGCCCTACCTGCCATTTTTTCAGACACTAAGTTGGTTGCAACAACTGCACCTATGCCATAGAAAGGACCTTGAACTAAGCCTGCGATAACGCGACTTGCCAGCAGCAATGGGTAGCTTGGCGCTAAGGCCGACAACACGTTACCGATGATGAACAGTGCCATTAAGCCAATCAGCACCATCTTCTTGTTAAAGCGCGCAAGGTAGATGGTTAAGATCGGACCGCCGATAACGATAGCCAACGCGTAGGCACTGATTAGGTATCCGGCTTGACCTTCGGTGATCGAAAGTGATGTGGCGATTTGTGGAAGAATGCCTGCGATAACAAACTCAGCCGTGCCGATTGCAAACGCTGCGAGTGTCAGTATCCAAACTTGGAATGGCATCTTTTCTTTATGGACGGTTTCTTGTTTCATGACGATGTACCTATTTTCAAACTTTGGCAGCACAGGGCGCGATGTTGGGCGCCCTCGCTTTAATGTGTATTACTGTTTCTGATGGGCTTAGTGATGAGGGCTTAATTGAGTAGAGCGCCGCCGTCGATGTCGATGATTGACCCAGTTACGTACGGGTTATTAATCGCGAACAGGTAACCCATGGCTATCTCTGAAGGTTCGCCAACCTTGCCTGCGGGTAGGTTGTTTTTGGCGTTGTCGTACATGTTTGTACGAGCGGAATCGTCCATGTTTTTATACGCTTCTGTCATGGTTAAGCCGGGGCTCACTGCGTTGACTCGAATCGGTGACAGTTCTTTTGCTAACACTTTTGTGACGCTTTCTAGCGCGGCGTTAATCGCGGTTTTAACGTAAGTGCCTGCAACGACTTTGCGTGACAACATGCCAGTGGTGAAAGTGATTGAGCCATTTGATGTCATGTAGCGCGCAGCATGTTTCGCAACGTTTAGGCTTCCCCAAAACTTGGTGTCAAAGGCTGATTTTGCATCTTCAACGGCAACATCTGTGACTTTGCCTGCTGGAGCGAAAGAGCCTGCAGTCACCACTAGGTGATCAAACACACCGATGGATTCAAAGTATTCACAAATCGACTTTTCATTATTGATATCTACGCCTGTGTGTCGGCTGGCAATGTGTACTGTGTTGTCTTCGTTTCTCAATTGCATCGCCAATGCTTTACCGATACCTGACGTGCCACCAATGATGACGAATGTGCTCTTCTCTTGTTTTATAAGATTCTGGTTTGTAAGTTCTTTTTTCATGTTCTGAATTCCTGCATTGTTCTGCTGATGGTTGTTATTATATTTATTCGACTAAATTTGATAATTGGTTAAAATATGAATTCATTATTCGGTTAATCTGAATAATGTGGCTAGGCATTAAGATCGAGCACTAAGACGAAGGGGCGGAAGCGCGAAGAGTATGGATAAGTTTTCAGACATGGCGATGTTCGTAAGCATCGTGAAGCATCAAGGTTTAGCCGCTGCAGGGCGCGAACTGGGTCTCTCCCCTGCAACCATGACAGCAAGGCTTCAGGCGCTGGAAGAGCGATATGGTGTGAAGTTGTTGAATAGAAGCACGCGTCATGTGTCTTTGACCGATTCGGGGGAGCTGTACCACAAAGCGTGTCTGGAGATATTAGATAACGTCAGTGAAGCTGAAAACCTGATTCAAAACGGTGTCAAAGAGGTCAAAGGCCCTCTAAAAATAGCGGCGCCGAAGGATATTGGTAAGCAGTACATTCTTCCGATCTTGTCTGAATTCTGTCAGCAATACCCAGATGTTATCCCTTACTTATATTTGGACGATCACTTATCGAACATTGCCGAATCGGGTTTGGACATTGTGATCCGCTATGGAGACTTAGTGGACAGCAGCCTTATCTCCAGACGCTTATCGCCAAGCCGACGAGTGTTGTGTGCCTCACCGGAATACCTTGCCAAGCATGGAACGCCTTTAAAGCCACAAGACTTAGCAGAACATGACTGTTTGGCCATGCTCCGCAGCAATGAAGAACTCAAAACTTGGCACTTCCAAGATCATGATATGAAGAAAGCTGTCACGGTCGTTCCTAAGCGGTTCTCGGATGATGGCGAAGTGATTCGATACTGGGCATTAAAAGGCGAGGGTATTGCGCTTAAATCAGTGTTGGATGTGCAAGACGATATCAATAACCAGCGCCTCGTGACGTTACTTAACGGCTACATGAAGAACTTCAATACCGCGATGTCGGTGTCCAGTGCCGATTTGAATGTGGTGTACATCAGCAAGAAGTATCAGCCAAAACGTATCCGATTGTTTTTGGACTTTCTGTTCGAAAGGTTTAGTGGCTTGATCGAGAAACCTGGCAGAGATTAATTATTGTTAATCTATTGGAAATCAAACCTCAATGCCGATGGATTTATATTGTCATTGAAGCTTTATTGATGAAATAAAGCTTTGTTACCAATTTACCAATTTACCAATTTATCAATTTATCAAGTTACCGAATTGCCGTTTACCCCCTAAACTGCATCTGGCTCGCATTAGTCACGCGAGCCTTTCTTTTTTCTGACGATAAATATTTTGTTTGCGATAGAATTTATCTTCGATAAAGAGGGCTACCAGTGAAAATACTAATCATCGAAGATGACACCACCACCAGAGAATTTATTGCCAAAGGCCTTGAAGAGCATGGCTATGCGGTCGACCAAGCGGAAGATGGCAAGAAAGGCTTGATGATGGCGCTGAGCTCGGAATATCAACTGGTTGTTCTTGATCGCATGCTGCCTTACTTGGATGGCATGAAGGTGCTTTCTGCCATTAAAGCCACAGAAGAAAACTTACCGGTTTTGATTTTAAGTGCCATGGACAGTGTGGAAGATCGCGTGAATGGCCTACAAGCGGGAAGTGATGATTATCTGATAAAGCCTTTTGCGCTCGCCGAGCTTATCGCAAGGGTTGATATCATTATCAATCGAACTAAACGTCAAAGCTCTAGCGATAACGGCCTCGCGTACGATTGCCTAAAAATAGATTTACGAGCACACCGTGTGATGTGCATGAATCAAGAGCTTCAACTTCAGCCTAAAGAGTTTCAATTGATTCAGTATTTCGTGGAGCACAGCGAGCAAGTGGTATCAAGAATGCGCTTGTTTGAGGCGATTTGGAGTTACCACTTCGATCCGAAAACCAATGTCATCGATGTTCATGTTGCGAACCTGAGAAGGAAGCTTGAGGAAGCTGGATGCCCGGATCTACTTCATACGGTGAGAGGGGCAGGTTATGTCCTTCGTCGATGATTACTCCCTCACTCGTTCCTCGGTATTTAAAACCTTAGTTGGGTTGTTTGTGTTGGTGACGGTGATTAATGTCATCGTGATTAGGCAGGTATACAAAGACTCCGAGGCTTTTCATCGAGAACAATTGGTCAAGCAACTGCAAGATGAATCTTCTGAATTTAGCTATGTCGCAAAACAGAGCAAAGCCGATGTTGAGAAGCTACTAGCCGCTAAACAGACCTCTGACACCAACTTTTACTATCATTTGGTAGAGCGCTCAAATACCCCTGCCACTCTTCCTATTTACCCTGTGAGTTCTGTCGTATCAGAGACGGCTGACATTCCAGTCGGAAACACGCATCGTCTTGTTATCGGTATTGATCAAAGGGCGGTAGAAGAATACCGCAACACCCTGATTCCCATTGTCTTCTCTGGAATCGTATTACCGATCGCTGTGATGTTGATTGCGGCTCTGTTTTTCACTGTACTTATCTTAAAGCGCTTGGAAATAGTCAACCAAGCGATGAATCGAGTGTTGTGTGGCGAACAACGCGTAAAAATCCCAGTATCTAAGCAAGATGATGAATTCGATATTCTGGCGATCCATCTCAATTTCATGATTGAGCAGATGGCCAAAAATGAAGAGTCTTTAAAATCATTAACGGTCGGCATGGCACATGACATGCGCACTCCTATGGCTCGACTGAAATTGCGATTGGAAGAGGTGCTTTCAGACCCAACGCTCACCGAAGCACATCAAGACCAGTTTTCTGCTTGTCACGACGAGCTTGAGCTTATCTTATCTCTGTTCAACAGCATGTTAGAGATCACCAAGTTAAATAGCGGCCAAACGCCGATTGCCACAGAGCGCGTGGGCCTTGGGAAAATAGCCCAAGATGCCATCGAATTTATTAGCCCCATCGCTGAGATGAAACAGCAAAAATTGGTTTGTCGTCTAGACCAAGAGTGCGAAGTATTAGGCGATAAAAGTCTACTGTTCAGGGCTGTTTTCAACTTGGTTGAAAATGCAGTGAAGTACACGCCTGAAAAGGGAGAAATTGAAGTGGTGGTTGATTATTTTGGTGTCACGGTGGCAGACAATGGCATTGGAATTTCAGACAGCGATAAGATGAATGTTTGTCGCCCTATGTTCCGTGCTGACAAAAGCCGCACTGAGCTTGGCAATGGACTTGGATTGTCTCTGGTTGATGCCGTAGTAAAGCGTCACCATGCTCACCTTATCTTAAGAGACAACACCCCAGGGTTAAGAGCGCGCCTCTATTTTGAGCGTTAATTTTAGTGGACTTTGTTGGTTGCCTAACACCTTCATCCTTATTCGTTATGTGTTTATTGCGAAACTCTGATGGACACTCCAACCCAAGTAGCATCATCACGTTTGTTATTAGTAGAATTCCAATTTTCAATGAAGTCCCAATTAGTATTACCATTTTCTATATCTGTATCAAGCCACTCACCAAGACTGTTATTTATAACGTAGTGAAGTGAATCATTGGCTGATATTACAGACATTAACATTGTTCCACTAGGAGTAGATTCTTGTTCGTTAAGAATACAAATTGGAATATTTAGTGCGTTAATTAACTCAAATTCAATTGGAAATGCACAATTTAATTCCATCAAGGCTCTATTGTTTTTTATAACAACTTCACTATTCAAACCCAACTTCCCAAGCACGTAAAGCATTGCACCTAAGGAGTTATACCCAGAGTGTTCAATATAATCTGGATTTTGCCCAGGAGTGATAATTCCAGTAATTTTATAAAGTTCAGAAGCGAGCTCTAATAAGTTATGCTTGTGACTTAAAGTAACAACATCACCATTAAACTTTTTACCCAGCTTATTGTATTTATTGAGCTCAATTGGTGACTCTAAAGGTAACAGTTCCAATGCCTGCAAACATGCAACAAGACAATATGGACCACACACTAAACTTCCTTCTGGTTGTCTCATTCTTGGAAATGAATTCATCGATATATCCTTACACTCTGAGTAACACATAACTTTTTAATATCGCGCAAGCACGAATCTATCCGTCTAACATATCAAGATTATTGTTTATAACCAACTGAATGCTATGCACATAATCTATAGTCATCCTAAATTTTAAGTGAGTAACCGTGCAAGCACACATTACCGCCTACATAAGGCTCGTTATCACACTGAAATGGCCTTTGGAAGTCTTAAAAGTTGTTGGTCGTTCTCTTTGTGCTGCGAGTACAAAAAAGGCCAAAGCGAATCGCTTTGGCCTGAGTGTATTAATGTGCACAGTAACGTGTGCTGTGTTTTAGCTATGCAGGATTTAACCCGGAAGTGGGACCGATGTTAGATCTTGGCTTTCAGGAATCTGCTTCATTGCGTGCGCAATTTCTTCTGCTTCTGTCCCGATGATGACTTGTAGGTTGTTTGAACCAATCTTAACAACGCCCATTGCGCCAATCGCTTTCAGTGTCGCTTCTTCAACAAGGCTGATGTCTTCAAGTGTTAGGCGTAATCGTGTGATGCATGAATCGATACTGGTTAGGTTGGCATGACCACCAAGCGCTTTTAAGTATTGAGCGGCTTTTTCATTCGATGACGCTTGGTTTACTTCTGCGATTTCAGCATCTTCGCGGCCTGGTGTTTTTAAATCGAATTTTAGGATAGCGAATCGGAAAATTGAGTAGTAAATCGCAGCAAAACATAAGCCTTGGAGTACAAGCATGTATGGTTTAACGGCGAGTGGTAGGTTGTAAGACAACACGAAATCAATCAAACCACCACTGAAGGTGAAGCCTGCGATCCACTGCATGCTTGCTGCAAGGTAAAGTGAGATAGCGGCCAAGAACGCATGAATAACGTAAAGCACCGGTGCCACAAACATGAAGGCGAACTCAATAGGTTCTGTTACGCCCGTTAAGATAGCGGTTAGTGCTGAAGCACCTAGAATACCGCCAACTTTCTTTTTGTTTTCTGGTTTTGCACAGTGGTACATCGCTAAACAAGCGGCAGGTAATCCATAGCCCATTACGGGGAAGAAACCACCTTGATAGATACCCGTCACGCCGAGCTCACCCGTACCTGACCAGAACTTCGAAATATCGTTAATACCGACTAAATCAAAGATGAATACTTGGTTTAAAGCATGGTGCAAACCGACAGGAATTAGAAGTCGGTTAAAGAAGCCATAAAGCCCAGCTCCCACCGCACCCATTTCAGAAATTGCGATACCAAAGTTAACAAGTGCACCATAAACAACAGGCCACACATAAACCATGACCAAACTGATACCGATAGCGGCGATTGACGTCACTATCGGAACGAATCGTTTACCACCAAAGAAACCAAGAACGGCGGGCAGCTTAATGGTGTGGAAGCGGTTATAAAGTGAGGCTGCAACTATACCCATCACGATACCAGTAAAGGCACTGACAGCTGCTTTCGATGCGATAAGCTCAGGTGCACCCATGTCAGCAACAGGCACGCCTGTAATTTGTGAAATAACATTCACATCACCGACAATCATCTCAATGATCAACAGACCTAATAAGCCGGAGAGTGCTGCGGCACCGTTGTTATCTTTTGCTAAACCATAAGCGACACCAACGGCAAATAACCACGCTTGGTTATCCATGATGCCTTTACCGCCATAAACCAAAATGGTTGCCAACGGGCTGTTGGCTCCCCAGCCTGTTGGGTCAATGGCATAACCTAATCCCAACATTAAACCACCGGCTGGCAGCACCGCGATCGGCACCATCAGTGCTTTACCTATTTTTTGTAAGTATCCGAGTATATTCACTGTTCATTCTCTCTATATTTCGATTAATACTGGAAGCTTACTTGCACAAGGATTAAGGGCGGATTGTGCTTAGATTAACGATTATTAATGTAGGGCGATGTCGTTGAAATACTGAGAATTGTTGATGGATTTTTTCGATCAGTTGATTGTTCTGAAAGTGCAAAATCTAAAGCTTCATTGCGGACAACGTAAATGGTTCTCGTTAAAATAGTTCGAATACAAGGACGTGACTGGAGAGAAAAATGAAAGTAGTTGGCAATACGATTATCCAACCTTTTCACAAGGCAAGCTGTCACTGCGGTGCGGTGGAATTAGAGCTCAGCCTACCTAACGGGATAGAAAAGCCACGTCGCTGCGATTGCTCTATCTGTCGTCGTAGAGGCGCGATAGTTGGCTCTGTGGCGTTAGATGGGATTAAGATCCTGAAAGGTGCTGAGCATCTTAAGCTTTATCAGTTTAATACCAACACCGCGAAGCATTACTTCTGCTCGAACTGCGGTATCTATACCCATCATCAACGCCGTTCTAGCCCGAATGAATATGGCTTTAACATCGGTTGTTTGGAAGGGGTAAACCCTTTTGATATTGGTGATGTGGTGACCAACGATGGCGTTAATCACCCTGCTGACCGCTAAGTCGTTACATAATATAAAAGGAATTAATTATGTCTGAATATGGAGCGGTCATTCGCTGGCAAAAAGCGGAAGATGAAGCCTTTAGTGATAATCAATACAGCCGCGGTCATACGTGGGAATTTGATGGCGGAGTTACTGTGTCAGCTTCATCTTCTCCTCATGTGGTGCCACTCCCATTTTCAGTGGAAGCGAATGTTGACCCAGAAGAGGCCTTTATTGCTGCGCTCTCTAGCTGTCATATGCTGACTTTTTTGGGCATTGCGTCAAAGCAGAAGTATGTGATCGACTCTTATGTCGATGATGCGATTGGTGTGCTTGAGGAAGATGAATCAGGCCGTTCGTCGGTTACTGTAGTGACACTAAGACCTAGGATTGAATTTGTAGGCAGTAAGGTTCCAAGCAGTGCGCAGCTTGATAAGTTACATCACTTGGCACACAAAAACTGCTTTATCGCGAACTCGGTAAAAACGGACATTGTGGTAGAAACTAAAGCGTAAACCACACACGTTAACATCCAAAAACCGCGAGGCTGCTTAGTGCATCACTGGCGGTTTTTTTGTGTCTGTGTAATCCTAAGCATGATTTCATTGAGTTATTGATAGAGAATTTTGAGTTGTTGAGTGGTAGTTAGGGAGCACTTAAATGATGGGTAGATATTGGTTAGCAGAGAGTTATGTTTAGCGTCCCACTGAATAGTTTTTTACATCGTGTGAGTGATAAAAGCCAAGTGATGGCGCATGCTGCAGAATGTGGATGTCAGTTGAAACGAGTTCGTCGTTCGCGTAATTGGCTTTTGGTCGCTCAAGAGCATCAACTCGTTGAATTTAAAACGATGTTAACTCACGAAAAAGACGATTGGATAGCAATCGCAATCGACAAAGTGCTGCCTAAACCTGTGGTGTGTTTGGCTTCGCTGTTGGCCGCGACACCCTCAATAACGGTGGCTCAGCTGGTGATGGAATCTGGATGCTCAATGGCAGAAGCAAGGCGTGCCATTGATGAATATGAAGGGCTGTAGGCGTATTCGAATCGTGTGAAAAGAGAATTGCGAGCAGCAAAAAGCCCGTAACGATATTACGCTGAAAAACGTCATATCGTTACGGGCTTTATCATCTGTGCTTACTGTGAAGCTAGATCACGAGGCAGTTCAATTGCCTGTTCTTGTATAGCGCTAGTTCTTATTAAGAGTTAGCTACTTTTACACGAATCGTGTTTTTGCCAAGCTTTGACAAGTTCAGCTTGTTTAGTGCTGCTTTAGCTTCTTCGTGCTCTGGCATTTCAACAAAAGCAAAGCCTTTAGATTCGCCAGTTTCTTGGTCTAAAACTAGGCTGCACTCTTTTACTGAGCCGAACTCAGAAAATAGAACACGGATGTCTTGCTCTGCAGTAGAGCGCGATAGGTTACGAACTAGAAGTTTCATAATAAACCTTGAATATGAATTTACGCCGAGCATTGTCGCACACTTTCGTGCTCACACGGACATAATAATTTACAATCACGTTTACTTAGGTTTGCTAAGCAGAGCCAGAGTTATTGAGTGAGCGGAAGTGATTATTCGTCGTCGAACTGCTTGGTCGTGAACGCGTCTTCGATTCGGTTCAGTTCTTCTTGTTCTTTAACTCGTTTCTCTTCTTGAAGTGTTGCTCTCGTTTCGTTGAAACGTTTTTTCTCTGACTTAGTCAGGAATTTTACAGCTTTTTTGTTGGTCAATGCGTAAGCAACTACGTCTTCGCCTTTTTCTCTGCGGTCGTTTACGCGTTGTGAGAAACGTTCATTGTCGCGAGCTTTACGCTCCGCTGAGGTCAACTTGCTCATGCTTTAAAGCCTTTTCAATTATTCATGGTAGGGAATCTACGCTTAGCGAAACAATGGGGAAGTGCTCTTAATTGGTGGAACTGTGTATCACATCCGCTCAACTGAGTTTAGCCCATTTGTATGCTGGTGGCGCATCTTAGCACAAAGGCTTGAGCATACAGGTATGCTATTCGAGGGATTAAACAGAACAACCCACAATTTTTTGTTGTGGGTTGAGATTGCATTGTGGGCCGAGATTGTTTGTGGGCTGAGATTATATGGTGGGCTGAAAGTGTCTTTTGGGGTAACGGCTACCGTTAATGACAATGGGAACAAGAAAGAGCGATTAAATTAAATCTTCTCGATATACAAGATCACTTCGCCCACTTTAAAACCGAACTTAGACATCTCGGTTTTGTTGAACAAGCGTTTGTCGTCCATCAAGAACATCCAGTCATCAAGTACCACTTCATAGGTACTGCCGTCTACTTCAATTTCGAGATCATATTTCCAATACAGAGCAGAACCTTGGGTCTCACCATAAGCGGTACCGACTACATCATTAGCGGTGCCTGAATAGGTGTTTTCGCCGGTTTTTACCAGGTTCCAAACGCGTGTTGAACGCTCGCCATCAGCAAAAGAGAACCACTCTTTGATTTCTCCTTTGTCACCGTCCCAAGTCGCGACGAGCTTGACATCAAAGCGTCGCAGTAAATCGCCCGAACGGTCGAGAACCATGCCATAGGCTTTAAGTTCACCGTTGAAAAAGGTTTCAAGCTTAAGCTCTGGCGTAGTGTCTACGTGGTTTTCTAAACTTGCAGAGCCACAACCCGCTAGCCAAGTGAGTGAAAACAGTGCCAAAGCAAATTTTATTATTGTTGTTTTTGGATTCATTTGTTCAGACCTAATAGTTGTTTGCGTAGACCGGGCTCAGATGTGTTCTCAGATAACCAAATCGCGAGAAAGGCTTCACCAAATTGCTTGTCTTGGATGGTGCCTATGGGTTGCTCATCGAAATAAAAACTACTCACGTTATCTTCAGCGACACGAATCGTGAGTGTGCTTCCTTCTTTCACGTTAGGCCACATCGCGTACAACGGTTTCAACCAACGTTGAATGTTGTTATTTGAGTAACCAAGCTTACTCCACTGATCTTTGGTTGCGTCTACCAGATCTTTACTATCAATCGAACGAAAGTACTCAATCTTTAATGCTCGCTCAGAGTTTGAAGGTGTGGTGTAGAATTCGGCTGAATAGAGAGTCCAAAACAGGTAACTCATTTCACCTTGACCGCGTTTATTTAGATCATCGACAGCAGAAGCTTTGGAATTCCCAGTAAATAGGAGTGCTGCGAAAATGAGGGTTAGGGTGACTAAGCTAAATAGTCGGTTTCTTGATTGCTCGCTTGTTTGAGTACGAACGCGACTAACATCTCTCTCAGATTTGAACGCTTGCGTAGGGTTGCGTGGAAAAGCCATAAGTCACCTCGTTGTTGCCATTTTGGGTTGTATTAAGTTGGAGTAAGCGGCCACCAGTAAGGGCAACAAAATCCCCCAACTTATTGCAAGGGCAGCTAACACCGATGCGTCTGGCCAAGTAGTAAGAAGGGCGCCTGCTTTGATGCCTCCCCAATAACTACTAGTACCTGCTACGAACCCTATGACAAACAAGATCACTTTCGAGCATTTTAAAAGCCAATTTAGGCTGTGGTTAAAACTGATTAAAAACATGATCCACAGGCAAACGAGCCACACTGGGAACCACGATTGATTAGCAATTTCAGAGTCGACGGCAAACACGCCGAAGTGAAGTAAGAGGCTATCAAGCAACAGCCCCAATGGTAATAAAATGAGTATTTTCAGATCGCTACTGCGGGTAGGGGAGAGAAGGAAGTGAACGGCCACAATCAGTGGCGCCACGAACGGGGCTTGCGCGGTAAAGAACGCGCTGCAAACCCAGGTCGCTTGAAACAGAACGAGATTAATAATCCAAAACCGTTTCATCTTTTGCTCCAAAGTAACGAGGTTTTCTAGCAACTAAGTGATGAGTACTGATCACGCGCTCTTTGAATGCACCTTCACAGTAGCAGAAGTAGAAGATCCACAAGCGCTTAAACTCTTCGGAATAGCCGAGAGACTCTAACTCTTCCCAACTATTTTCAAAGGCGTTGTTCCAATCATTTAGCGTTCGAGCGTAGTGCAGGCCAATGTCATCAATTTCTTGTACAACAAGGTCTGTACTGGTCGCAAGGTGTTGGGTCATCACTGAGACCGAAGGTAGGCAACCGCCTGGGAAAATGTACTTCTGAATAAAGTCGACGCCTTTGCGGTATTTGTCATAACGACTGTCGGCAATGGTGATTGCTTGAATCAGCATTTTGCCTGATGGTTTCAACAGTGAAGAACATTTCTCAAAGAAGGTCTGTAGATATTCATGGCCGACCGCCTCAATCATCTCGATAGAGACCAACTTGTCATATTCACCAGTGAGGTTACGATAATCCTCTTTAAGCAGGGTGATTTTGTCGGTTAAGCCAAGCGCTTTTACTCTTTGTTCTGCAAGCGCGTGTTGGGCATCTGAGATTGTGGTTGTGGTGACATGGCATCCGTAGTGTTGCGCCATGAATATAGCTAAGCCACCCCAGCCTGTGCCTATCTCGACCACGTTATCGTTCTCTGACAACTCTAATCGCTCACAGATGGTTTTCATTTTGTTTTGTTGAGCTTTGGATAGGGTTTCTGCTTCTTCGCTGTAGATAGCGGAAGAGTATTGCATCGAGCTGTCTAAGAAGCGTTCATACAACTCATTGCCAATATCGTAGTGCGCAAGAATATTACGTTTAGAGCCTTGCTCTGTGTTGGCATTCTTACGACGCAGCAATAGGTTTTTGATGCGAGAAATCCATTGTGTCTTGTCATCAAGCTCGTCGAGTTGAGATTGATTTCGAGCCATGATTTGAATCACTTTGGTGAGATCTGGGCTTGTCCATTTTCCATCAATGTAGGCCTCAGATGCGCCAATACTGCCGTCAATCACGACATCTCTAAAAAATGTTGCATCGTGAATCACGATTCTACCTTTCAAGTCTGCTTCTCGATCGCCGAACACCGAATGTTGGTCGCGCTCAATGATCTCAAGCGTCGCGAATTGCAGGCTTTCTAGAACCTTAAAGATTAAAGCTCGATATTTACAGTTGCTTGAAACAGCAACGGCTTTAGCTTGTTGTTCAATGTTGTTGTTTTGTTTGGCAAGCTGTTCCATGTAAACCTCGCTGATAACTCATTCTAATATTTTGTGCCAACTAAGCTGGGTTGCGCCCCTTAGTTGGAGCGAACCCAAGCTTGGGTCGAGTTCTATTATTTAGTTGCTGTGAAGACACTTAAGATGTTGAGTCTGGGTGCCCCACAAACGGTACTTTCTTCAGGAATAATTTGAGAGCCTGATAATAAATTCCCATCACGACTTTTATCGTCATCGTCGGAATCTTGAATACCGTTCGTCTAATGTTTGTCTTGGTTACTGACTGTTTCGTCAAGGCCAGTGTCGCATCGAAAAGCTTGTCGTCTCGGCGGCTTTCAATGTGGACCAAGGTGCGTTTCGCTGGTGGCTTAATCTTCCAAAAATAAGTCATATTCAAATCCATGAACGGCGAAACGTGAAACTCTTTCTTAACCTTTAATTCTTGGTGCATGTCGATGAGATAGTAGTGTCTTTCTCGCCAAGGCGTGTTACTCACTTCAGCCAACATGTACTTACAATCTCCTGTTTCGTCGTAACAGAAGAAACAGTTGATTGGGCTGAAATAGATACCTAAACAGCGGCACTGAGCCAGCATCGTCACACGGTTTGAATCAGACCAAACCCCACCAAGTTTTTGCACTTTGGAAGCTATACGTTGTTTAAGTGATTTTGGTTCATCCGTGGTGGCATTTTCTTTTTTTTCAGCGAGATAATCCGATTCGACGAAGCGAATCGGGTTGTACCATCGAGTTCCGAACAGCACACTACGAGCTGTGGTTTGGTGCAGTTCATCGAGATCTAACCCCATCATATACAGCTGATAGCTGAACTCATGAGTGATGTCGCCAAAGCGGCGGTGTCTGACGTTGCCCCAATAGATCCCGCTGAGCTCTTCACTCTTTTCGGATGCGATCTCCATTTCGGATGTTAGGGTTTGACTGTTCATAGCGCTGAATTCTTACTCAAATCTAAACCGAAGCGTTTGGTCACATCGAGTGCACTGTGGACACCGTCTTCATGGAAGCCGTTGTACCAGTATGCGCCGGCGAAGTGCGTCTGTTTTTTGCCACAGATCTGTTCGCGCTTGTGCTGAGCTTCTACCGTGTTCGAGTTAAGTACCGGGTGATGATAAACAAAGCTGCGAATGATTTTTTCTGGGTCGATGGCTTCGCTCTGATTCAAGGTGACACAGAAGGTGTCTTGGCTTTCGATGCCTTGCAGAATGTTCATGTTGTAAGTCACACAGGCAGGTCGTTTACTGTCGCCATCCAACATGTAGTTCCAACTTGCCCATGCCAGCTTTCTGTCTGGTAACAATCGGGTATCAGTGTGCAGAACCACTTCATTACGACTGTATGGGATCTCGCCCAGTACCTGTTGCTCTTGCTCTGTCGCATCGCCAAGCAGACGTAACGCTTGGTCTGAGTGACAAGCAAATATCACTTCGTCGAAGTCTTGTGTAGCGCCATCTTCAAATTCAATCGTGACGCCCGCTTCATTGCGAGTGACTTGTTTGATCGATGTGTTCAAAGCG
The DNA here is from genome assembly GCF_002119525.1 of Vibrio syngnathi. Taxonomy (NCBI): domain Bacteria; kingdom Pseudomonadati; phylum Pseudomonadota; class Gammaproteobacteria; order Vibrionales; family Vibrionaceae; genus Vibrio; species Vibrio syngnathi. The sequence continues at coordinate 1,519,531 of NZ_CP017917.1, read as the reverse complement.
ACGGATTTGTTCAAGCGTGAAAGGATGATTTCAACGTAAGAGCGCGACCCTTTAGGAATTACATACCATTGTGGACGGTTCGCGATGTCGAGTAGCCCGTGGTTGTAGAAGAATTGAATGAAGAATTTAAGCTCAAATTCTTCCATTTCCTCTAAGCTTGTCGACCAAATTGCTGCGCCCATCGGAAGGATATAGTGCTGGCTGAAAAAATCGGAAAATTGATTATCGCGTAGGAAACTGCCAAGGGTAACGTCTGGTGTGAATTCATTGCTTTCAAACTGAGCCTTACACAGTTTGTTGAACTTGAGGATGTCAGACACTAATGACCAGAACTGAGGTTTGAAAATATTCCTCCTCTGAGCGAATAACGAATTGATGCTATGGCCGTTGTATTCGAATTTAGTTGTGGTGTTGTGTACGCTGAAGCTCATTTCGGTCGGTTGCCTTTCGACACCGAGTTGCTCAAGCAGTTGGTTGAAGTTTGGGTAGGTTCTGTCGTTGAATACGATGAAGCCAGTATCAATTGAAAACGCCTTGCCTCGGTGTTCAATATCAACCGTAGCAGTGTGCCCGCCGACGTAGTCATTTTTCTCGAATACCGTAACGTCGTGGTGCTTATCTAATACATGTGCGCAAGTCAGTCCAGAGATACCTGAACCTATAATGGCGATTTTTTTCATTGTTATACCATCCTTGAAGCGAGTTTTTTCCAAACTGGAGTCGGTAGCATTCTTAGTAATTTCATTATTAATATGAATCGTCTTGGGAAATCGATCTCGCTCTTTCCTTGAGCAATACCATTTACGATTCGTTGAGTGGCTGCCTCGCTACTAATAATCATAGGCATAGCGAAGGAGTTTCGCTCGGTTAATGGTGTTTCAACAAAGCCTGGGTGCACAATTGAGACATGAATATTGTACTCGGCGAGATCAACTGAGAGCGTTCTACCTAAGTAGGTGAGAGCGGCCTTTGAAGCGCCGTAAGCTTCGGCTCTTGGCAGTGGTAGAAAGCTCGCGCTTGAACTCACCAAAACCAAGCGGCCGCCGGGCTTGATGCTTTTTAGCCAAGCTTTAAGGGCGTAGCCAATTGAAATTAGGTTGATGTTGATGACGCGCTCGAATAACTCTGCGTCGAAATTGACAGGATCATCGATGTACTCACAATCACCCGCGTTCAAGATCAGTAGGTCGAGCGGCTTATCTTGGTCGAGTGCTGGGAAATTGTGGTAATCGGTCAAATCAAAACAGAGTGGGTCAATTGACGAGTGCGATAAGTCTGTCTCGTGAGAATCAACTAAGGCTTGCAGTTTGTCTTGATTACGGCCGCAAGCAATCACCTGATGCCCTTGTTGAGCGTAATCGATAGCGAGTGATTGGCCGATGCCTGAGGTCGCGCCTGTGATCATAATACGCATTATCGGCTCGCTCTTTTTTTTATGGATTTGATCGCGCAACCTAATACTGGGATGTGCTCGTACAGCATAGAACCCACATCCAGATAATCGCGATGATAAACCACTTGATTGTCCAACATTTTGATATGGCTATGCCCTTGAACTTCAATCGGCTTTTGCCCATTGAGTTGTTTGTGAGCAAACTGCATCGTCCAGTAAACAGAAGCTTCGTCGTTCGCTTCGAAAGTGTGTTCTATATGAAAGTAACAGCTAGTCACTTGTGCGTAGAGGTTCTCGAAGTAATGAGTTAACGCGACAATCCCACTGACATGATGCAGTGGGTCTTGGAATTCGATATCAGGGTGATAAACCGTCTTTAGCACGTCGAAATTGTCGGTTCCGAGTTCTCGATACATGTTGAGAAAGTTATCAAGCCATAGAGAGTTATCCATAATATTTACTCTAATTATTTGAAAAAGGCTAAGGCTCTCAATCGTGCTTCTTTGTGTTCAACGATGGGTTGCCAGTATTTGCTGTTAATTCCGTTTTTTGCAATGTAATCATGTGGAAAATGCACATGCTTGTCAGGAATATTTTGCAGCTCTGGTATGTACTTACGAATAAAAATTCCTTTTGGATCAAACTTTTCACTCTGTGTGATCGGATTGAAAATTCGAAAGTAGGGTTGAGCATCACAACCAGTGCTCGAAGCCCACTGCCAGCCACCGTTGTTGGCACTAAAATCGCCATCGATGAGGTGCGACATAAAAAACCGCTCTCCCCAGCGCCAATCGATCAGCAGGTGCTTGGTTAGGAAGCTTGCCACCACCATTCTTAGCCTGTTGTGCATCCAGCCTGTCTCAACTAATTGACGCATTGCTGCATCAACCAATGGATATCCGGTTCTTCCTTCGCACCACGCCTTGAAGCTAGGGTTGTCGTGATACCAATCTAAGCCGTTGTATTTCTGCTGAAAGTTCGCACCTTTAACCAGTATAGGATGATGGAACATCAAATGCTTATAAAAATCTCGCCAAATCAATTCATTAAGCCAAGAAAAGGCTGGCAACTGAGTATCAAATAACAAGTCCGGCTGTTGTTGAATCAATTGAATCGCTAACCAACGAGGGCTGACTGCACCAATAGCCAGGTAAGGAGATAGGCCTGATGTCCCCTTTACTGATGGAATATCCCTAAGGCGAGAATAGTCATTAACTTTATTGGCTAAGAAATTGGGGATCACGCTCTCAAGGACGTCTTGGCTTAGTGGCCAACGCTCTGAATCGGTACGCGGAAAGTCGAAATCGTACTCGCCAGAAAAACCACTTAACGATTGTTTCAGTTGTGATGGATTCTGAAGCGAATCCGTTTCAGATGAACCTGCTTGCGCTGATCCTGTTGAATGCACTGGAGTTGGGCTGCAAATAATGCCTTTCGCTTGCACTTCTTTTAACCATGCGTTTTTGAAAGGTGTGAAAACCTTGAACATCTCACCTTGTTTATTCAGTACGCTACCTAATGGCAGAATCGTATCGCAGTCGGTTATTTTCAGCTTTATACCAGTAGCGATTAAGCGTTTGTCTCTTAACTGCTCATCCACTTCCGGCTCTGAATTGGCATACACACATGTCGCATCGACCTGTTTGCACAAGTTGATGAGTTGAATAGCTTGATCGTTAAAGTCTGTGGCTTTGAGGTGCAGCAGAGTGATACCGAATTCAGCGAGTTGTGACTCGAACTGTTTCAGGTGGCGATAAATGAAGTCCGCTTTTATCGGTGCCAGGTGATGTTGTTGCCATTGCTGCGGGGTTGAAATAAAAACGGCGATAGAGACGCCGTTTTCAACTGCAGAGACGAGCGCTGGGTTATCGTGAATCCTCAGGTCTCGTCTTATCCATAGAATGTCGCTCAATATCCGTATCTCAGCTTAAGTTCTTGTGGGTGCGGGTTTAGATAAACTTGTGATTCTAGGTACTCGTTTGGGTATTCCATCAGATAGTGGTTAATCAGCGTCAGTGGCACTAACAGCGGAACTAGCCCTTCTCTGAATGATGAAATCTGATTCGTGAGCTCTTGTTTGTGAGCGCTGCTCAGTTGTTTCTTAAAGTAACCTTGCAAATGATGCAGAGTATTAGCATGACTGCCGCGATTTGCATGATGCATTAGCGCCGTCATCAGACCTTCTATGTACTTTTCTGCCAGCTCATCGATCTCTAAATCGTTACTCGCTAAAAGTTTACCTAAGCTCTTGTAGCCTTCTATGTGGTGGCACATCACTAGGTATTTGTGAGCGCTGTGGAATTGAATCAGTTTGTGTTTGGTGACACCTTCATCAACAAGATCGAGCCATTTTTGGTAAGTGAAAACACGAGTCATAAAGTTTTCACGCAGAATTGGATCGTTGAGGCGACCATTTTCTTCTACTGGAAGTAGAGGATTGCCTTGCATAACTTGTTGAGTAAACAAGCCAACGCCTGTCGATTCAGAACCACGCCCGTGGTGGTGGTAAACCTTTACTCGCTCCATGCCACAGGTTGGGCTTTTCTGACACACAATGAACCCTGCGATGTGTTGGTTATTCTTTGAATAGTTTTGCCCAAACTCGATCAGATCATTGGTCACGTCACCAGAACCGTCAGGTCGGGAAACGTGAATGATATTGTCTAGCTGCCGAACTTGGCGAATGGTTGGGCGAGGTGTTGGAAGACCCACTGCCATCTCTGGGCATACTGGTTCCAGTTCAACATAATCTGCAAGGTCATCTGTACAAAAACGAGAGCGTTTGTGACCTGTATCGAAGCGTACTTTGTGTCCTGCAACACAAGCGCTGATACCTATTTTAATTTTCTTTTCCATTGGCCAACTCCTTTGCTCTTGCTTTGAGCTATTTATTATATTTCAACATTGCTAATCGTACTTACAGAGCCGGGTGTGTTTGAAATCTCAACACCATTGATGTTTTAAGCCAGATCTACGGACGATTATACAGGATAGCTTCATGCCATCCTGTATATTTATAGCGTGCAACTGAGTTAATAGATATACTTACCTAGCGGATTGAATAACTGACTCACACCTTTTGTGAAGTAAAGCGCATCACTAGAAACGGTGAGACAGACACAACCTTCTTTGGTTACGGGTTGATGCGTATGTTTTCCGTCTAACCAGATGAAGTCGCCTTTGTTGTAGACGCCCATTTCGTCTTCGAAACTGCCTTCCAAGAGAAGCGTAATCTCAAAGCCTTTGTGGGTGTGGCAAGGCACTTGTCCATCTTTGTCGATGTGCAGCAAGCTGGTGTGGTGTGCTTCGTCGTCAAAATCGAGTCTTGCGCGTGAAATTTTGCCTAAGTTCATCCAGTCTTTTCTCGCCACTGAGTTCAACGCGCGAGGAATAGTGAATGTGGTGTCTGCAACCGTAACTTGCTGAACTTCGGGTGTCACTTCGATAGCTTGAGATGAATCAGCAGTGATTTGAGCAATCGCATCAAAATCAAACTCCCCATCATCGGATAGGAACGCATCCATTTCGCTGTCAGAAAGTTGAAGCCCTGAGGTATCACTTTCAAAGACTGAGTCAGCAGCTTGCGCCGTCAGCATGCTTACTTGTTGTTGGCAGTGTTCACACAGTTCAACATGGCTAGAGACAATCAAAGAAACTGAGTCTGCTAGTGTGCCATCGACAAAATCTTTCAAAATTGCGGTATTTGGGTGATGTTTAATCATGATCTTGTTCCCCCATGTGAACCTTAAGTTTGGCTAAAGCGAGTCTTAGACGTGATTTCACGGTTCCAAGTGGGACGCCAAGTTGTTGAGCGAGTTGCTCTTGAGATAGCTCCTGGAAATAGACACCTTTAACAATCGTTTTCTGAGCCAAAGGCAACTTCTCTATTTGAGTCATTACATGGCGGCTCATCAAATGATCACCAAACGGTAATTCATCGCTTTGAGATTCCGCGACCATTGCATCTATTGGCCAAATGTCGTCAGCGATGGTTTGTTCTGCTTTTGCTTTCACCTTTCGTAACATGTCGAAGGCCGCATTTCGCATCACGGTATAAACCCAAGTAGTCGCTGCGCCTTTCTCTTCATTGTAGAGATGCGCTTTCTTCCAAACGTTGGTCATGGTGTCTTGGACTAGCTCGTTGGCAGCGGCTTCACCGCCCAACTTACTGATGCCAAAACGCTTGATTTTGGGAGCAAAGAATTTAAACAAACACGTAAATGCTTGCTTATCTCTGTCTGAACCAACCAAAATCAGCCAGCTTGAGAGCTCTGTAGGTACCTTACTTTCGGTAGGTAGTTTGTTGTCGGGGATAATGACATGCTCCTTGCCGTTCCCTGTTCTTCTGCTTTCCACTTGCATAGTAATTAACCATCATGCGAATTTGATAGACACTACGTGGAGAGTGAGAGTAGGGATCACTTTAATTTAAATTAACTTCTACTATACAAAATTATAGTGAATAAAGTGCTTATTGCCCTGTAATGATTTGATTCAAAAAGGGAACTAAAGACGGAAAACTAGCGGGTTCTGTGAATTTGGTTTTCTTTTCCAATGGGATAGGCATCATTTCGAGGAGTCGAGCACAGATCCATTGAGGGCTTTCAAAGTCAGGAGTGGGGTAAAGTGCTCTGATTGAATCGTGTTCTCTAAACAACTCGACGAGAAACGCAGTCACCACGTTCGGCACCTTATAGCTGTGTTGTGGCCAGTGAGGCAACGGGCGGAAATCACTTTTTATTAAATCATCTGTGTCGCGGAAGGACGAGTGAAGCTGCACCAACTGTTCGCCTTCAACATCGATTTCCAAGATTTGATCATCGGACATATTGAAATCGACAATAGACACTTTTGTCCCCCAAGAACTCAGACGTTCGGAGTTGGTGTCGTCCTGAGTCGCGATGATGAAGCCGTCTCCTTGCGCAGCATGAGCGACCATTTTCAAATACTTGGGTTCGAAAATACGCAGTCTTTGTCTGCCCCTTGGCAAAATGAATAACGGGAGAGGAAACACCGCAAGCTCTTGAGAAGTCTGTACGGGTGATTCTGATTCGGTTTCTATCCGTGTGATCTTCTCAGCTGAATTCGGCACATAGCACTCCTTAGTTCAAATGTAATTTGAGAACATATACGCGGAGTCGGTGGTGTTCGATCAATTCGGTGTGGCTCTTTTTGTAAATGCTAAAGCCGCTTGATTGGCTTAGTTAGGAGATATAAACCGTGGGATAAATGGTTCATGGGAGGGGGCGTTTCTTTGTTTTCCGCTGTATGTCACGACAGTTCGTTTGCGACAGTGGCAAGTTTGTTTTAGAGTGCAACTCTTCTCAGCATTTTTAGATTAGTTATGGTTAGAATCAACACGAATTTAATTCAAAAGATACTCATTACACTGCCTTTGTTTTGGATTGTTACCGTTCAGGTGTGGTTAGGTCAGGGGAGTAAGCCTCTTGCGGGTATCACTTTATTGATTGCGGCCTGTTGTGCTCTTTTGTACCGAAAAAACAAGGAGAAGCATGACTGGTTTGAAGATGGCTGGGTGTGGATACTGCTCTTGCTCTCTATTTTTTCCACTATATCTTACGAGTTGCATGGTTTCAGTAGTCAAGAATTGAGGGCAACGTTGATTGCTCTGGTATTTTTCCTTTTTTATCGAAATGGCTTTGTTAAGTTATCAGGTATACAGAACTTATGTTTCACTTCTGTTGTCAGTACAACCGTCCTTGTTGCTTACTATATCTTTTTTCTCTCTGGGGATCGGGGGAGCTTGCCGTCTAATGCTCTTGTTATAGCTTCAATTCAAGGCTTCTCTGTCATTTTATTGCTCGCACTTGGGTGTGTTTCGTATGAAGGGAAAAAACCCAAAGCAATTGCTATCTTGGCATTTATAGGCTTTCTATCAATGTTTTTGGTGGGGTCAAGAGGGCCTCTACTAGCCGTTATTTTTATTGGTTTAGTTGTCCTATTCAAAATGATGATGCAGCATCGTCAGTACAAGGCGCTGCTTGGTATTAGTGCCATGGTCGTTTTTTCTGTGTTTTTGATGTCGAAATATGACGTGGTAAGTGAACGTATTGACTATAGCTTGCATGAGTACCATGAGATATCACAAGGCAACATGGATACTTCCATAGGCTTAAGATTACAAATGTATCAAGCAGGGTTCGATTTCTTTGTGGATAGCCCCTTGCTCGGCATTGGAGGTGATAAAGAAGCGCAATTAGATAAACTCTCATTCACGCCAACAAATTCGGGTAAGAGATTTATCGTTAATGCGCATCTTCATAACAATTATATTGATAAAGCAGCGTCATCTGGCTTGGTAGGCATTGCCCTTCTCATGCTTAGCTTGATGTACCCTTTGTTTAATTCAAGCTACAAGCTATCGCCCATTGTATTGTTACCGGTCGTTTATTTTTCTTTCATGTGTCTATTCGATTCACCTTTCAGGAATGGTGATTTAGCTGTCATGTACTTTGTGTTTATTGGAGTACTACTAAAACTGCAAGTGAGAAAAGAAGCGTAATGAAACCAGCGTATTACGCTAATTTCATTGTGGGTAGTTTTAGTGCGTTTATTGATTTAAGGTTATAACGAACAAATAATGAATAAAAATTTCAGGTATGACATCAATGCATTACGTGCATTAGCTGTCTCAATCGTCGTCATTTTCCATTTTTTTCCGGGTTTTATCATTGGCGGCTTTTTAGGTGTGGATGTGTTTTTTGTCATTTCAGGTTTCCTGATGACAAAAATTATCATGTCGAGTTTGGAAACTAATACCTTCTCATTAAAGGACTTTTATTTAGCGAGAGCAAAACGCATTATTCCTGCCTTAGCGGTTATGTGCCTTGTTGTGTTACTCGTTGGCATTATTTACCTAGACCCTTGGGCGTTAAGAAAATTAGGTAAGCATATTCTCACCAGTGTCGGGTTTGTTTCTAACCATACCTATTTAAAAGAGTCGGGATACTTTGATGTGGCCGCGCAAAGCAAGTGGTTACTTCACACTTGGTCTTTATCCGTAGAATGGCAATTCTATGTATTATATCCTCTTGTTTTAATGGCGACCTACAAGTTATTCGGAGCTAAAGGTGCAGCCGTTGCTATTGGAACGACTCTAATCGGAAGTCTAGCTTATAACTATGCGTATTTAGGGAGCTCGGCTTCTTATTACACATTACCGTCCCGCGCATGGGAACTGCTCGTAGGTTCGGTGGTTGCTTTGAAAAGAGAGCCCATTGAATTAAAAAAGTCCAATGTTCAGTTATTGCTGTTAGTTGCTATTGCCTCACTGTTTATTTCACCTGTCTTGATAGACAGCAGCACACTGTGGCCGAGTCATGTGACGCTTATTCCGGTCATTGCTACCGCGATAATTCTGCTTTTGAATTTGGACCTCAATTTTACCTTTCATAAATCACGACTGATACAAGGGGTTGGGTTGTGTTCCTACTCAATTTATCTCTGGCATTGGCCTATTAATGTTTTCATTAAGAACCTTACGAGCAACACTATTACTCACAATATAGTTGGAGTAATGATATCGGTATTGATGGGGATCCTTTCTTTTAAGTTCATTGAAAGTTACCGACCTAAAAAAGCACGTAAAGGCGCTAGTTTTTTTGTGGCTTATTATCCCGTAGTTCTTGCTATCCCTGTTGCCCTGATCGGACAGGTTGTTTATGAAAGTGAAGGGTTACTTTGGCGCCTGGATAAAACACAGCTAGTCATTGCACAAAGTGTCTATGAACGGAATCCACGAAGCGGAGAGTGCCACGTCGAATTTGGAGCATCTCCTGAGTGTCACTATGGATCAGGACCCGTATCCGCTATTGTTTTAGGCGATAGTCATGGCGCATCGATAGTGAGAAGTGTTGAAGCGTCAGCACCTAACGATACATCGGTCATCGACTGGACGAGAAGCGCATGTCCGACGATTTCAGGTATCAAAAGAGTGCTTTCAAGTGGTGAGTTATCAGAAGAGTGTGGGGATTTTGTCTCAGCATCGCTAATAAAAGCGAAAACCAACTACCCTAATGTTCCTGTGGTTGTTATTAACAGAATGGGTGGCTATCTATATGGTTCGAATGAAGATGGATGGCAAAACGAGCAAGAAAAGATCAGTTTAATCGCAGGGGATAAAAGGTTTCAGACCAGATCTGAAGAGTACCTGAACTCAATCTTATCCAGTTTTGAAAAGACCATGTGCGAGCTTAGTCAATCTAACCCTGTTTATTTGGTCAAGCCAATCCCTGAGCTTAAGAAAGATGTACCTAAAACTATGTATAAGTATTCGATTCTAAATCAATCTGATATTTCGGTTTCTATTCCTCTTGAAGAGTACCGACAAAGAACCGCATTGATTACGAAATCTTATGAAAAAATCAGCCAAAACTGTCGAGTTACTCTTATAGACCCTGAACCGATATTTTGTGATGATCAGCAGTGCCAAGGGGATATCAACAATCACCCAACATACGTTGATGACGATCACCTGAATGAATTTGGTGCTAGCCAACTTATTCCTCAATTTCGCGAAAAAATATGGGGTCAATCAGCTCCGTAGGAAATGCTCATTCGCCCTTATTGTTTACACGAAAGAATAAGGGCGTTTCTGTGTTTGGAGCTATTGTGTTGGTCTTAAATGATTTGTTTAGGTAGCGATGTTTAAGATAAATTTCGGTTCAAGTGAACCCTTGTGCTATACTCCGCGCCCCAATCCGAATTGGCTTGTTAAATCTTAGGAAATTATTATGAGTGTTAAAAACGAACTTCAACAAATTAACAACCGTCTAGACAAGTGTCGCAACAAGTTAGCGGCTGCTAAAACTCGTAATGATCGTCCTGTTGTTCGTCAATTTGAAGATGAGATTAAGAAGCTAACCAAGAAAATCGCTCAGCTGAAACATAAAGAAAGCTTTGATGTAAACCAAGAGCGTAAGTCTCTGGTTGATATGCCATTTAAGCGTGAGATTACTAAGGCTGAGCAAGCGGATATGGGTAAACTTAAGAAGTCTGTTAAAGGACTCGTGATTGTTCACCCAATGACCAAGATCGGTAAAGAGCTTCGTATTGAGGTTATGACTGGTTACGCACCGAAAAAATTCTAATTACCAGCGATGGTGATGAAAGAGGAGCTAGCAATAGCTCCTTTTTGCTTTTTTAGGTATTAAAAAAGCGGAGTCAGCGGCAAGAATACTCACGCCGTTTTCAACTTTTTAGAGGTGATTGTTGTCACAAATCCTTTGATCTCCTGTAAAAGTTAACGTGCCACTAACATGGCACCAAGTGAACGCAGTAATGTGTTCGCTTTTCGAATCTACAATTTCTCTCCAGTTTGTATAAATATAGGTAGAGCAGCACAGATAATTACAGATAAAACTAGACTCGTTAAGGAAGATGAGAACGTAAAAAATAGAGGTTATATGAATCAATTAATTTCAATTGGACCACTAGAATCCTTCCTAATCGCGATTAGTGTTTTGTTTCTAGGTCATTTCGTCAATGCAAAGCTTCCTGTTCTCAAAAAGTACAATATCCCAGAGCCCATTGTCGGCGGCTTGATTGTCGCTTTTGCTATTACAGCCCTGCACTTTAACGGCCTTGATCTTGAATTTTCTTTGCCCTTGCAGAACACTTTCATGTTGATGTTCTTTGCAACGGTTGGCCTTGCGGCGAACTACACACAGCTGATGAAAGGTGGTGCCAAAGTATTCCTATTTTTAGGGGTGGCTTCGGTTTACATCATTATTCAAAACGGTGTGGGCGTAACACTTGCGACGGCTCTAGGCCTTGAACCCTTAATGGGTTTGATTGCTGGCTCTATCACGCTTTCTGGTGGTCACGGTACGGGTGCAGCTTGGTCTCAAACCTTTGCAGACACGTTTGGCATTGCGAATACGCTAGAAATCGCGATGGCTTCAGCGACCTTTGGTTTGATTATCGGTGGTATTATCGGTAGCCCAGTCGCTCAAAAGTTGATTGATAAAAATCAACTTGAATCTGAGTACGGCACGGGCACGCAAACCCACGAACGTTTTCCTGAACTTGTTACTTACAACGAGTATGAAGAAGACAAAGTGACGGCGAAGAAGGTGATTGAAGTATTGTTCATTCTTCTTATCTGTATTACGGGTGCGAAATATTTAGAGCAGTGGGTAGCGACTTTTGAAATTTCTTGGTTGATGATTCCTGACTTCGTTTACGCGTTGTTTATCGGTGTGTTCATCACTAACGTGTTCGAAGTGACTAAGCTGCACAAGACGGACAGCGAAACGGTCGATATTCTTGGTACGGTGTCATTGTCACTGTTCTTAGCGATGGCGCTAATGAGCCTTAAGCTTTGGAACATCTTCGATCTTGCGATTCCGTTCTTGGCTATCCTTGCGGTTCAGGCTGTGGTGTTGGGAATCTTCTCTTACTTTGTGACTTTTAAAGTAATGGGATCTAACTACGACGCAGCGGTTATGGCGGGTGGTCACTGTGGTTTCGGCCTAGGTGCAACACCAACAGCGGTAATGAATATGGGCTCTTTGGTGAACCGATTCGGTCCTTCGCCACAAGCTTTCATGGTAGTGCCAATCGTGGGGGCCTTCTTCATTGATATCGTGAACTTGATTATCCTACAAGGTTACATCTCGTTTATCGGTTAATGTTCGACTTTGCATAAATGTGATGAACTCATTGCACTAAGATGAATACAAGAAAGCCAGTCTGTTGACTGGCTTTTTTATTGTCTAACGTATACCGAACTTATAGATTTTATCTTATGTCGGTGAGCTGGTTTGTAGTTCTTTAAGCAGAGGGAACGCGGCTTTGGTGTGTTCTCCCGTGACAATGAATCCAACCAACTGATCATCTTCATTGAAGCCTTTAGCGATAATGCCTTTCGGGTCGAATCGCGTTTCCCAACTTTGAGCGGTTTGAATATCGCGCCCTGCGAGTTGAATCGGGTAGCTCGGTGTTTTCACCTTAGTGATGATGTGAGGCAAGTTGAGCTTTCCTTCGCCCACTTTGATCTCTCCTTTATCTAAAGTCAGCTGCTTAGCCAACACATTTGCAGACAAAATGGCGGGCTGAAGATAAGCCATCATGCGCCCCTCTATTTCGGCGCAGTCACCAATCGCATACACATTGTTGGAGCTGGTTTTCAGGGTGTCATCAACCACAATGCCTCTGTTGACCTCTAATCCCGCTTGCGTGGCTAAAGCCGTATTTGGCCTTAATCCTGCTGCGGCAATCACGGTATCTGCTCGTATTAATCGAGAGGCGGTAGTTTGTAGCCTGACTCCATCGTGGAGGTAAGTCGCTCGACAAATCGCAGAATCAGTTTCAACGGTGACGCCTGCTTTTCTTAACTCTCTTTCTAACTCTAGGGACACGAAAGGTGGCACTAGGTTATTCAATAGATAACTTGCGGGTTCGATAATCGTGACATCTTTACCCGCAGTTTGAAGGTCGAATGCGAGCTCGACCCCAATCAAGCCTCCACCTATCACAGTGATGCGTTGAGCGCCATCGATCTGAGCTTTGTGTTTATCGAACTCTTCCAAACTATTTAACGTAATGGTTGCGCTGCGTTTAAGCCCTTCCGCTGGTGGTATAAAAGGCGTCGCGCCCGTCGCTAATACCAACTTTGAATAGTGGATGATTTGGCCATCAACATAAACACACTGCTGCTCAGTATCTATCTCGCTCACAAGTGCTTTGGTTTTGATGACCACGTTGTACTGCTCTGCCAATTGTTGAGCGTTATGTACTGCCAGTGTTTCCGGCGTTTGTTCCTGACTGAACGCGTGCGAAAGATTCGGCTTACTGTACTCAACCCCGGCATCGGCGGTGATCATAGTAATCGCAATATTTTGGTCAAGCTTACGTACCATCTTGATGGTTTGTAGGGCAGCGAAACCGCCACCCACAATAACAATGTTCGACATGCTACTTCTCCACAAACACTTCTTTGCCTAAATGGCATTCAGGGCAAAGGAAATCATCAGGTACTTGCGCCCAAGGAGTTCCAGGTTCGACGCCTTGGTAGGGTTCGCCCAATTGTGGGTCGTACACCCATTCACACACTGTGCAACGCCAGCAAGTGCAGTCTGCACTGTGCACTGGCTTAGCTTGCTCTTCTTCTGGCTTCAGCTCTGCTGTGTCTTTGAGCTCGGCTGTGGTGTTTACCGGTGCTAGTGTGGCTTCAAGCGGTGTTACATTACGTGATACTTGTTTCGGTGTGCTCACTTCATCTGCTTCTACACGCCAAACCTCGGCCAGTGTCATGCCGTAATCAATACACTGGCGAAGTGCGTCTGTATCTGGTTTCCAGTGAATATGCTGAGGTGCGCTCACTTCGAAGTTGGCTTCACGTAAGCGAGCATCGATGCGTTTTACTGCGCCGCCAGTCCACCCTGAAGAGCCAAATGCTGCGGCTCTTTTACCAGCAAAGCGCAGGCCGTGGATCTCTTCTAGTAGTGCAGCGATTTGTGGCATCATCACATTGTTCATGGTCGATGAGCCGACTAGAACCCCTTTTGAACGGAAGATATTGGCAAGGATGTCATTCTTGTCGTGCTTTGAAATGTTGAAGACCTTGATTGCCGTTTCTGGGCTGCCTTTACGGATACCTTTTGCGATTGCGTCAGCCATCATGCGAGTGTTGTTCGACATGGTGTCGTAGACAATGGTGATACGATCTTCTTTGTAGGCTTTAGACCACTCGTAGTATTGCTCAACGATTTGCGTCGCATTGTCGCGCCAAATACAGCCATGAGAAGTAGCAATAACATCGATTGGCACGCCTAAGCTGAGCACTTCTTCTATCTTCGCTTTCACCAAAGGCGCGAAAGGCGTCAGGATGTTCGAGAAGTAACGCAGGCATTGGTCGTGCAGCTCTACTTGGTCTAGCTGATCGTTAAATAGGTTTTCATCACAGTAGTGCTGACCGAACGCATCGTTACTGAACAGGATCTCGTCACCTGTGAGGTATGTTGCCATTGAGTCTGGCCAGTGCAGCATTTTCATCTCAACAAAGATGAGTTGCTTACCGTTACCCACATCGAGCGTGTCGCCTGTTTTAACGGTTCGGAAGTTCCAGTCAGGCTGATGGTGATGGCCAACAATCGAGTTAACGCCAGCTTCTGTGCAGTAGACGGGTGTGTTTGGAATTTTGGCTAATAGTGCTGAAAGGGCACCTGAGTGGTCTTCTTCAGCATGCTGACAAATGATGTAGTCGATCTCGTTGATGTCGATTTCCATCTCAAGGTTTGCAAGGAATTGTTCAGTAAAGCGATGATCAACGGTATCAACAAGCACCGTTTTCTCTTCACGAATCAGGTACGAGTTATAGCTGGTACCTTTGTTCATGTGGTATTCCTTACCATGGAAGTGTTCTGTTTCCCAATCGTGGACGCCAACCCAGTGAACATTTGATTTAACGTGAATAGTCATAATGATAATACCTTATTTAAATATCTAAGGTCATCATTGCACTAGTTGTGCCATGTTTTTAAGTGTTTGGTTTAAATGGTTTTATTTTAGTTTTGATTTTCTATCGTGTCTTTTTGACTATGCATTTCGTGTAATCAAAACGAATCCAAAGAGTCTTTATGACTAACAGTTATTTTAAAGTGAATTAAGGTCTTAAATTGCAGGAATAAAAAAGGCCAGACGAGTGTCTGGCCAAAACAAGGCAGTGTAATTTAACAGTCTGAAGTGCTGTTGAAACTATATTTTGTAAAACGAAAAAGCGTTTTAAAAATTAAAGCGTTGTAGCAGTTAAGCGTTGTAACTGTTTAACGTGTTATAGCTGTTGATTCATTCGTCATCTTAATTAACGCGTTAAAGCGTCGTCACGATTTCATCAAGAGCTAGACGTGCTTTTGGTTTACCGTGGTTATAGTCTTCGCCGTCTTTGTGGTAGCCGATTGCTAGCGCTACATCAACAACGTGACCGTCTAGTTCGTCAGCAAACTCTTCACCGATCATAGCGGCATCTACGCCTTCCATCGGTGTTGAAGCAATACCAAGACGAGCCAGTGTGTGCATTGTGTTACCTAGCGCGATGTACACTTGAGACTTAGTCCAGTTTCCGTTGAAACCTGTTTCGTCTGTGTTCATTTCTGCGAATGCGTAAGCCCCTAAGAACTGCTCGTACATTTCAGCGGGTAGGTGACCAGAGCTTACTTCTGTGTCAGCACGCTTCGCGAATTTCTCTTTAGTGTACTTAGGATCGTGAGCAAACAGGATCGTGTGTGACGCTTCTTTCGCATGCGGTTGGTTAAACTGGAACATGTTCTCGAAAGTATTGTGGAAGCGTTGTTTTGCTGCGTCACTCTCAATGATGATGAATTTCCAAGGCTGAGAGTTGATAGAAGAAGCTGACAAACGAAGTGCTTCTTTGATTACTTCCATGTCTTCCGCAGAGATGCGCTTTTCTGCATCGTATTTTTTAGCTGTGTAGCGAGTGTTTAGATCTGAAATGATTGGATGAGTCATGTTGAATCCTAATATCTATCAATATAAATGTTGTAGGGTTTTATGTTCGGTAACGTCAACAATAAACGGATAACGCATTTAGGCTATATCTCTATAGAAGTCGTTTCTAGAACAGTCAGCCTCTAAAAGACTGAACGCTTAAATGGCTATCGAACATGCCCCAATAAATCGAGTATCTGCGGTAGCTCAAGTCGATGGGTGTAAGATAATAGAAGATTGGCTTGGGAAAAATAGCGAACACATCAAATCACTATGGTGAAAAATATCCATAATGATTTGATTAGTGTGATCTGGATGTGTGTTGGTTTTCGAAAATCAGCCAGTTAGTACGCTTTGATTCCATATTGGCGTAATAAAGAGGGAAGTACACTGTCGAGGTTTGGGATATCTTCAGGGTTAAGTTCAATCAAGCTAAAACCGTGCTCTTGGTAAACTTTTTTGGTCGCATTTCGTTTGTCTTCTTCTATAGGGCCTGAATCTGTTCCCCAGAACTGAATGTATACCTTGCCGCTTGGCAGGTAGAAATCGCTCATTACTTCTTTTGATATCGGGAGCGGACGTTCATAGGCATGAACCACTCCCGCCATATAAAGCCAGTTATCGATGATCAGCTCTCCCTTTGAACGAACATAATGCCCATCTAAGCTTCGGTGCTTCGCTTCGAATTTCTGACGAAAACTCGAAAATGACACATCAGTAGAGTGGCTTTCAGCATCGTGCCCTAAGAATTCAACAACGGACTGCTTTAAACGTTTATTGCGAACCAGTGAGTCGTGCCATACCACGAATAAGTTTTGAGTCGCTTTATCTTCTCTTTGTTCACCACCGGCTTTTAAGCCTGTAGAGGTGACATGCCAGCCGTCGTCTTCTTTTGTTATCCAGCCAAGCTCATTGAGCAATAAGTTGATTTTCTTTGCGCTGAGTTGAAAGGCACCGCCGAGCTGAGTGGCGGTCAATGTATTTCCTGAGAATGAATCCAAATCGATAAGCAGTTTCTCTGGCCAGACAATAAAGACACCGAACTTCTTATGTTCGACATATTCCCCACCAAAGCTTTCTCCTCGTTCTGTGAGTACCCAACGCTCCTGTGAACGCACGATATAACCCGCTGTTTTTAGATCGCTAAATAAAGTTTTAGCTTCTATGCCTTTTTGTTTAGCGAGTGCGGATGTGGAAATTTTGTCTGACATAGTCTTTTCTCAAATAGCAGAGTGATCCGCTGATGGGTTTTGGTGAGATACATGATGTGATAGCACAGGCGAGTACCATATCACATCTACTAATGCCAACTGCAGTTCGCTGGTCTATGTTTTTTGTGGAGTCTCACTTTGAGCTTGTGGGAGATGGGGCTGAGTTGAAGGTAAAACAGTTTGCACCAAACACCGCTCACTTGGTGAGCTCTTATATGGGCATGATTTGTAAGAATATTTGTGATGGATTTTGGCTTTCTGCGCGTCAAAAAGTAGCAAGCACAAAAAAGCCACATTAAGTGGCTTTCTTTATTTAAGAACTAAGAACTATACGTTTTTGATGTTCTCAGCTTCTAACTCAGAGAAGTACTTAACTGTTTTCACTTTAAGTTCTTGAGTTGCTGGCTCATCACAAACAATCACTGATTTAGGGTGAAGTTGCAGAGCTGATACCGTCCATAGGTGGTTAACAGAACCTTCAACAGCTGCTTCTAGAGCAAGCGCTTTGTTGTGGCCTGTTACTAGAACCATGATTTCTTCAGAGTCAAGTAGAGTACCAACACCGATTGTTAGTGCGTACTTAGGAACTTGGTTGATGTCACCGTCGAAGAAACGAGAGTTCGCGATGCGAGTGTCTTCTGTCAGAGTCTTGATGCGAGTACGTGAAGACAGAGAAGAAGCTGGCTCGTTGAAAGCGATGTGACCGTCGTTGCCTACGCCACCCATGAATAGGTTGATTTTACCGTAAGACTTGATTTTGTCTTCGTAACGCTTGCACTCAACTTCGTTGTTTTCCGCGTTGCCATCTAGAAGATTGATGTTCTCATCTTGAATGTCGATGTGGTTGAAGAAGTTAGTGTACATGAACGTACGGTATGATTCTGGGTGATCAGCAGGGATGCCAATGTACTCATCCATGTTAAATGTAACTACGTTTTTGAAGCTAACTTCACCAGCTTTGTGTAGCTCGATAAGTGCTTTGTAAGTAGCTAGTGGCGTACCACCAGTTGGTAGGCCAAGTACAAAAGGACGCTCTGCAGTTGGTTTAAAATCGTTAATGCGTTTAACGATGTGTGCTGCTGCCCATTTACCTACTTGCGCTGCTTGATTTAACGGGATAAGTCTCATTAATTTGCCCCTAGATATTAGAATTTATAGTGTTCTTAAACATTAATTCGCATTATAAAATAAGTTGTCAGATTGCGCTATTGTTTTAGGTCAAGTTTTTGCTTTTTCGTCATATCTGTGACTAGAACACTCAAAATCGCACAGTTATTGTATGGATATTTGGTGGCGTTAAACAAGATTAATACGCTTGTCATATACAGGAATGTTGATTTGATTCAGTGCCTGAAAGGGTCTGTGCGTTTCTGCAGATTTATAAGCTTTGGCGTATTAAAGAGCTGCAGCGTACTCACTGGCTTTGAGAGTATAGTTGAGGCGTGAAAAATAATGATGGCAATGTGCCACTATCGTGATAAAAGGAAGTTGTTGAGCGAGGTTCGAAGAATTTAGTCGGGTTAGACACACTTAGGGTGACTAGAATAGATGTTGATTCACGCTATCGCTATGAATTATCTATAAATATTGGTAAATCCGAACAGGTTAGCTAAACTTACCAACTAAGAAGAAAAAGCGAGCTTGAAGTGTAAACATTGAAGGAAAAAAAAAGCCCAAAGTGATGAGGTATCACCTTGAGCAATTTTACTAATCTTCTAACACTAACTCACTTTCGTATTCTTCCCTAGGCACTTCGCCGCGTTTGCAGCCGTTTAGGGTATGAAAGCGACGGCGTCCACGAGCTAGTTGAATGTACTTCAACCAAACACGCTCTAACTTGGACTTTGCCTTATGAGGGTGAGACAACACTTTAATGAAGTGTTTTTCTTCTGCATTGATTGGTGCTAGTTCACCAGTTTCAAGTGCAAGCATAGTGTCACCAAACAAGGTTAGGATTTCCTCTTCTGACAGAGTAAAATCACCCGACTTAGCGAACCCTCGTGGGAATTTAATGGTGTCATAAAAACGTTTTTTTCCGTGTCGGAATTCGGTCTCAGACATATCAGCCTCAGTAATGTGGTTAGATAGAAATTAGTGTTTATCGCTAACGTGAACATATTGTTAAAAGGCTAAAATAGAAAACAAAATATTTTTGCCTTTACGATAAACAATCCTAGATCGGCTAGTTAGCAGATTTATTACAGAGATGTATTTGATGGATGTGAAAGTATTTAGAACCTTTCTTGAGGTTGCAAGGGTGCGCCACTTTGGGCGTGCTGCTGAAAATTTGTATTTAACACAAGCGGCAGTGAGTGCGCGGATCAAACAGCTTGAAGGCTATTTTGATACTCAACTCTTCATTCGTGACCGCAATAACATCAAGCTTACCTCTTCCGGTGAGCGTTTGATTGGTTATGCTAAAGTGATGGTTTCTACCTTACAGCAGGCCAAATTTGAGTTGTCGTTGGAGAGTGGAAAAGCGTTGCAGTTAACACTGGGTGGCACTCCAAATATTTGGGATGCGTATCTGCAAAACTGTTTAAGCGCAGTGACCGATTCTTTTGGTGGTTATGGCTTCATGGCTGAGGTAATGGGGCGCGAGCAACTGAACCGTAATTTGCTAGAGCGAACATTAGATATGGCTTTCGCCTTCGATCAGATTAAAGCGGAAGAGCTGAATTGTAAAAAAGTCGCTGATTTGGTTTTGGTGTTGGTATCAACGCAACCAGATGATCTGGAATCTGTGTTCCAACATAAGTATGTGTATGTCGATTGGGGAACGCGCTTCGGCTCAGAACACGCAGAACGTCACCCTAAAGTTCCAGCACCGTATTTACGTACCTCTACGGCTCGTATTGCTCTCGATTTCATTTTAGAGAAAGGTGGCAGTGCGTATTTACCTGTTTCTATGGTTGAACCTTTTATCGTTTCGGGTCAGTTACATAAAGTGAAAGGGGTTGAAGACTGGTATCGCCCAATTTACTTGAGCTATCGTAAAAGCAGTACCTCAGTTGACGCTATCATGCAGGTTGAGCAATTGGTTAACGAGATTGATCCATCGACGGCGTATACGCTGCAACAAGCGGCAGAACAAGCTCCAGAGGCTTAGTTTCAAGTTCATGATGTTTCACACAATATAAAAAAATGGCTCCTTATTAAGGAGCCATTTTTGTTTTGAAACCAGAGATAACTGTATTTTAAATCCGAGACAATCCCATTTTTTAAAATCAGAAATAGTCTCCAAGTCAAAAATAAGCTCTAAACCAAATAAAATAGGGTAAGCCTGGTATGTGTTACCTTGTTTAAAGGCACTATAAGTTCATTAGATTTTCAATTGACTCTTCAAGAGATCGAGACATGTACGAATGGATTTGATTGCCATCCGTTGCGTCAATCTCAATCATAGAAATTCCGTTGTCTGCTTTGTCTTCAAGAAAGCTGAGAGACTGCTCGACTGATTGACTGGTGAGAACCTGTTGGTTTGATAAAACAATACGACATGTGTGAAGAACCATAGCCTTTTCCTTATTATTCGATAGGTCTCTGCATCTTAATGTGCTGAGTACCGTTCGTTGACGTTGTGAGAATAATCCTTTCTCAAGGTTAAATTTAGTCGAATTGAGCGAAAAGAAAACCCTTTTTTGTGATTTATCTAACCTTCAGTTCCGAAAATGGCTAGCGACAATACCAGTTCACGGTAAACTTTTAGTTATTGGATCACAGTATGGCTAACGGGAAGGATACGGTATGTCTAAGAATATTCATCACAACAGCGCGTTAACGAGCGAGCAGTGCCACTTGGCTCGATATGCGCGAGATGCTCGCTTTGATGGAATGTTCTTCACAGCGGTGAAAACCACCGGGATTTTTTGTCGTCCAATTTGCCCAGCAAACCCGCCTAAAGAAGAAAATGTCGAGTATTTTTCTCATCAAGCTCAAGCCTTAAAAGCGGGATATCGCCCTTGTTTACGCTGCCGACCCGACAGCGCTCCTTTCTCTCCGGCTTGGAAAGGGGTTGAAACCACTTTCTTGCGTGCGATGCAGTTGATTGATCATGGTGCGCTGAACTCAGGATCTATCGTCGACCTTGCAACGCGTTTAGGTATTTCGGACCGCTATTTGCGAACCTTATTCGATAATTATATTGGGGTGTCGCCGAAGCAATATAGCCTTTATAGCCAATTGATGTTTGCCAAGCAGTTACTGCACACCAGCAGCATGAGCATTACCGATGTCGGCTTTGCGAGTGGTTTTAACAGCACACGCCGTTTCAATGATGCTTTTCAAAAAGAGCTGCAGCTTTCGCCAAGCCAAATCCGACGTTCTAAGCCAAGTGAAAACCTGAGCAATCATATTCAGCTAGTCTTTCTCGGCCCATTAAACTGGAAGCATTTGCTGGATTTCTATCGACGAAGAATGATTGAAGGCGTAGAGGACGTTGGCGAAGATTATTATAAGCGCACGGTAAATGTGAACGGGTCAAAGGGTTGGTTCAAGGCGACTTTAGCCAAAGAAAACCGCTTGGATATTGAATTTGAGTTGGACGATATAAGTCAATTAAGAAGCTTGATAGCTAACATTCGACGCATGTTCGACCTTGATGTCGATATTGCTAAGGTCGAGGCCTTTTTTACAACCATTGACCCCAACTTGGTGGCTAAGAGTGGCATCCGTATTCCTGGCGTGTGGAGTGCTTGGGAAGCCGGAGTAAGAGCGATTCTCGGGCAGCAAGTCTCGGTAACCGCGGCCATTGGTCAGCTTAACTTGTTGGTGCGAGAGCTGTCCGCTTTGCAAAATCCTGCTCATGCACCAGAACATTCGGGTTTACGAGAGTCATTTGGTTTGAAAGATCCATTGAACTCGCACAAGAAAGCGTACTTCCCAACACCTAAGCAGATAGCCGATGCAGACGTTAGCTTCTTGAGAATGCCGGGAAGCCGCAAAGAGACCCTAAAGCGTTTTGCCCAATACATGGTCGTCAATGAAACTGAACACCCTTCCAAATGGATTGAACTAAAAGGCATTGGGCCTTGGACAATTCAATATGCACTACTTCGCGGGTTAAGCGAACCTAACCATCTTTTAGTTGGTGACTTGGTGGTGAAGAAGTTCATTGAGCATCGCCCAGCTATCAATACAGAGAGTGTTTCGCCTTGGGGAAGTTACGCCACGTTCCATTGTTGGAATCAGTCTTAATAGAAAGAACAATCTACAAACACCAGTAATCCATAAACATCAGAATTACCAAGCTAGGAGATATTATGGCTAACCGTTTTACTTATTATGAGAGCCCATTGGGAACCGTGACGTTACAGGCTAACGATGATGGGCTGCTCGGTCTTTGGTTTGAAACATACACTACCAAGCCAGAGCAGTTAGGTGTTCGAGATGATGGCTTTCCGATCTTTGCGTTGGCTATCGAGCAGCTTAATCGTTATTTCTCAGGTGAAGCTATCCAGTTTTCTGTGCCGATCGCAGTCAAGGGAACGCCATTTCAGCAGTCGGTTTGGCAGGCGCTGACGACCATTCCTTATGGAGAGACTTGGAGCTATGCACAATTGGCCGATGCGATCGGTAACCCGAAAGCGGTGCGCGCAGTGGGACTAGCCAATGGTAAAAATCCAGTGTCTGTGATTGTGCCGTGTCACCGTGTGATAGGTAAAAATGGCAAGCTGACCGGGTATGCGGGTGGCGTAGAACGTAAACAGCGCTTATTGGTGATTGAGGGAAGAGAACAAGATTAGGAAGCTGTACAACTAGCGACTTGAAGCGTTGTTCTGTGGATTAAGGTTGAAGGTTTGTACGACTCAGGGAGAATACTAAGAGATCCCAAGCGTGACTCTGTAATAAAAACGTGACTTTGCAATAAATTCGCTACTTTCTGGAAAATAATGATTTGGTTGCATATTATTTAGCCATGTTTTTTAGGCAAGGATGCCCAAATGAATAACCATCATTCTCTGATAATAGCTTTCACTAGTGTGTTATTGCTGACCGGTTGTTTAACTGATACTAGTCGCCCCTTTGAAGTACCGCAGCTTGTTTTGTTCAAAGGGATGTATGAGAACGCGGATGATAACAGCTATCTACTTTTTGAGTCAGGGCAAATGACCTATCAAACAATCGGCAATACGGTCACTAGAACTTATCGTATTGAAAATGATTTGATTAACATTGAGTTGAATTCAGGAAATAGCCGAGTGGATTCTGGGTTGATGATGCGCATTCAACAAGAAGGAGCGGTGTTAACCTGCAACCAGTGTCCAGCAGTGCAGTTAAGCAACGTCTGGACACGTGTTGATATGCCTTTAGTTGATTCCCCTTTAGACTAGAACATATCACCGTTCAGCCATAGGTGAGCGGCGATACTGACCCCGTAACCAATCATGATTACTGGCATCCATTTTAAGTGGCCAAAGAAGGTGTACTTACCATGCGCCGCCCCCATCAATGCCACACCTGCTGCACTACCTATAGATAACAAGCTGCCGCCAACCCCTGCAGTTAAAGTGATCAGTAGCCAGTTGCCCATCGACATTTGTGGCTCCATGGATAACACCGCAAACATCACCGGAATGTTATCGACAATAGCCGATAAGATCCCCACCATGACGTTGGCCCAAATTGGATCCCACTGGCTATACATCACGCCCGAAGCTAATTCCAAGTAACCAAGTAGACTCAAGCCACCGACACACATTACCACGCCGTAGAAGAACAAAAGCGTGTCCCATTCGGCATGCGACACTCTTCGAAATACATCGAATGGCACAACAGAACCGAGTCGTTTCAGGGCGCCTTCATCGTTATTGGCGATCGCCACCGCCTTTTTCTTGGCGAGTGAGTTGGGCAAAGTCTTGCGTAAGTAATAACCAAAGAACTGCAGATAGGCGAGCCCCATCATCATGCCCATTACTGGAGGGAAGTGGAGTACGGCATGAAAAGCAACAGCGGTCGCTATTGTCATAATAAACAAGAATACGATGCGCCTCGCACCACGTTTTAATTCAACGTGTTGATGGACTGTGTCGGGCTGAGTGGTGGGTACAAAGTAAGACATGATCAACGCAGGGACGAGGTAATTCATCACCGAAGGAATAAACAAAGGAATGAACTCGCTAAAACTCACATAACCAGCCTGCCACACCATGAGCGTTGTGATGTCGCCGAATGGACTAAACGCACCGCCAGCGTTGGCGGCTATCACGATATTCACGCAGGCTAGGTTGACGAATTTAGGGTTAGAACCTGCCACTTTAAGAACCACAGCGCACATCAGTAGAGCTGTCGTGAGGTTGTCGGCGATAGGTGAGATAAAGAAGGCTAGAATACCGGTTATCCAGAACAAAGAGCGAAAGTTAAAGCCTTTGCCTACCATCCACGCTTGCAACGCATCAAACAGTCTTCTCTCTTCCATCGCGCTAATGTATGTCATGGCGACGAGTAGAAAGAGTAATAGTTCGGCGTATTCGAGTAAGTTGTGTTCGAGCGCTTGTTTAGCGACTTCAACAAGGTTGTGTTCTTGGTAGGTAAAGCCAATGATTATCCAGATCAGGCCAGCGGCAAGTAGAACGGGTTTGGATTTTCGGAGCTTTAGGTATTCTTCCATCATCACCACTATGTAGGCGACAACGAAAATGGTCAGCGATAGGTAGCCAGCAAACGAGCTAGTTAGCTTGAGCGGTTCTCCTAACTGAGAAGTGGCAGCGCCTGCTACGGTAGAAAAAAATAATAAAGAGAGAACAGCAGAAAGCTGGATACTTAACATGGATTACGCTCCGAAGTTAATAAGTTATTAACACGGGTAAAAGCGTAGACCTAAATAATCCTGTGCAGTGTGATAGATATCTTAATAATTCAATAGATTATATTGAAAACAGTAGATTGGGTGAAAACGTGAGATCACGATGAAAGATTTTTTTGAGCTTTCTATTCGAAGCCTGATTATTGTGACAATTATGTGCCCTTTTGGTTGCGGTGTTGAAGCTAGGTTTGTTTAGTTTTGTATGATAAATATTCTAATCTATTTAGCGTATGCTTCTGCTTTTAAATGCTAATCACAGTTTTATATGTTGCTTTGGTTCTTTTATTTAAACTGATGCACTATTTGATTTTGGTCATTAACCTTTTTCTCATTAGTTTGCACTATCTATACGTGTTCTGTTCCACATAAACGAGATGTATAGAGGTCCTTATGACTAATCCAACCAAAACCGATCGTAAAGTCACGATCGGCAGCTATATCGCACTCGCGTTCGCGATTGTGTTCTTTTCAGGCTTAATGCAGTCCAATGAATGGTATGGAGTGCTCGATTTTACGACGCTTAACGGTTCATTCGGCAAGGTTGCTTACGATGTGAGTGAGTCGGCCGATGGTATTCAAGCAGCAACCACGTCACTGCGTGGAAAAGGCGGTAGTGGTGCGCGCGACGGTTTCATTTTTGCATTGACACTTATTCCGACCGTGATGTTTGCATTGGGCATGATTAACGTACTTGAGCACTACGGTGCACTGGACGCGGCTCGTAAACTACTAACTCCACTACTTCGTCCTTTAATGGGCATTCCAGGTAACTCAGGCTTGGCACT
Source organism: Vibrio syngnathi (assembly GCF_002119525.1). NCBI lineage: Bacteria > Pseudomonadati > Pseudomonadota > Gammaproteobacteria > Vibrionales > Vibrionaceae > Vibrio > Vibrio syngnathi. The sequence continues at coordinate 1,493,869 of NZ_CP017917.1, read as the reverse complement.
GATTGCTTCCCTGCAAAGTACCGATGCGGGTGCTGCGATGACACGTCAGCTCAAAGATGAAGGGCATTTGACTAAGCGTGAAACCGATGTGTTCACCATGTTCCAGTTTACTGCGGGTGCGGCGATCGTTAACTTTTTCTCTTCAGGTGCGGTGCTGTTTACTCTGACAGCGATGGATGGTTCTTTGGCAGTGACATCGTCAATAGGTCTTGCTGTTGCGGTGATGTTTATCTTCAAGTTTGTTGGTGCGAACTTATTCCGCCTTTACCTCAATATTACTGAAGGTAAAGAAGACAAAACAAAATCAGACAAAGAACAAAAACTGGAAGAGGAAGTAGCATAATGAGCGAAGTTAAAGCAAAGAAACCAATGGTTACTGATATTTTCGTTGAAGGTGCTAAGAAAGGCTGGGTTATTGCTACAACCTCTACAGTACCTAATGTTCTGATGGCGTTTGTGATTATTAAGGCGTTGCAGATTACGGGTGCACTGGATCTGATGGGTAGTGTGTTTGCACCTATCATGGCGGTATTTGGTTTACCGGGCGAAGCGGCAGCAGTATTGATTGGCGCGTGGATGTCGATGGGTGGTGCAGTCGGTGTGGTTATCACGCTGTTTGACCAAGGCATTCTGAACGGCAACCATATTGCTATCTTGGCGCCAGCTATCTACTTGATGGGTTCTCAGGTGCAATATATGGGACGCATCATGGGACCAATTGGTACTGAAGGTCGTTATATCCCTGTGATGATCGCGATTTCAGTATTGAATGCGTTTGGTGCTATGTTTTTGATGAACATTATTTTGTAACGTGGCTTTGAACGGTTAGCTACTATTGGAGCGATTAGTTACTAATAGCTTTTCGACGTTGAAAAAAGAAACCCCGTTTGGCTTTCACCAAACGGGGTTTATTCTTTTTCGTAGCCATCCTGCTACTGACGTTGTTACTTATTTTTTAATAAGGTCACGTATGCTCCTTGCATCGTTCCTTGATTTGGCTAAATCCTTTAACCTATCCAATCCATCGCCTTCCTAGCGGTGTCCATGCTAACTCATCATCCTGACAAGTGACTCTATCCTAGAGTAAAACTTCCTTGCTGATCACTCATCCTAAGCCATCAAATCTTCATCCTGAAGATACCTAATCCGTTAGGCTTTTCCCTGTTCCTGCCAACTCCCTGTCGACTTGGATATTAAACACTTTGGAGGCTTTATTCGCAATTAGCCTTAGGAAATAAATATCCTCGTTAACTAAAATAAATATGCGTGGATTCATATAAAACAAGGGGTTGGGTTTGTAATTTTTCTTTTTTCTGCGAAGCTTGATTGTGATCTCTTACGTTCGGTGTGAGAGATCTCTTACAAATGTTCGGGCGCGAATATCATTCGTTGTTGAACTCATCCGTCGATAGGTGAGCGAAATACGCTCAACAAACTCAAAGTAATAGGAAAATATAATGGTTACAGCACTTTACGCAGCCTTACTGACGGTCGTAATGATTTGGTTGGCGATAGAAGTCATTAAGCAAAGACGAATCAATCTGGTTGCTCATGCAGATGGCGGTGTTGAGTCGCTACAGATAGCACGTTCCGCACAAAGTAATGCAATGGATTACATCCCAATTACGGTTATTTTGATGGGCTTTTTAGAGATGAATGGTGTCAGTGTGTGGCTTATTCATGCCATTGGTGTTGCATTTATTCTGGGGCGTGTGATTCATGCAAAAGGTATTCTGGCAAAAAACTTAAAGGGTAGAAAAGTGGGCATGGTGTTAACGCTTATCTGCATGATCTCTTTGATTGTTCTAAACTTAGCTTACCTACCTTTTGATAAAATGTTCTAGGGAGCATTATGGCATTACGCCTTCCTCCTGCTTGGGCGATTGTCCTTGCAGGTCTCATACTGAACGTCATGGCTATTGTCATGTCGAGCTTGGTGCTCGACAAAATTGAAGCGGAAAAATCGGAATACAAGGATCGTAAATACGGCAATGTGTACTCAATACAACTGGCCTGGAATACGATCGAAACCTTAGAGCGCAAGCGTGAAGCTATTCTTATTCACCTTGATAAGCTATCTAAGGAAGCCGCACAACCCGCCACTATTCTTGATGAAGCGCTTCGCGGACAACTTCGGAGTTGGGTGAGTGATGAGGTGCCAGCCATCTCGTTGGCTAATTTACCCAAGCTTATGATGCTGATAAACAGTGCTCAAGAAGCCCAACGAGCACGAATTGATGACTACTATTTGGATAATCTGACCTTGGTTGAATTAATCCAAAGGCTCGATGAAAAAATGGCTTTCTACAAGAATATCGCCCTGTTTCTTCAGGTGTTTGGTTTAGCGCTTATCTTAGCTCGAGACCTCGCTCGAAGGCCTTAGCTTTTAATCTTATTCCCCTATTTACTTATCTACTTGTTCCGTTAGCGAGACTCACTTGGCAGGTTAGGGTGTTGTTGGCCTTGGTACTTCTGTAATTGTTCTTTTAGCCCTTTAAACGTGCTCAGTGCACTATCAATCGATAATTTGTTCATTAACCAATTTGGCAGGATGCCACCTGCGTTCGCGTAAGCGGTGTAGGTGATGTAGGTATTACCATTGGTGAGCGGTTGCAGAGTCCATAAGGCATCTACATCATAAATTCGAATGTACCCCGACTCTTTCGCCAAATAATCAGACGCATCCTTGATCGACAAGACAAACTGCCCATCCTCGATACTGTATTTTGAGTAGGTCACCATATCTCGGTCTCTAGCAGGCCAAGGCGCTTTGAACTGGGTATAGACGATATTTTCATCCTCAGATATCTGCATCAAGACACGACTTTCCGATACGTTATCTATCCAGTTTGGCACGTTCTCGCTGTCTTCCAATAACAGCAAAAAACTAGAATAAGTGGTGGGCGTTTGCATTTGTGCTCGTATTTCTACCAAGCCTTCAGTGTGAGGTCTCTTATCAATGATGATGCCATCTTCACTTTTTACGAACTGCCATGAAGCAGCGTAAGTCAGTGTTGATAAAGCATAGAGTCCTGTGGCTAAAATCTTAGGTAATATCATTATTCTTCCATGAAAAGAAAAGCTTATCTTTAGGAGTATAGAATAAAAATGGTTTTTATTCGTGCTGAAATCGCACTGATTTCTCTCTGATTTGAGCGTTACATCGCTGTTTATCTTGGTGTTATCAATAATTGGCAGCTTATCTGTATTTGAGCCGTGAAAATAAAAACGGAAGCGTTCGGTCGCTTCCGTTTTGTTAGTGGGCAATGGATAAATGTTGAATGCTAGAATCTAGAACTTAAAGCTTAGAGTTTAGAGTTTAGAGTTTAGAGCTTAGAGCTTAGAGTTTAGAGCTTAGAGCTTAGAGCTTATAAGCTTCGACAGTTTTGATCGTCGTCCAATTGCTGTTGGCGTCTTGGATGAATTCTTGCGTATTCTCCAGCCAACGCTTTTGAACTGACTTATCTAAGTTCAAGTACAGCTTCCCACCTTCTACTTTCCAAGCTAGTGGGTCCGTTTCAAATTTCTTACCCATCGCCACACCAAAGGCACAATAGCCACCATATTGAGGAGCATAAGCCGATGGGTTAGATCGGAATTCATCTCGGTTTTCACTGCTCACAAAGTTATAAATCGCATTCTTATAAGTCGCTGTGAATTCAGATGTGCCTTTAACTGGCCCCTCATTGGCAAAGTAAGCGACAGGGTCATAACCTTTAATGGCGATGTCATTGTTGTCGACACTCATATCAAGGTCTGCTGCCATTAACGAAAAGCTGGTTCCTAGTAACGCGGCCAATAGAGTGATTGTTTGACTGGTCGATTTCATGTGTGACATATCAAGTTCCTTGTCAGTGTTGGTTATTTTGTTTGAAGTAATTTAGCCCACTTGTCCGGTCTATAAAGGGACAAAAGAACTTAAAAGTAAGCGAATTGTTCGGAGGGTGCATGGATCTGCTGTCACAATTAATGGAACACTTCTCGATACGCACTGGCGTTTTCTATTCTGGAAACCTGTGTGGGGTGTCGTCATTTAACGCGCAACAAGGCAAAGAAGGGCACCTTCATGTATTAAGCTCGGGGGAGTTGACCTTGTCTGGTGCTCATACGGAATGCAGGCAGCTTTCTCAGCCCTGTATTATTTATCTGCCGAATAGCACACCACATGCAATTGAAGGTGTGGGAGAAGGCGCAGAGCTTGTGTGTGCGAATGTAGAGTATCGTTCAGGGCAGATGAATCCTTTATTATCGGCTCTGCCCGACATGATAGTGATTCCGTTTGAAGATGCACCGAACTTAATGCCCGTGATTGAGGTGCTATTTCGAGAGTCGGGGCAAGAATCTTCAGGACAACAATCGTCGGGGCAACAATATCTAATGGATAGATTGAGTGATGCATTGATGGCTTTAATTTTCCGTCATCTCATTGAACAACAGAAGATCGATAGCGGCGTTTTCTCTGCTCTTGCACACCCAAGGCTTGCTCCTGTAGTGACGGCCATTCACCGGTTGCCTGCTCGTCACTTTTCGGTTGTAGAAATGGCGTCACTGGCAGCGATGTCTCGTACTCAATTTATTGAGGCGTTCAAGCGTGAAGTGGGTGAAACACCGGGAGATTACGTGCAAAAGTGGCGCGTTTCCGTAGCTCAATCTCTGCTACTGCAAAATAAGCCCATCAACTGGGTCGCTGATGAAGTGGGTTACAGCAGTTATTCAGGTTTTTCACGCGCATTTCAGCATGTATCGGGTGTGTCTCCACGTCAGTGGTTAAAAGAGAGTAACGCATAAGTGGAAAAGGCATGTTGAAGCTTAAGGCTGCCAGTGAAAGCGAGTTAGTGCTTTCACTGGCAAGGCGAACCTCGTTACACAAAAGAATGTTGTAGCAAGGAAAATTACAGACAGAGGTTTGTCACAAGGCCTGTAATGCGTCGTTAGCTAGATGAGTACTAACGAAGTAACCAGTGTCGCAGTGGCGTTTTTTCTATACCAGCGATCAATATAAAACTGAGGATAAAGGTGCCGAAGAACACGGTGATATCTTTAGCGAGTTCAGTGATGCCCAATATTCCACAGACATTGAACAACACGATAATGATCAGCAAATGGCTGACGTAGATACCCAGCATACGATTTGAAATGGCACGAACCCAAGCGTAGTTACCCATGTTTGGATTAGCTAAAAGCCACATGAACACACCAATCCCCCACAAAGCCGTACCAAATAAGAAATCGTGAATATTAAAGGCGATATCAAACCGAGTTAACCATGCCGCCTCAGCAAAGTGAATCAACATGCCTAACGCTAATAACCCCAACGCTTTAGTTGATGACACCTTCCATTGATTCTGACGAATAAGGAAACCTAAGGTCACCATTAATGTGCCAAAGAACGGGCCGTTACGCGTGAAGAAGGGTGCTTCTAATCCGGTCAGCGTTGCGTAGCTTCCTGCCAAAACACCATAGCCATAGAGTGCAATAGCGATCGGTAATAACAGTTTGTTGAGTTTCAAATCAATCAATAAAGCGATGATCAACACTGCGCAAACAAGGGCTGGAATGAACCACAAATGCACCAGACCTCCCTCTAAGAATGAGTTAAGAGGAGTGCTCATTAAGAAACCCCAATAGCCTTCACGTTCACCTAGATAGCCAAACTCTCCTACCTTCGCGAGATTGAATGGCATCACTAAGCAAATGATGCTCCATGCCAACCAAACTTTAAGCAGTGGTTTAGAGTAGTTCAGGACGGTTTCCCATGGCGATGCAGCCAACTTGGGCTGAATAAGGTAACCAGAAATCAGGAAGAACAGAGGTACCGCAAAACGAGCGGCTTGGTTGAGCACATAACCGATCCAAGGCACTTCATCTATTTGCCAATAAGTAAGGGCCATCTGGCCGTGTAAGCCAATGATCGCCAAGATAGCCATCACTCGACCTAACTCTATACTGGCGATGCGTTGTGAAGGCATATTTTGAACGGAAGACATATCAGATCTCTAAGAAAAATTTCGTAAAATCTAACAGTCTTTATGTGGAATCCGTTAGTCCTAAATCAAAGGTGGAGGCCTTTGATTTAAGGCTTATATTGATTTTTTGAAGCCTGTCGCAGCTATATTAAATCCATTGCAGTCAGTGCAAATATACCAAGGGTGCAAGTGATAAGTGAAACGACAGTGGTTAACGCGATAATATTGGCAGCCAATGTGGAGTTTCCACCCATTGCACGTGCCATAACATAGCTAGCAGCAGCGGTCGGAGCTGCGCTCATCAAGAAGATAAGCCCGAGATCGAGCCCTTCAAACCCTAAGTACCAACCAGCCAGTGTAGTCAGTAAAGGTGAGGCGATTAACTTGTAGCTAGAGGCGAACCACGTCGATAACTTTTCTTGTTTGAGTGAGCTGATATCTAGCGAGCCACCGGTGCACAGCAGGGCCAAAGGTAATGTCATGTTGGCAAAGTATTGACCAGCGTCAGTGACCATTTTGGGGATAGGAATCGAAAGCGCATAGAAGATAACCGCTAAGAAAATAGCGATGATCAACGGGTTTTTGGTTATCGACTTTGCGATCACTTTAACCGCTTTCGCGCCAGTGTCTTCGCCTTTTGGTGTCAGTGCAATCACGGCTTGAATGTTATATAGCACGGTTAGGGATGCGACATAGATAGCAGCCAGTGCCACACCTTGGTTACCATAGATATTAGCCACATAGGCGAGGCCGATGATCGCGGTATTAGCGCGGAATCCACCTTGGACAATCACACCTTGATCTTTCGAACCTTTGAATACTAATTTGGTTGAGAAAATCGTGAACAAGAAAAAGACAAAGTTAGCGATGACGCCAAAGGCAACTAGCGCGCTACTGGCTGCAAAGTCGTGGTTAGACTGAACAATACTCAGAAATAGCATCGCGGGTAGGGTGACTTGAAATACCACCTTAGACGCGACATCAATGAAATTGTCATTGATTAAGCCGATCCGCTTAAGCATCACACCAAGAAACAGCATTAAACAGATAGGGCCTGTTACTGACGCCGAAAACGCAAACTGTTCCCAAAGTGTGTTCATTTTTTTTCCTTTGTTAGTCGATTTCAATTTCCTTTGAATACTGTCGCATTTTTCCACAATTCTTTGATAAGACAAAATGAATACCAAGGGTTAAGTAAAAAATCTTGAAAAAAAGAACGAACGTGCTAAAAATAGTGTATCAAATTTGTTATTGGTGAATAATGAGCAAAGGAAAGATAACCAAAGAGTATATTTTGAGCCATGCATTCGAGCTAGCGAGTGAGAATGGACTTGAGAGTTTGACGATTGGCGAGTTAGCCAAGCAGTGTGGCATGTCTAAGAGTGGCTTGTTTGCGCACTTCAACTCTAAAGAGAACCTGCAACTCTCTGTACTCGAGTATTCCAACGCCATATTCACTGAAAGAGTCATCATTCCCGCACGAGAGCTGGGGGATGGTGATATTGAAGCCAAGCTTAAACAACTGCTCGATAACTGGCTGGGCTGGAACCACTCGTTCCAAGGCAGCTGCATGTTTATTGACGCTTGGAAAGATGCGGGCAGTGAAACCTCTGTGATTCAGAAAGCACTGCAGAAAACCATTTCAGTGTGGATTGATTACTTGACGATTCAGGTAGCAAAAGCGGTTGAGAGCAAACAGTTTAGAGCCGATTTAGACCCGAAGCAGGCTACCTTTGAATTGTATGGGCTTTATTTGAGCGCGAACTTGTTCTACTCGTTACGAGGGCAACAAGCGAGCCACACCCATTTTTGGAGTGGCGTAGAGCGCTTGGTCGCTAGCTGGAAGGCGGTTTAATACATACAGCAGGTTAACTCGCAAATCATGTGAGTATTGCTGAAGTAAGGTTTACAAGAAAATTTTAGAGAAGTGGCGGCAAGCAGTCATAAACAGCGCTTTCGCCATTTTTTATACTAACAAATAGCACGGTCGTTCGATTTTAGGGCCGAGCTCGATCCGCCAACAATGATGGTGATACAAGGAACGGTCATGAGTGACAAAATCTATTTTAATACATCGAACAAGTTCAGCTTCAAGCGCAGCCTAATTGGCGCTACGACGAATCTGCACTACATTTTAGCACCGAGCCACGCAAAGAAAACGGCACGTAAACTGTTGCTCACTCCGATGCGTACCGAGCAAAAAAACGCGGATCCACAAGGGCTTATCAAGAGTGAAATCAAAGGCCGTGATGGTGTTTTGAAAACTTACTCTTTAGGTACGGGTCCCGTCTGGGTACTGACTCATGGCTGGTCTGGTACCGCGAGTCAGTTTTTCCCTCTGATGGAGCATATTGCTGCTAAAGGTTTTACGGCCTTGGCTTACGATCATCCTGCTCATGGTGGCAGTGATGGCGTACATGGTCATATCCCAGCGTTTGTGAATGGTTTAGAAGCTGTTCTAGATTCGGTTGGTGAAGTGGCAGGTTTGGTCGGTCACAGTATGGGTACCGCTTCTGCGTTGGAGTGCAAGCACGTTAAATTGGAAGATAAGCCATTATTGTTGATTGCCCCTGTATTGGATTATCTAGAAAACCTATTTGGCAGCGTTGCGCGTTCTGGTTATTCAATGAAGCTGTTTGAAGCGGTAGTCGGAGAAGTAGAAGAGCAGTTTAACTACCCAATTCAGTCTGTTGATCCCTATGGAAAACTGGCGCTTCGTGAATCTCAAACGATCATTGTTCATGATGAACAAGACAAGTTTACTAAGTTTGATGTATCTCAGCGCGCTGCCAATGAAATGGATCGTGTCACCTTAATCGCGACTCAAGGTCAAGGCCACGGACGAGTGATGAAGTGCCCGCAAGTGTTTGAGAGTTTTGATAACTTGATTGGCTAAGTTTAACGAATCAAGCAAGTAGAACGCCAATTAAGAAAACAAACTCTAAAAAGGCCAACCAGACATTATCTGGTTGGCCTTTGCTTTTAGGTGTTTAGTCGACGCTTAGTTAGCGTTTATCAAAACCCTATTTTTAGTTAGCACAGTTTGCTGGGCCGATCTCTTTCCACACGCCCCATTGGCCAGTCGTTGTTGGATCTTCACCTGTTGTCCACCATTTCGCTTCCCAAACCTTATCGCCTTGAGTCACTTGATCACCGCCAGTGTAGACCGCATTTGAATCCCAAGCGTTAGTGCACGTGCCACCGCCTGTGGTTTTCTTAAGAACTTTCACTGAAGTAGCCGCGACTGATGTTTCTGTGCCATCACTGACTGTCACAGAGAAGTTCAGTACCGTGTCTTGCGTGTATCCTGCCGCGACAAAGCTTACTGAAGCGCCTTGAACAGTAGCATCAATACCTGCAGGTACATCCCACGTGAAGGTCAGCGTGTCTTGATCCGCATCGCTCGAAGCCGAAGCATCAATCACGACTACATCACCCGCATTCACTTCAGAAGGAGCCGTAACCACAGCAACTGGTGCTGTATTGACTGGGCCTGTGTCTTTAGGAGTTACCGTTACAACAACGGTGTCAGTTGCAGTAGCACCTTCGTTATCAGTTACCGTTAGGCTGAACGTGAGTACTTCTTGTTCAGCGACTTCAACCACATCGAAGCTTGCAACAGCCGCATTCGCGTTGGCCAGAGTTACTGCCGTTCCGCTTACTTGTGACCAAGCATAGCTCGCAATCGTGCCGTCGCTGTCTTTTGAAGCGCTACCGTCTAGAGAAACAGAAGCTGGGCCTTCAACCGATTGGTCTGCGCCCGCAGCTGCGGTTGGTTTACGGTTTACAGGGTCAGTAGTTCCACCTGCTAGACCTTCATGCATCGCATTCAGGATATCGCCGTTATCCGCATCAATTTCCCAAGAGAATAAACCCGCAAGGCCAAGGCTACGAACGTATGCACCTTTTGCTTTTACTGAGCGGTCATCATCAAATGTGATCAGCTTGCCCGAAGTACGGTTCCAAACGTAAGGCGCTTCTGCCATTTCGTCGTAGCCATATTCAAAGCCGTTGATGCCTTGGTTGTTTGCACCAAGCATGTTCGCTTTTATGCCTTTGTAGTCAATAACGCCATCTTCCCATACGCCTTGCGCAGAGCTGCCGGTTAGTTTGCCATTACCCACGCCTGTCATTGGATCGCTAGGATCTGAAAGTGATGACGGTAATACGCCCTCCCAACCACGACCGTACATTGCTGTACCAACCACAAGTTTGTTCGCTGGAACGCCTTGCGCAAGAAGCAATTGGATGCCGTTGTCTGTAGTGTAGGCTGGGCCTGTGTACTGTTCGCCATTTTCATCAAGGCCTGTGCCATCACATTGACCAGGGCGCATGAAGTTACCGCAGTTGAGTGCTGTTTGGTGACCTAAAACGTTATTCCAACCGCCGTAGAAGTCGTAAGTCATTGCAAAGATGTAATCCATGTACTGGATAGCCTCGCCGTAGTTCACGTCTTCAATCTTATCGTGACCAACACCGATCGCTGATGTTAGCTCGTAAGTACGACCGTTTTCCGCTTCTAGTTGATCAAGCATCGTGCGAAGCTCTGCCATCAGTGCAATGTAAGCTGGGCCATCATTCACAGGGTCACCAAGGTCTGGCGCCGCACCGCCTCCACCAGGGAACTCCCAGTCAATATCTACACCATCGTAGAATTTCCACGTGTTAAGGAATTTCTTAACCGATGCAATGAAGGTGTCTCGGTTAGCTTTGGTTGTGAAGTCGAAGAATGGGTCAGACAGCGTCCAACCACCAATCGATGGGATGATCTTCAAATCAGGGTTACGCTGTTTTAGCGCCATCATCATTGCGTAGTTGCCCTTGATAGGGGAGCTGTATTCATGACCCGCTTGCGGGAAGCTCTTTTGGAAAGCCGCCCAAGGGTCGTGAATCACCACTTCGTAATCGTTAACGCCCTGACATGCTGTCATGAGTGCGTTGTAACTGTTGCCGCCCACTGATTTCACTGATTCGTTAGGACCACAAATTGGGATGAAGCCATAAAGGATATGGGTCAAATTGTCAGCAGGTAGGTTATCGACTGTGTAATCACGGCCATAGATACCCCACTCAACAAAGTAAGTACCTACTACCGTGTTTGGGTCTGTGTTGTATGACTTGTTGTTCGGGTCCACGTTCATCGCAAGTGGCGCTAGGTGTGATCCATCGGTATCAGCGATGGTGATCTGAGCGGGTGCACTCTTGGCACAGCCTGTTTCATCACACGCTTCAATTTCCATATCGAATAAGCCGCCTTGGCCGTATTCGAATGAAGCCGTGGTTTGGCTGCCAGTAATTGGGCCCGTCGCTACTTTAACGCCATCAAAGTAGATGTTGTACGTGTTTCCTGACGTTCCGCTCCATTGGTTGAACTTAACGTCGACTTTTGCTTTATCGTGATATTTAACCATCTGGTTGTAGCCAGAGGTGGTTTCCATCGCGAGTTCAATTTTAGAAAACTGTAGGTTGTTGGAACCGTACATATCAATGCTAGGTGCTGTTGGCGCGGCCAATGCTGTACCAGATAGCGCTAGAGCAATACTCGCAGCACAGGTGTTTATACGAATCATACTATTTCTCTCATTCCTTGAAGGTTTAGAACCAAGTGGTCCTAGAATCGGCTCCCGTCAGTTTTGAAGGAGCTTGCCCATCAGTATTCGAGAGAGTTTTAATTTCATGACTGAAAATAAATCTGTTTTCGATGGACAACTAAAAAATTGTATCTTGTTACAATTCTGTTGCTTAATGAGTGAGAGGCTGAGTCCATGTTTTATAAAATAAAACCGCACTCAGAAGGAAAGTCTCATAAGTGAAAATACACGACATGAAGTTATGAAAAAGTGCGGTAAGCTATTATTAAATATCGCAAACTGAAGCGGCATCACAATCTGAAGCACGTCATACCGGTGCTTGTAAGGGGCAGGTAGTATTGATGTAAGAGGGGTTACTAAACAAAGCGCTGTTGAAAGTATTATTTTTTGAATTGCTCAGCTAATACTGAGCGTCGTTGCTGCATGAGGCCTTGAGTATCACCCGCTACAGTATCTTCATACCCTTCTTTTATGAATTGTTTGGATGGTGTGTTCGGCACTAACCGCTTTAAACGAGGTGAATTGTAGGTACCGCTAATGGTATAAATCGTTGGGCCTGAACCTGTGTTGATCGTGACATCGTTACCATCAAAATCAAACGAGGTACTGATGAAACGATAGTTCATCATCACACCATCATCGGAAAGTGTAAGAATATCTGTTTTGTAAGGTGGAGCACCAATCTCGATCCATGTGCCATGGACGTTACTTGGGCTTACAGATTTTTGGTAGGCTTGGTAGCCGAAATAGCCGACGGTGAGGGTAATCATAAAGCCAGCCATTAAGAAGGCGTAGAGTAACGAATTGGCCAATATATCGCTGCTTTTCGTGGTATTTTTAGCCATTATCTCTTCATTTTAGTTACTCATACTGGTGATGATTCTATAAAATAAAACGATAGGTTGCAAAGGTTCTTATAAGAGTTAGAAGCAGGATCGAATGTTCTTTTGAATCAAACTGTCTCAGTGATTTTTTACCCACACATTCAGTCTTCATGCTTTGTTAAGGAATATTTACTTAGAATGATTAGGTTGTATACCCATTGCCACGCCTAAAACGATTTCATCTCGAACGAAATTTAACTTCGAAAGGTCGACAGATCCTAAGCACTATTCATTTATTTCTTGTAGGACAGTCTCGAATTGGTTAAAACAATTAGCACCTAAATTTACGCATAGGCTTATTCGTTGAGCCTCGTAATGCAATTTTGAGATAACAAGGAAGTACAATGATTAAAGAAAACACATATTTTGAAGGTGGCGTTAAGTCGTTAGCGTTTAACCAGTCTGGTGCTGACGTAAGTGTTGGTGTGATGGCCGCTGGTGAATACACATTCGGTACTGCAGCTCCAGAAAAGATGACCGTTGTTAAAGGTGCTTTGGTTGTAAAGCGTGTTGGCGATGATGACTGGACGACATACCAATCTGGTGAGTCTTTTGACGTTGCGGGTGACTCTTCATTTGATCTACAGGTCAAAGAAGCGACAGCTTACCTGTGTGAGTACCTGTAAATTAGTCTCTGACTGACCAATAAGAAAAAACCACGCTCTCAAAGCGTGGTTAAATAAGTGATAGTAACCGGCAGTGGATAGTGTCACTTGTTTTTGCAGTCATCAAATGGATGACCAAAATTCATTGTTCCTTGTAAAATCTCTTCAATCTTCAATCTTCAATCTTTAATTCAAAGCGAAAATTCAAAGCGAAAAACGCAAAGCTCAAAGACAGCATCTGTAAATCAGTAAGTCTCAAATACGCCGTTGTTGTAATCCTGAATCGTCTGTTCAATCTCTTCCATCGAATTCATGACGAACGGACCATAGTGCACAACAGGTTCGTTAATCGGCTCACCAGAAAAAATCAGTACACCTGAATCTTTTAAGCTACCCAAAGACAGCAAGTCAGCTTTGGTGAGCAGTGCAAGCTGACCTTGGTTGATGACTTTATCGCTGATCTTAATGCTGCCTCGGTACACGTAAGTCATGGCATTGTGATTAACATTTGTCCCTAACGTCATTTCTTGCCCAGAATGAGCTCGCCAATCCGCCACGCTTAACGGCACACCTGTTTTCTGTAGTGGGCCTTGCGCTCGCAAAACCTCTAAATCATGGTCAGCTAGGTTATGCAGTTCGAACCCTCCGGCAATCACTCTTAACAAACCATTTTGTTCGCTTTGGTGTTCTGCAATGCTTTCATTTTGGAAGTCGTGATATTGCGCTGGCTGCATTTTGTTTGACGCAGGTTGGTTTATCCAAATCTGAAAACCATGCAGCGCACCTTCTTCCATCATTGGCATTTCGCTGTGAATCACACCACGCCCCGCGGCCATCCACTGTGCGCCACCGCTGCGTAGCTCTCCAACATTCCCCATGTGGTCTTTGTGCTGGAAGTGACCTTGTAGCATGTAAGTGAGCGTTTCTATCCCACGGTGAGGGTGTGGAGGAAAGCCGCCAACATAATCTTTGCTTTCATCCGACTTAAGTTCATCAATCATCAAAAATGGAGAGAAACGTGTGTTATTGAAACCAGCGAGTCTTTGTATTTTCACGCCATCACCATCGGAGGTAGCGTGTGCTGCAATCACATGATCTACTGCTCTTACACTCGTCATTTTGAAATCCTCATAAACTTGAATAGCTGTAGTTTATGTAATTTGATTTAAAAAGAAGATGGCACAGTGTTGAGTGACTTATTCGAAAATTTTGAACAGGTAAGAATATGAAATTATGTCTATACTTGAACAGAGAGCAGACCGCCAAGGAGGCCGCTATGGCAGTACAGCAAAAACATGGCGAAAGGCAAGGTCGGATGGGCTTTGATAACGATTTTACAACTGAGCAAGGTCAACGTTTTACAGAGGTTGCGAATAAAGCGGTTAAGCGCCGTGTTAGAAAGCACCAGGCAGATGGGCCTTTTATACACTCGGCCAAGCAAGCCGCTTTCAAAACGGTTGCTAAATCTAAGAACGAAAATCGAAACTTAGTACGACAAGTTGTATGGATTATTGTTATTGGCTTAGTGAGTTTATGGGCCATGTATATGGCAGGCTAGCGTGGACGCGTTTTTAATAACGTAACATTGTTCCCTTCGACCTTCGCTTCAAGACAACCTTCAAGCTCAGATGATTCCGATTTTGAGAAGGCTAGATTCGTCGGTAGTTCTTCTACCAAGGTTGATACGGGATTGTCGTGATAATAAGCATATCGGTTTTTTCCTGAATGTTTGGCAACATACATTGCTTTATCAGCACATCTCGTCAGCTCATGTAATTCTTTAGCATCTTGCGGGTACAACGAAACCCCAACGCTGAGTGTCAATTCCTTGATTCTCTCGTTTGTCTGGCAACCACTTTCGAATAGCCCACAAATCCGATCCAAAATACCGTCTAGATCTTTACGAGTTGGCACATCATAGAGCATCAAAACAAACTCATCTCCAGCAAAGCGCGCAATCGAATAATCGTATTCATGGCTTACCCTATCTCTGGTTCGGATGTTGTTGCTTAAACGGTTCGCAAAATGCTGCAGGACACTGTCTCCGACGTCGTGCCCGTAGCTATCGTTAATGCCTTTAAAGTCATCTATGTCTAAAAACACTAAGGCAGTAAGAGAGCTATCACTGTCTACTGTTGCAAGCTTTTCTGTTGCCCAGCGTTCAAAACTCCAACGGTTTGCCAAGCCCGTTAGCTGATCTCTATAGGCCAGATCTTCAATCCCTTCTTTGTATAGACGTTGAATATAGCTGACGGCTTTTGTGTAGTAATAAGCTGATGTGTGACATACCAAGCTCATTGTAAATAAGCTAAGAATAAACCGGTGTGAGCTGCTAAAAGGTAAAGAAAAGCTGCTAGGTATGGCTGTAATTAAGGTGCTGATAAATACACAAAATGAGGTGCTGAATATAATGCCAATTCTGAAATCGTTTATGAAAATGACGGCAGCCAGAATCGGGTAGAGCCAAAGTGTCCGCTCCGGAATGGCGTGACTGTACAAGAATAGAATGACCCCTTGAACGAGCAGAACACCACTTAGAATCAATTCTGAATACTCAGCGGCAGTGACTTTTTTCACGTAATATGCATTGGAGATAGCGATAAGTGCAAAACACAATTCGAAAATTGACAGCGTGTAATGCTGACCTTGGAAGTAAGCCCAAGTGTAGAATGTGAATAACGCAGCGGCAGCCAGTGAAAAGGAGTGGACAATTTTTTGCTTGCGAGTGGATCGTATGTCCGCCATTTCTTCTAGGTGTCTGCCGACGAGCCTTTTCATGTGATTTGTGCCAAAGATTTTGATAATTGGTGTTAATAGTAGATTAAATAAAAGTGATAGCAGAGTGTTAGTGATCTTTTTAGTGTGACTACTATCAAGGTTTCATATTTAAATAATAAGTGGTTCACAATAAACAGTGATGTGCGTCACTAACGGTGCAGAGATGTCCGTGAGTGGGACAATTAAAGTTCGAGTTGCAAGAATTGAGTTGGCTATTATTTACTTGCTTTCCAAAGCGTTACTCAACATAGTTTGTAGATAGCTAATGTTTATAGATACCTAAATTAGGAGAGGCTCATAATGTTAATTACCTTTAGTTGCAAAGCTCATGCTAGCGTCACGATGTTTGGTGAAGTCGGTCTTCAGTTTATTAAGATGCTTGGACATAGTGGCACGATCCCAGGTGCAATTGATGCTGCAGAGGTTTCTCAAGCGTTAAACAATTTGCGTGCTGCGATCGCCTCTGAGCAGAGCAAGCAAGTAGAGCAAGAAAATGCTGATAACGATAATGAAGAAGAGGTTGCTGAAGTACCTGTCAATATCGGGAGCCGAGCTTTTCCGTTAGTTGAACTATTGAAAGCGGCTATCAAAGATGAATGCGAAGTAATGTGGGAAGACGGCAGCGGTAAGCGATTGTAAGAGTTTTCGGGCTCTTTGAATCAGAAAACAAACGTTTTCATAGGTTGACTAATAAATGCAAACTGAAACAATAAGTCGCATTTATAGAAGTGTGTTGATCTAAAGGAAATTTGATGAGCTCTTATTCTCACGTTCGCAGTTACGCCAGTTTATTCAGTGTCTTATCGTTGGCGCTTGCGTCAGCTCCGAGTGCGGCTGATATATCAACAACGCCCGTCATTGGTGGCGTGTTTAGCTCCAGTGAAGTGTTGAAAAATCAGGTGCTTTCAAGCCTAAGTTATTCTGCCAAACTCACTCGTGATGCAGCACTTTTCACTATTGGTGGCGTTACATTAGATGCGTATATTCTCGCTCTTCCTTTAGATGTCAAAACCAAAGCCAGAGTCGTTGCTCAGTTATCCAACCCGACGTACTCAATTCCTTTGGGTTATTTTCTCTATAGTTATTACGACCGCTATTCAGGCTTGGGCAGTGAAGATGTATTCAAATCTTACCTGTCGACGGTTTATGATAAGCAGGCGCTAAAGGGCTTTGAACATAGCCTTTATCATGTTGGAGATAAGCCAACCACTGAGCATCACGAGCCAGATACCTCGACTGAAGCAACGGGACATCATGAAGGCATTCGTATCGATGAACACTTCATTGCCAACATGGTGGTTATCTACGATGCGTTATTCGAAATTGGTGTTTGGCAGGATATGGACACGCTCCCTGCGAATTACACCTACTTAACCAATAGCCCTGAAGATCTAGCGATCATCGCTCAGATTCAACCGATCATCGTTGATTTGATCGGTAAAGCGGCATTGGGAATGGATGACGGCGATATGAAGTCTGCAATGTTGGCGATTGCAGAAGATGGTAAACCAGAAAACGCTGATAAGCCGAATAACAAAGCACAAGCTCTTACCATCACGCTTATTGATTTTGTGCGCTTAAACTTGCTGAAAGCTTACCGACAATTTGTGTTTAAAGAAGAACGCGCAGCAGCACTCGATGATTGGATGCAGCAAGCGTTCAGTGACCAGCCTGACGCGCTCATTCAATTCTTAGATTCCCAACAACACAAACGTTTTGCGGTCCAAGTGACGGTCGATGGTTTACAGCAAGGATTGATCGAAGGTTTGGTCGATGAGAATACGCCTTTCATCTCAGTGGCTTACCAAAATCATAAAAACCGAGCGCAATATAAACCTCAGTTAGAAAAGGTCATTGAGCCAGAACATCAACAGCAGGTGAGATTCATGGAGGTTCTGTCTGAACAAACCTACCGTGATCCGAATTACCTTCCGTTCTTCAAAACACTCTATAAAGAGAATCGAAATAATATAAGCCGAGTGGGTATCTCTTCTACTCCGACGATCAGCGTACGTAATCTACCGATCATTAAAACGGGCGCGAAAGTATCGGGGCAAGGTGGCACTGGTATCCCTAATTTCCACTTTGTTGACCGAGAGATCGACCGAGCGTATTACTTCTTCGGTAATGATGCCCTACAGCTGGATGTGTTGATGGCAAACAACAAGGTGCAAACCATGTTTGATCGCCTTGATTACCTGAAAACGTTGAACTGCAACGCCCAATACGATTGGAATGCTCACACCACTTACGATGGGCTAGTAAACCTAGGTTTGGGTGAGTCACTGCGTGATTATGGTGAGAAACGTTGCGTTAAAGAGCTTCAAGAACGTTCAGAAGTCGAAGTGGTTTTGCAAGAAAAGCGTCAAGCCTTGATAGAAGATATTGAGGCGTATCAGTCTATATCTGGCTTTGATTTTTTCACTAAGTTTTCAAAGAGAGCTCAGGTTAAACAGTCGATCACTCAGTTTGCCGACTTAGATGGAAAAGGGATGCCAGATTACACCTTGGTGTATAACCCATGGCCGGATCACTTCGCACACTTTACCGGTCCTTTTAGTGACGAAATTCTGATGCCGACTGGAGAGCTCAACCGACTGGACTATTGGATTCGCCAGATTGAAGCGACCTACCGCAGTGCCGGCGTTTACGATAAAACGCTATGGGGCATGGCTGGGGATCATGGTTTAACGCCGGTGTTCTACGCGCTCAATCCCGAAAAGCAGGTATTTGAAGGCTTACAGGCACAGCTAGAGTATCCCATTGTGGTTAAGAAGATATCTTCAGACGAGGGGGAAGGGCCTAAAATTACCAATGCGCTAAGCTACCCAAGCTCGAAAGAATTGGATGTGGTGGTTGCTTCTACTGCTGGTGGTAACTTCATGATGGACTTCTTTAATTCGACTCAAGGGTGGCAGGTTCAGCCGGTTTACCAAGAACTCACGCAGTGGTCTCCGATTGCAGCGCCAGCTGGTCAGAATATCGATATCATTAATCAGATAGCGCAACGCTTGCCTGAGAGTCTTGATTATATGGTCGTCAGAGAAAGCACATGTGATCAACAACGTTGTGCTGTTCGTGTGATTGGCAACCGTGATTTAAAACGGGTCGATGAATTGATCACACGTGAAGGTGACAAGCTTTTCTATGAGTCATTGGAAGACAACCGAGCGCCGATTTTGTTGAATACTCAAGAGCTTAACCCTTATCTAGCATCACCGAGTGAAGCCGACTTTGCACAGTATTCTCAATTGGTAGAAAAATGTATTAATCGAGCAATTAAGATCGATGTGACAACCTGGTGTAGCAGTGCTGAATGGACTTCATTAACGCAACCAACCCCTCGACCAGATTCAGTGAATCAACTAGTCAATATTTACCTTGAAGATAGGGCTGGCACGGTTAACTTGTTCCCTAAAGCGGGAATTGGCTACAACACCAAGGTACCAGGGCGTCACGCTGGAGAGGATTACTTAGAGAAAGATGCCTTCATCGGATTCTGGGGAGCGCCAATTGGTGAAAACTCACAACCATTAAAAATTGAAGCTAACGGATCTTTAGCGCCAACGCTGTTTGAATACTTAACCGGAGAATCGGTGGTCGAAGGCGAGAACGGTTGGGGCTTTCCGTCGTTGCTGAATAATTTGGATGTGTCTAAGAATAATTAAACTCTATTATTTATCGTTTAGGTTACGATACCGTAAAGCGAATCTAATGTGGCTTTTTATTAGCCACTTTAGACTTCAATCAACTGTTCAATACAATCGATGTTTAGTTTGCTTGGGGCACCTATTAAATACCTTAACTAACGACACCTTTCCAATACCTCTTCACGACATAACACATTTTAAATAAAGTGATGCTGTTCACGCTTTCTTGACTCCCAATTCTGAACTAAGAATTTTTCCTAGTTATTCTAAGACCCTCTCTCATGCGGTCGCTTTTTAGACTCCTTATTATTTCATCATCGAATTGCAAAGAGTGCATGGTCAGTAATGTTCCGTGCAGACCTCATCAATAATAAGAGAGTTCACAATGTTAAAGTTCCTAGATCAGGTTAGAAAACCGACGCTGGATCTTCCGGTCGAAACTAGAAGAAAAATGTGGTTTAAACCATTCCTACAATCGTACCTAGTCGTATTCATTGGCTATTTGACCATGTATTTAATCCGTAAGAACTTCAATGTCGCGCAAAACGACATGATTTCTACTTATGGATTATCAATGACCGATCTAGGTCTTATTGGTCTTGGTTTTTCAATTACTTATGGTATTGGTAAAACGGTTGTTTCCTACTACGCGGATGGCAAAAATACCAAGCAGTTCCTGCCATTCATGCTTATCCTATCTGGCCTTGCCATGTTGGGCTTTAGTTTCAGCTTGGGTGGCGGCAGCGCTAGCTTATTCATGATGGTTGCCTTCTACGCATTGAGTGGTTTCTTTCAAAGTACCGGTGGTCCTTCAAGTTATTCGACTATTACTAAATGGACGCCTCGTAATAAGCGTGGATCGTATTTAGGTCTTTGGAACATGTCACACAACGTAGGTGGTGCAGGTGCTGCTGGTGTAGCGCTGTTTGGCGCTAACTACTTTTTTGATGGCAACGTAATTGGTATGTTCGTGTTCCCATCTATCATCGCGATTGTGGTTGGTTTTATTGGGATGCGTTTTGGTAACGACTCTCCAGAAGCATACGGTTTAGGTACAGTTGAAGAGTTGTTTGACGAAGAAATCAGCGAAGAAGATACTATTGCTGAAGAAAATCAAATGACTAAGAAAGAGATCTTTGTTGAATATATCCTTAAAAATAAAGTGATCTGGTTACTCTGCTTCGCGAATATCTTTTTGTACATTGTTCGTATTGGTATCGATCAATGGTCTACCGTTTATGCGTATCAAGAGTTAGGTCTATCAAAAGAAACGGCTATTTCAGGCTTTACTCTGTTTGAAGTTGGCGCTCTGGTCGGTACATTAATGTGGGGTTATTTATCAGACCTTGCTAACGGACGTCGTGCTTTAGTTGCTTGTGTATCGCTTGGACTGATTATTGTATCTCTAGAGTTTTATCAGCATGCAACGAGCGAGTTCATGTACCTAGCATCACTATTCGTACTTGGCTTCCTAGTATTCGGTCCTCAGCTGTTGATTGGTGTTGCTGCGGTAGGTTTTGTTCCTAAGAAAGCAATCAGTGTGGCTGATGGCGTGAAAGGCACATTTGCTTACCTAATTGGTGACAGTTTTGCCAAACTTGGCTTAGGCATGATTGCAGACGGAACGCCTATTTTCGGCTTAACAGGTTGGAAAGGTACATTTGCAGCACTCGATACTTCTGCTGCCATTTGTATTGTTTTACTGTTGTTCGTTGCTATTGCGGAAGAGAAGAAGATTCGTCACGCGAAGAAGATGCACCTAGCGGCTCAAAACGCATAGCGAGTCTGGTGAGCCTGTTATTGTGTATTTTCTCTCGCGCATTTGTTGTCGCAAAGAGAGTTTCGGATAGACAGTTTCACGTGCTTTATTGGTTTAAAGCACGTGAGATCATACCAATTGTTAGTTCGATTCAGTATCATCTCTACCAATAAACTTAATTTTAGATAGCTCCTGTTGGGGCTATTTTTCTTTCTTACTCTTAATTTTGGTTAATATCATGATTAATGTTGCGCTTGTTGATGACCACGTCATTGTTCGATCTGGCTTCGCTCAATTACTCAGTCTTGAAACTGATATAACGGTCGTGGGGGAGTTTAACTCTGCGGCAGAAGCGCGCCTCGGGCTGCCAAGTTGTCACCCTGATGTCGTTATCTTGGATATTTCAATGCAAGATGAAAGTGGCCTGAGCTTATTGGAAGAGATTCCATCTGGCATTGCTAGCATTATGTTGAGCGTACATGACTCTCCGGCAATGGTTGAAAAGTCATTAGAGTTAGGAGCTAAAGGTTATCTCAGTAAACGCTGTAGCCCTGATGAGTTAATTCAGGCCGTACACACGAGCGCAAATGGTGGCTGCTACCTTACGCCAGATATCGCCATAAAACTTGCGACACCAATGAAGAATAAAGCCTCGTTAAATCAGCTCACCCGCAGAGAAAGCGAAGTGTGCCAGTTATTGGCGACAGGGCTCGACGTGAAATCTATTGCCGTCGAGTTAGAGGTTAGCCATAAAACAGTACATGTGCACCGTGCCAATGCCATGGACAAACTCAATGTTAAGAACAACGTTGAGTTAGCTAAATTGTTCACTCAAGACCAGTACTAATGCGTTCTTATCTAGCCACCTCCTTATGCGGGGTTTTTATGGCTGGCTGTGCATGGTTCTGTTTATGGGTTATTGCCTTCTATTTCATTAATGACCCTGAGTTAGCCATTCTGCTTTTCCCATTCTCGCTTCGATTGGGAATGACGCTGCACACTCGTACACAATATTGGCCTGCCATTTACGTTGCAGAGTGGGGGCTCGCGATCGCTTTGGCTCTATTACTGGATGAACCCCAATGGCTGACGATACTAATCGCCAGTGGACTAAGTATTCCAGCCACTCTAATTGCCAAACGTTATTATTCTGGTGACCTGAATCGTCACTTGTTAGTGATGGCAAGCTTAATCATGGTCACAGCATTTATTAATGTTGCCGTTGTGGGTTCTCATGTCCCAGCTGTTTACATGGTGTGGTTGGTGAGTATCACAGGTGGTTTGATGTTGGTGCCGATGTGCTATCTAGTCTGGAACTACCTATTCCAAAACAAGTGGGCGCCACTGAGCTCTTACTTAATCAACAATGTCATTGAGTTCAAAATCCGTCACATCGCTTTATACAGCCTCTTGTTGGTCGTCAGTATTTTGATACAAACCAGTTTGCCAGATGAGCTAAGGCGCTTCGCCCCGTTCTGTATGGCTATCCCTATTATCTTGCTCGCCGTTCGTTATGGATGGCAAGGCGCTTTGCTCGCTACCCTTCTAAATAGCGTCGCGTTGATTGCAGCCCACAGTGGCACGTCCAAACTCGAAATTACTGATTTACTCTTGTCTCTTTCCGCTCAGACCATCACAGGTATTTTGCTTGGTTTAGCTGTTCAAAAACAAAAAGATCTCAACTCGAAATTACGCAGTGAGCTCTTTAGGAATCAAAACCTTTCCCGTCAGTTAGTCACTGCTGAAGAATCGGTTCGTCGTGATATTGCCCGTGAGTTACATGATGAGATAGGCCAGAACATCACGGCAATTCGGACTCAAGCGAGCATTATCAAACGTGTCGATGCAGCTGAAATGAGCGTTCGCTGTGCTGGTACGATTGAATCATTATCGTTGAATGTTTATGACACCACCAAGCGTTTGCTAACGAAGCTAAGACCAAAAATGTTGGACGACCTTGACCTGAAGGACTCCGTTGAACAGCTCATACGTGAAATGGAGTTCTCGGATCACGGTGTTGATATCCAGTTAAATTGGCACGGTGACTACTCATGTTTGAGTGACACGCTCAAGGTTACTCTCTTCCGACTGTGCCAAGAGTCTTTAAACAATGCCCACAAATATGCTGAAGCAAGTGAAATTAGAATAGAACTGATTCTAGACGATCAAGCTTATCTTCGAATTACAGACAATGGTGTTGGTTTTACAGCGCAGGATCTTCTCAAAGGAATGGGTGTTCGTGGTATGCAAGAGCGTGTTCAGGCGCTCGGTGGCAAGATGACAATCAACGCTAATGACTCTTCTTCGGGTACTAATATCAGCGTTACATTACCTAAAGTGTGAGAATGAATATGTTTGGATTTCTGCGCTCAACAACGTCAAAAAGTCATACTCTAGGCGATGATGAGGTCAATCAGCGTTATCGTTATTGGCGTCTCCACATCATGATAGGAATGTATGTCGGCTATGCAGGTTTTTACTTCACTCGTAAAACCTTTAATTATGCCGCGCCAGCCATGATCACCGATCTTGGTTTAGACAAAGGCGATATCGGCTTGATTGGCACGCTCTTCTATCTTTCTTACGGCTTATCTAAGTTTATTTCAGGCACGATATCGGATCGGTCGAACCCGCGTTACTTCATGGGGCTCGGCCTAATCGCGACAGGCTTGATCAATATCGCGTTTGGTTTTTCTAGTTCGTTGGCGGCTTTTATATCGCTTTGGGTGCTTAATGCATGGTTCCAAGGTTGGGGCTGGCCATCGTGTTCCAAGTTATTGACGACCTGGTATTCTCGCTCCGAAAGAGGCTTTCGCTGGGCTATATGGAATACAGCACACAACGTTGGTGGGGCATTGATTCCTATTCTCGTCGGCTATCTAACTCTCCAATACAGTTGGCGATCTGGGTTTATATGGCCGGGTGTGATTGGTGTTTTTATTGGTCTTATTGTCTGTTGGCGCTTACGTGATAAGCCCACGACCATGGGGCTTCCGACGGTAGGGAAGTGGCGCAATGACCATCTAGAATTGGCGCAAGAGAGCCATGGGCAAGGGTTAAGCTATCGAGAGATCCTGAAAACCTATGTGTTCAGCAATAAGTACATTTGGCTGCTTGCCTTTAGCTATGTGTTGGTTTACATCGTAAGAACGGCAGTTAACGACTGGGGCAATTTATATCTCACCGAAGAGCACGATTATAGTTTGATAAACGCCAACGCTGCGTTGTCTCTGTTTGAGATTGGCGGTTTCGTTGGTTCACTTGTTGCTGGATGGGGATCGGATAGGCTGTTTGGTGGTAACCGTGGTCCCATGAATATCCTATTCGCGATTGGTATCTTCCTCTCGGTATCCGCTTTATGGCTTATGCCTCTAACCAACTTTGTGTTTCAAGCGGCTGGGCTGTTTTGTGTAGGCTTTTTTGTGTTTGGCCCTCAAATGCTAATAGGTATGGCTGCCGCGGAATGCTCACATAAAGACTCCGCAGGAGCTGCGACAGGCTTTGTTGGCTTATTTGCCTATATGGGTGCAGCACTTTCTGGCTACCCATTAGCGCTCGTTTTAGAAACTTATGGCTGGAGTGGGTTCTTCATTACCATCTCGACTTGTGCGGCCGTTATTGGCTTGCTGCTACTGCCTTTCCTACAAGCTCAATCGCCTCAGAAAAGTGCAGAGGTTCGCTCTGGCTTTTAAGGGATTTCTTCGTAAATAAGATAGCTGCTAATGGTCCTCTGGTTATTATGCAGCTACCCTATCTTCAGCGTTTTTTATACGTAGCATTCAAATGTGACTCTTTTCACGCTTTTCATGGTTCTCACCTGTTTCTAAGAATTTTTCCTATTGCGTCTAAGACCTCATCTCATGTGGGTTCTAGCTGCTCTCTGTAGTCTTTCTAATTATTTACGTTATTAGAAATCAGCTCTCTGAATTGTGTTCAAAGGGCTCACTACGGAAAACGCCATGTCACTCAGCCACTTCTCAGAACACTCATTTTTCCCAATGGAAAACACCATCCAAAATTATGCATGGGGGAGTATTTCTTCGATACGTGAACTGTTTGGCTTTAAGAATGAGTCACAAGAGCCGCAAGCGGAAGTTTGGATGGGAGCGCATCCAAAAGGTTGCTCAATGGTTAAGCTTGACCAACATTTGGTGCCTCTCTCTGAGCTGATTAACAAGAATAAACCCGCTTATTTATCTACTGATATTGCGCAGGAGTTCGGTGAACTGCCGTTCTTGTTTAAGATCTTGGCAGCGGAAAAAGCGCTATCGGTCCAGGTCCACCCAAACAAGCACCAAGCCGAGTTAGGCTTTACGAGAGAGGAGCAAGCAGGAATCCCTCTGACTGCAGGGCATCGTAATTACAAAGACTCTAACCATAAACCTGAATTGGTTTACGCGATCACTGAATATCAAGCGATGAATGGCTTTCGAGAATTCGATGAAATATTAGGTCTGTTCAGAAAGTTGGATTCGAGCGAGCTGGCTGGTTTGGTTGAAGAGTTTGGTAACAATCTTGACTCTCTAGGCTTAGAAGCTTTTTTCCGCGATCTGTTAACGCTAGATGACCAACGTAAACATCAAGCATTAGATCAACTTCTGACTTACGCAGAGTCTCATCAAGACCAAGCTGAATTTGCTTTGGTTACTGAGCTTAGCCATCAGTACCCGAACGATATCGGTTTGTTTTGTGTTCTGCTGCTTAACTTGATCACATTGGAGCCGAGTGAAGCGATGTATTTGAATGCGAACACTCCGCACGCTTACATTAAAGGTACCGGGCTTGAGATTATGGCAAATTCAGACAACGTGCTACGAGCAGGTTTAACGCCAAAACACATTGATGTCGCTGAGTTAGTCGCCTGCACAAAATTCACGCCAATTCCGTTCGAAGGCTTGTTGTTAGAGCCATCAAAACTGGGTAAATGTGATTGTTATGATATCCCGGTCAGTGACTTCAATTTCAATATCTTTCATCGTCCTCATCAAGAAGAAGTTATCACAAGTGGCGCTGAAATTTTAATGGCAATAGATGATGATCTAGTGCTAATGAGTCAGAAAGGCGAGCACTTAACCCTCACCAAAGGGCAATCGGTATTTATCCCAGCTTATATTGGCCATTACGAATTGAGCAGCAAAGGGCGAGTGGCGAGAGCGTTTAATTAGCGAAGTCGCTTCTAGTTTAAATAGAGAGTCATCCCCACGAAATTAGTATCACTATCATCAACAATTTGGTAGCCAAGCGCCTGATAAAAACTAATGGCGCGAGTGTTACTTCTAAAGCTCGACAGAGTGACTTGGCTTCGTTGCTCTTCCATAGCTCTCTTATGTATGAGAGCCATGACTTGCTTGCCAAGCGAACGACCTTGGTATTGAGGGGAAATGATCAGAAGGTGAACATGGTATGCGTTGTCATAAGGCTTAAAGCAGACTAGTCCTACTTTCTCATTTTCGCTATATATCCAATGAAACCAAGAGGGATGATAATCATTGATTAGGCGTTGACGTTGGAAGTCGTCGTCCCATCCGAAAACGTTATCTACGTGTATGAAAAGACCTTGTTTAACACACGCAAACAGTTCTTCGAATTCAGAATTTGAAACGAGCTGGAATTGTATATTCTCTTCTTCTATTGTCATTCAGCTTCCTTATTAAACGCTTTTGAATAAGCAAACAGTAACATAATTGAAGAAGCCGAATTAGCTTAGATTTGCGATGTGATGAAACCAAAAAGCCATGCGTGGTGCATGGCTTAGAATAAAGTCTTGGATTGATTTTTCTATACGATCTTAAGCGCGTGGTGGCGCGTGAGCTGTTTGTGTAGCGAGTCTTTTAGCGCCATGCGTTCAACTTTGAGGTTGTGCATGCTGTCGTCATCGATAGGGCTGCCAGAGATTTCTAGCTGACGGATGTCGTAGTCGAGTTGGTGGTATTTCTGCATGTCTGCTTTGAATTTTTCGTCGTCGTGGTTGAGCTGAACAATGTCTAATTTAAGATCTGGGAAATCTAAGATAAAGGCATGGTTTTCATTGAGCATTGGCACTTCCTCTCTAGTCGAATTATCTTCAGTATAGAGCCTATTTTTGAAGATAAATGTGTTCTTAGACACAAAGCGAGAGCAGGATCAAAAAAGGGCATTGGCGTTCCATTGTGGATTCGCTGATGCCCTTTGTTATTTTAGTAATATTAAAAACTACTTCGCTTTCTTACCAGAGCGTTGCTGCTCTTTGTGTGCTAGCTTTTCTTTCTTACGTTGCTCGATAAGGTGAGCGGCTTCGCCACCTACGTGGGTTTCGCCACGAGCATTCGACAGTTGAACTTGCTTTTCACGTTCACGGAAACGAGCTTTCTGCTCGTCGCTGTGTTTATCAATACACTTAGGGCAGCTTACGCCTTTCTCGAAGTGCTCAGACGCTTTGTCTTCGTCTGTGATTGGCAGACGACAAGCGTTACACACATCGTAGCCGCTCTTCTCTAGCTGGTGGTTAACTGCAACACGACCGTCAAATACGTAGCAGTCACCTTCCCACATGCTCTCTTCTTCTGGTACTTCTTCTAGGTACTTAAGAATGCCGCCTTCAAGGTGGTAAACCTCATCAAAGCCTTGCTCTTTCATGTAGGCTGTTGATTTTTCGCAACGAATACCGCCGGTACAGAACATCGCGACTTTCTTGTGCTTCTTAGGATCAAGATTTTCTTCAACGTACTGAGGGAATTCACGGAAGGTTTCTGTGTTTGGGTTTACAGCATTTTTGAATGTGCCGATGTCCACTTCGTAGTCGTTACGAGTATCAACCAGAATTACATCAGGATCAGAGATCAATGCGTTCCATTCGTTTGGTTTCACGTAAGTGCCGACAACATGGCGTGGGTCGATGCCCTCAACACCCATGGTTACGATCTCTTTCTTAAGCTTAACCTTGGTGCGGTTGAATGGTTGTTCTTCGTTGAACGACTCTTTGTAAACAACATCAGCCAAACGAGAATCTTGTTTGAACCATTGAAGAAGGGCGTCGATAGATTCGCGCTTACCTGCAACAGTACCGTTGATACCTTCACTCGCAAGTAACAAAGTACCGCGGATTTGGTTAGCTTCTAACACGTCAGTGAGTGGTTGGCGAACTTCTTGGTAATCATCAAGTGCTACGAATTTATATAGAGCACATACAACATATTGAGACATGGTTTTTCCTTTCTGCGAGCTGGAACGTAAATCCAGAGCGGTTGCCTTTTATGATACATACTGAGTTTGATTTACTCAGGTTTGCCCATATTGGCTTATTAAAATCCGCCGCAGTATAACCAAGCCAAGGAAGGACAAAAACCAACCAAAAGTAGGGCTATTTAGCATTGTTATCAGTGTGGTTTTTGGACTAAGAAATGCAATGAAACCGTTTTATCTGGTTCGAATTACAACACGTATTCCCAAACCAAAAAGGCCCTGCTGTAAAAATACATCAGGGCCTTGGTATTGAATCTGTCTGACTTAATCAGCGATTACGCTTGGTTCAGTACTTCCGCTAAGCGTTTCACCGCTTCTGTTAATTCTTCTGGGTTGGCGTTAGTGAAGTTTAAGCGCAGTGCGGCTTTTGCTTCATCGGCCTTTGGATAGAATACTGGGCTTGGTACTACCGCGACGCCATTCGATAGCAAAGTCTTAGCTAATTCGAAGGTATCGCACTCTGGGATTTCTACCCAAATAAACATCCCGCCATCTACGGCTTTTAACACGCAATCTGCAGGCAATTGTTTTTCTAGCTCTGAAAACAGCACTTCATAACGAGACTTGTACAGGGTGCGAATGTTTTCCATATGCACGCCAAAGTCTTCATGTTTTAGAAGACCAACCAGCAGTGCTTGCATTGGTACACTTGAGTGTAAGTCTGCGCCTTGCTTCACTTTGATCAGTGGCTCAAGGTAGCTGCGTTTGCCTGTTACCGCGCCAATACGTAGACCTGGCGATGCAATCTTAGAGAATGAACGAAGAACGATAGAGTTGTCAGGGCAGAACGAAGAAACCAACGGCAGTTCTGTACCTGTGAAACGTAGCTCACGGTATGGCGCATCTTCAATGAAGGCCACGTTGTATTTGATACACAGTTCAGCCACTTTTTGACGAGTTTCTGTTGCCCAGCACACACCAGTTGGGTTGTGGAAATCAGGCACGGCATAGAACATTTTTGGCGCTTGCTGTGCAAAGCACGTTTCCAGCTCATCCAGGTTCGGGCCAAATTCTGTTTGAGACACAGTCGCAATGTTTGCTTGAACTAAGCCAAAAACCTGCATCGCACCTAGGTAACTTGGCGCTTCCATCACAACCACATCACCCGGATCAACATAAGCACGTGCAATCAAATCCAAACCTTGCTGAGAGCCAGTACAGATCATTGCCGTGTGAGATTCTGGCAATTGGTAGCTTTGTGTTAGGTGATCAAGCAACGGGCCATAACCGGCGGTCGAGCCGTATTGGAAAACTTCAGGCATGTTCGCTAGGTTTTCTAGCGTAGGCTTCATTAAATCGATAGGGAATGTTTTCGCATCGGGTAAACCACCGGCCAACGAAATAACATTAGGATCGCTTGCGGCTGCGAGGATCTCTCGAATGTATGAAGATTGAATCTGTTGTAATGACTGTGCGATTTCCATGTGTTGTGTCTCGTCGTTTATCGTTTTTATTCTATCGCTTGATATTACACGGCAATTGTAAAAACTGACGTGTCCGTTTATGCTCTTAAACACGTCCATTTATGCTATTTGAACGATGTCACGACAACACATATCCCGAATCAATGATGTTTTGTTCCATATTCACCAAGACATCAGTCAGCCTTTGTCGGCAAAAGCGCTCTCTGAGATTGCTGCGTATTCAGAGCAACACTTTCATCGCACGTTCAAAAGTGTGGTTGGGGAGTCGTTGCATCAATACATTAGACGCACTCGAATGGAGTACGCGGCCAATCAATTAATGTTCGATACCAGCTCGTCTGTGGTTGAGATCGCCCATAAATGTGGCTTTAGCTCTGTGTCTTCGTTTAGCCGAGCATTTAAAGCGACTTTTAATATGTCGCCCGGAGAATGGCGTAAGCATGATTTACAGATTGCAGAAAAACCTTATCTGAAAGATCCTGAAGTGGCTGCGGGTTATTTGAATGTGTCGCAGCGGGAGTTGCCGGAACCTAAAATTGTTGAAGTATCAGACCGAATGGCAGCTTATGTTCGACATACTGGTTATAACCGCTCTATTCGCAACGCGTGGTTGATATTGAAAGCGTGGGCGAACTCGGAACAGCGTGATTTTTCGAGTCAGTTCGGTTTGCATCACTCAAACCCTGCTTGGGTTGAAATGGATCAGTGTCGCTATGTAGCTTGTATCGCGATTGATGAGCCGATTAAGTATCGAAGTGTGGTGAACCAAATGGTGATTCCAGGCGGTTTGCATGCCGTATTTCGACTTAATGGTCGTTATGGTGAGCTGCTACCACAGATCAGTATGGTATTGGAAAAATGGTTACCGGCTTCTGGTTTCAAACAGCGTTCGACTCCTGCGTATGTGCATTATCATCGGAACCATTTTCTTAATAGTGATGAAGTGTTTGAGCTTGATTTCTACCTCCCTGTGAGTTTTTATTAGTAACCCCGTTTTTGAGGAATAATTATGTATCTTGTTTTGTATTGCCACAATATTGGTATGACCGATTTTTCCTTCTTTGAAACGGAAGATTTTGACAAAGAAGAGGGCTATATCGTGCGAGGTAAATGGCCGAACGAGAAAGCGTTTCGTGACTACTTAACTAAAGAGTTTGGTGACATGAGCGAATTTAAAGTGGTCGACTTAATCGCCAAAGGTGCAGAAGCAGAACACTACTCACCAGAAGAGTTGATGCGCCTAGCTCAGTAGCCGTTAGCTCAGCAATATCTAGCTCGGTAATACGTTTTAAATCGAATAAAGAAATGGCAGCCTGATTGGGCTGCCATTTTTCGTTTTAGGTTTAAGCTAATACCTTTTGCATCGTGAATGATGCTACTGCGCCACTTCGTCCACCAAGTACAAGATTGATTGATACGGAATACCACTGTGATGTGACAAACCGATCTCACAGGTTCGGCTGTTGCTGAAGCCACGAGTACAGTTGCTCGGTACTTGTTCTTTTAGTGGGTGTACCGCAGCCTCGTTCAGTTCTGGCGTAGTAAAACCTTTATCACCCGCCCAACCACAACACTGAATATGTTCAGGAACGATGACCTCTTCGGTACACGCTTTAGCAAGGCTCAACATCGCGCCTTCCAAACCCATTCGACGAGAGCTACAAGTCACATGCAACATCACGGTCTCTTGTAGCGGCTCAAGCGTCAGGTGTTCAAGCAGGTATTGATTCACAAATCCTGTTGGCTCTAATACATCTAACGGTTTGGTGAACTGTTCAATACTGCGTTTAGCACATGGGCTAGTATCCATTAAGACTGGGTATTCACCCTGACGACTGGCTTGCCACAACACTTCTTCGAGCTGTTGCGCTTTAGATTGGGCTAAATCGGTCATTCCTTTGCTGTCGTAAGGCATGCCACAACATTGGTCATCTAGCTTCTTCGGAAGAATAACCTCAAATCCGGCTTTGTTAAGCAAAGACATGGTCACTTCCGTTAGAGGACGTTGATCGCCCGCATCGCTTTGTTGACCCATGGTTCGACTCGCACACGAAGGGAGGTAAACCACCTTCTTGTGATTGCTTGAGGATTCTGCTGTCACTGGTGATGAGACTAGCGAGTGGCTATTGGATTGTGGCATCTCAGGCATCCAAACCGGCGTCGCGCCTTTGGTGATAGATCGCAAGCCATTGGTTAGCTTGCCGACGGTATTTGCGCCTAATACTTTGCTCGCCACTTGATTGGTTTTGAGGCCAGCCTTGGTCAGCTTAGTGGTGGTCGAGAAATGATCCGCTGTCCACTTAGCGATTGGCGTAAATTTCTCGTACTTGGCAATACGGAGCTTCTTAATCAAATCACCGGTGTTGATGCCAACAGGGCAACGCTCGGCACACAGGCCAGTTGCAGCGCAGGTATCGATGCCTTGGTATTCGAAGGTTTTCTCTAGTTCGCTTGCTTCTATTTCTTCACCCGCAGCTCGGCGGCGTTGCAGTTCTCGGTAGAGAACAATGCGTTGACGTGGCGATAGGGTTAAAGTGCGAGATGGACAAACAGGCTCACAAAATCCACACTCAATGCAGCGGTCGACAAGGTCATCGGCAGCAGGCATTGGCTTCAAATTGGTGATGTGTGAATTTGGATTGTCGTTAATAATAACGCCGGGGTTGAGCAGTCTTTCTGGGTCAAACAGCGCTTTGATCTGTTGCATCAAGGCGTAGCCATCTTTACCCCATTCTAGCTCTACATAAGGCGCCATGTTGCGGCCAGTACCGTGCTCCGCTTTCAATGAGCCTTGGTATTTGACTGCGACCAGTTCGGCAACGTCATCCATGAAACCGCCATAGCGATCGATTTCTGTTTGGCTGTCGAAGCCTTGAGTAAATACAAAGTGCAGGTTGCCTTCGAGGGCGTGACCAAAAATAATCGCTTCGCTGTAGTCGTATTTATCGAACAGCTCTTGCAGCTCTCGAATACCATTAGCAAGGTTTTCGACAGGGAACGCCACGTCTTCAATGATAACGGTCGTACCGACTTCACGAACCGCACCAACCGCAGGGAACATACCTTTACGAATGCCCCACAGAGTCGCGACTGTCTTTGGATCGGAAGTGAAAGGCACCGATTCAACAATCGTGTATTCAGTCAATGCGTCCAAAATTGATTTACATTGTAAATCTAAGTCCTGCTGGGAGCTAGCGTGTGATTCAACCAAAATAGCCGCAGATTCCAAGTCCAAGCTAGGCATAAAGGCGGGCATACCCGGTTTATCAGCCACTGAACGCAGTGCTCTGCCATCCATCAATTCAACCGCAGCAACCGGTGTTTTTGATAGCGTAGTAACGGCTTTACTTGCTTGTTCGATATCGGCAAACACCAACAGAGCTGAAGCTTTGTTTGGGTGTTCGATAACCGTGTTGTAGGTGATCTCTGCGATGAAGCCTAGCGTACCTTCTGAGCCAATCATCAGGTGTTTGATGATCTCAATTGGGTCGTGGTAATCGACCAATGCATTAAGCGCGTAGCCAGTGGTATTTTTCAGGCGGTACTTATGGCGGATTCTGTCTGCCAGTTC
Organism: Vibrio syngnathi; assembly: GCF_002119525.1. Classification (NCBI taxonomy): domain Bacteria; kingdom Pseudomonadati; phylum Pseudomonadota; class Gammaproteobacteria; order Vibrionales; family Vibrionaceae; genus Vibrio; species Vibrio syngnathi. The sequence goes on along the minus strand of NZ_CP017917.1, from coordinate 1,460,420 downwards.
TTGATTTGAGCTAGTCTGTCTGTGTAAATCAACAATGCCTTCAAACAGCGCTTTGTGTGATTGCTTGAAAGCCTCAACGCTGGCGTTATCCGCTGTATCAAGTAGGGAACCATCACTCAATACGATCTTCATGCTCTCGACGGTGCGATACGAGTTTTGAGCAGTACCACAACACATGCCACTAGCATTGTTCGCGGCAATACCACCGATTTTACAAGTATTGATTGAAGCTGGATCAGGGCCGATTTTACGTTGGAAAGGGGCGAGGTATTTGTTGGCATCGGCACCAATCACACCCGGTTGAAGAATGATTTGATTGCCGTTATCGACGATCTCGTGGCCGCGCCAGTCGTCGGTGAGAGTGATGAGTACCGAGTCTGAAACCGCTTGTCCTGAAAGGCTGGTACCCGCGGCGCGAAAGGTAAAATGAATGCCCAGCTCGCGACAGCTTTGAATGGTGAATATGACTTCGTCTAAGCTTTTCAGCCTTAGAACCATTTTCGGCACCAAGCGATAAAAACTCGCATCGGTGCCGTAAGCCAAGCGCTTTGCCTCTTGAGTGACAATGCGTTCCGTTTCTATTTTTTGAGCCAGTATCGCTTCAAGCTGCTGATAAGCTTGTGCGTCTATTACTCGCTCATTAGATGTGGTTGTCTCCATCTTTGCTTCCTTGTGCTTCTTATTTGGCACTGATCAGGGCGTGTTGACCTTTCGTGGTTAAATTTTGTTCGAGATAAAAGCGTTTTAATCGCGGCGAGGGGGAAGTAGCCTAGTCATTCTAAGCAAATTTCCCTCAACAAAGAGTAAAACGCTTTTAGTCGAACCCTTCGGGCAGCGTTTGCTGGCCATTTCTACTACGTTATCGGCTTCTCATGTAGGCTAGCTACACATCGACGCCTCTGTCTTGTATAAATACCCAGCAACTCGCTGCAAAAATCAGCTCGAAAGATCAACACGCCCTCGTTTTTATTTTATTTTCCAGTGCTTAAACGGTGTCACAACGGCAGTGGAATTGCTGTGACACCGATTGAACTTCAGTCTAAGTAGACCAAAGCATTAGTTTGAATCTGAATCTAAATCAGAATCGTGGCGGCTTAATCTAGCCCTACCAAAGATTCACGAGTTAAGTCTTTGATTGTCTTTGCGCCCGTCAGTGTCATGGCTACGCGCATCTCTTTGTCGTACAGATCAAGTAGGTTCTCAACGCCTGCTTGTCCTTGTGCCGCTAACGCGTAGACGAATGAACGGCCAAGTAGGGTACAGTCTGCGCCCATCGCCATCATACGAACCACATCTAAGCCAGTACGAATGCCAGAGTCGACCAGAATCTTGGTGTCGCCTTTTACTGCGTCTGCAATTGCAGGTAACGCTTTAGCACTTGATAGAACGCCATCTAGCTGACGACCACCGTGGTTTGAAACTACGATACCGTCTGCGCCAAATCTCACGGCGTCTTTTGCATCTTCTTCATCAAGAATGCCTTTGATGACCATTGGGCCATCCCAGAAATCACGGATCCACTCTAGGTCTTTCCATGAAATCGACGGGTCGAAGTTGTCACCCAACCAACCGATGTAGTCTTCCAGTTTGGTTGGAGAACCTCGGTAAGTAGAGATATTGCCAAGGTCGTGCGGTTTACCTAGTAAACCTACATCAACTGCCCAACTAGGATGACGCATAGATTGAAATACGCGGCGTATTGCTGCATTTGGACCGCTCATTCCTGAGTGCATGTCACGGTAGCGAGCGCCAGGTACTGGCATGTCTACCGTAAATACCAGCGTTGTTACGCCTGCCGCTTTGGCACGTTCCAATACGTTCTTCATGAAGCCACGGTCTTTTAGCACGTAAAGTTGGAACCACATTGGGCGCTCAATCTTAGGCGCGACTTCTTCGATCGGGCATACCGATACGGTCGACATCGTAAAAGGGATGCCTTTGTTGTCGGCGGCTTTTGCTGCTTGTACTTCACCACGTCGTGCGTACATACCTGTTAAACCAACAGGAGCTAATGCAATCGGCATCGCTAGCTTTTCGCCAAACAATTCGGTTTCCAAATTTAGGTCCGACATGTCATTAAGTACACGCTGCTTGAGTGCGATCTCTGCAAGATCGGCCGTGTTGCGGCGTAGGGTATGTTCTCCGTAAGAACCGCCGTCAATGTAGTGGAAAAGAAACGGTGGTAATTTTGCTTTTGCTGCGGCGCGGTAATCAGTCGATGCGGATATGATCATAATTTCAGTCCTAAATTCTTGGGATGTTGCCCTTCTATGAGAGCTTGGCTTGGGCTGCTTGTTTTCTTAATAAAATGGCGTTAATACTCGGGGGTGTTGATGTGTTTTAGTATCCATTCCGAAACTCATCAACTGTCTTATTAGACGGTGTTGCAGTCGGGGAATTGAGTATTAACGCCAAGTGCTTTTGTAACGACTTATGGATTTACATAAGTGCGTCTGTCATTTTGAAACCGTAGACAACCACTAGGCCGATGATTCCTGTCATCACCAAGTAGTAGAACGTTGGGATAATCGTTTTACGTAACGTTGCACCTTCACGTCCTAGTAAGCCTACGGTTGCCGATGCGGCGACCACGTTGTGAATCGCAATCATGTTACCTGCTGCAGCGCCCACCGCTTGTAGAGCGACAACCACCGCACTAGAAATGGACAGAGTTTGTGCTACTTCGAATTGGAATTGGCTGAACATCATGTTTGAAACTGTGTTAGAGCCTGCAATGAAGGCACCTAACGCACCAATCGTTGCACTTAACGCTGGGAATGCGCCGCCGACTAGGTCAGCTGCAAAGTTAGCAGTTGTTACTGGCATACTCGCTAAATCAGAACCGTTCACACCTGAGTTAATGAAGATACGTACCATCGGGATGGTGAACACCAACACAAAGCCAGCACCAATCAGTGTCTTACTCGATTCACCAAAAGCTTTAGCCAGTGGAGCAGCGCTGCGAGATTGCATTAGAACCGCAACTAGCGCGACGAAGACCAAGATGCCGCCAGGTAGATACAAAGGTTGAATCGCAGTGCTTACGCCTGTCTCACCAAGGATGTTGCTGAACGATAAGCTAACGCTCTTAAGCAGGCCTTTGAACTCAGGGCTCACACGGCTAGCAACTAGAGTGACAGCGAGCAGCACGTAAGGTGCCCATGCCATCGCCATGCTCATTTTCTTATGGCTTTGGTTACTATTGTCGTCTAGATCGATTTTCAAAGAACCTAACCATTCTGCTGGCCACTTATCTTCGCTCTCAAAATCCCATTTTGATTTTGGTACTAGGAAGCCACGTTTCGCTGCTGTTACAACAATCGCAAGGCCAACCAAACCACCAATCAGTGATGGGAACTCAGCACCTAAGAAAACACCTGTTAGTGCGTAAGGAATGGTGAAAGCGGCACCTGCGAACAGTGCGAATGGCAGGATATCAAGACCTTCAGTCCAGCTTTTATTCTTACCGAAGAAGCGAGTCAGCATCATTGCCATCAATACAGGAATCATCACACCAACGCAGGCGTGGATGATTGCAACACTTGATGTGATCTGTTGTAGGTAAGCATCCCATGTTGAACCATTGGCAATCAGGCTTTCACTGATGTTGTGCGTATCCAAACCTTTGTTTACGCCAACAATGATAGGTGTACCCACCGCGCCGAACGATACCGGCGTAGATTGAATCATCATGCCCATCAGTACCGCAGCTAACGCTGGGAAGCCAATTGCAACCAATAACGGAGCGGCGATTGCAGCGGGTGTGCCGAAGCCAGACGCACCTTCAATGAATGAACCAAAACACCAAGCAATGATGATCGCTTGTACACGACGGTCTGCTGATATGTCAGTAAATCCGTTGCGGATGGTGGTGATAGCTCCGGTGTGTTTCAAAGTGTTTAATAAGAAGATGGCGCCAAACACAATCCAGAGAACCGATACGGTAATGCCGAAGCCTTGGAATACTGAAGCCAGCACGCGAGTGCTAGACATATCCCATGCGAATAGGGCGATAGCAACGGTTAATGCAAATGCCACTGGCATCGCTTTTTTTGCAGGCCAGTTCAGGCCAACCAGCAGAATCGCTGCAACAACTATTGGCGAAAAGGCCAATAATGCTAGTAGAGTTTCACTCATGGGTACTTCCTCGTACTTGTTTTCAAACGTTCATGTTTGAAGTGAATAACACGTTATTAGTTTTGTAGGTGTAATCTGAATCTCGAGGATTCAATTGTTGTAATTAGAGTCGCTTTATTTGTAACCGATGTGATTGCAAAAGCTGTTTTTGTAATTGTTTTGTTAATTTGGCGTGAATTTACCCCTTTATTTTTTATTGATATAGGGAAATAATGAAAATAATTAATTCCAAAATTGGCATAATCAGATGCGAGCAGACGATTTGATCCTGTTTTCACAGGTAGTAGAGCTGGGCAGTTTTAGTAAGGTTGCAGAGCAAAATAACCTTACAAATTCGGTAGTTAGTAAGAGAATTGCGCGTTTGGAAGAAGAGATTGGCGTGCAGCTATTATATCGAACCACGCGTAAATTGACGCTTACCGAGGCGGGTAAGGCAATGTTACACGGAGCCAAAAATGTGAAGCAGGCGGCTCAAGAGGCTATGGACGCAGTTTCAGGCTTTGGTGAAAATGTTAGTGGTCATATCAAAATGTCAGTGCCTACTATCTCCGGAGATTTGATTCTCGCAGACGCTGTTGCCGAGTTTTGTAATATGCACCCAGGTTTAACGGTCGATATGTCTCTTAACAATCGCTTTGTGGATCTGGTTGATGATGGTCTCGACTTGGTTATTCGAACGGGTTATTTGGAAGACTCCAGCTTAATTGCCCGTCATATCTTGGATTCACAATGGGTGGTGTGTGCTTCTCCGTCTTATATCGCCAAGAACGGTAAGCCGATGCAGCCCAAAGATTTGGTGGAGCACAACTGCCTGCAATACGCCTATCAAACAACAGGTGCCAGTGAGTGGCAATTTCTGCATAGTAAAGATGGCTTTACTGATAACGATAAATACATAGTGCGCGTTTCGGGTTCTTTTTCTACCGATAATGCGACGGCATTAAGAAAGGCGGCGTTGGGCGGTCATGGGGTCGCGTACGTACCACGTTGTCTGGTTTATCACGATATTCGTAATGGCCAGCTGGTGGACATCTTCCCTGACTTAGTCGGTAAAAAGCTCGGTATTTATGCGGTGTACCCCTTTACTCGCCAGCCGCCAAACAAGATTAAGTTATTGATTGAACACATCAGAACGCGTTACCTGACGATTTCACACTATTTTTAACAAGGATCACGATGAGCTATTTAAAAGAGTATCAATATCCAGTCACCAACAAACAGATCGTCAGCGATGACTATTTTGATCAGATAGTCGAAGACCCATATCGCTGGTTAGAAGACGACAGAAGTGACGAAACCGCGCAGTGGGTGGCAAGCCAGAATGAAGTGACGTTTGATTACCTCGCTCAAATCCCGTATCGCGCAGAACTGCGAGAGCGATTAGCGAAAGCGCAAGACTACAAAAAGAGCTCGCAGCCGTTTGTGCGAGGTGATTACACCTACTTCTATAAGAACGATGGCTTGCAGAATCACAGCATTCTTTATCGTCAGAAAGAAGGTCAGTCGATTGAAGTATTCCTAGATCCGAACACTTTCTCGGAAGATGGCACAACATCTCTGGGTTCGGTGTCGTTTTCTAAAGATTACAGCCTAGTGGCATACAGCATTTCAGAGGGTGGTAGTGACTGGCGTAAGATCTTTGTGATTGATACTGAGACTAAAAAGCAGCTTGAAGCCGAAATCACCGACGCTAAATTTACCGGCATTTCTTGGTTGGGTAATCGTGGCTTTTATTACTCTAGTTACGATAAGCCAGACGGCAGCCTGCTTTCTGCGCGTACCGAACAACACAAACTTTACTTCCATGAACTGGGCACAGAGCAAGCCAGCGACAAAGTGATTTTTGGTGCGAACAACGCCGAGCAACACCGTTATGTGTCGGGTTACACCACCGAAGACGACCGTTACTTGATCATTCTAGGGCGAGAGTCGACATCGGGTAACAGACTGTTCTATATCGATTTAGGTTCAGAGGAACAATCACTGAACACGCTGATTGATCATGTTGATAGCGACACGTACCTCATCGATAACCAAGATGAAGTCTTTATTCTATACACCAATCTTGATGCGCCTAACGGCAAGGTGGTGAGCTTTGATACTCGCAGTCAACAGTGGCTCGATATCATTCCCGAAAAGCCACAGCCGTTAGATATCAGCACTGGCGGTGGTTACTTGTTTGCTCATTACATGGTCGATGTGGTGTCTAAGATTGAGCAGCTGGATTACCAAGGCAATCTGGTTCGTGAAATCCACTTACCTGGTCTCGGAACGGCCAGTGGCTTAGGTGGAAAAAACGAGCAAACCCAGCTTCATTACACCTTTACCAACTATGTAACGCCGCCAACGATTTTCTCTTTTGATGTTGAATCTGGAAGCTCTGAAATCTACCAACGCTCTGAGTCTCCGTTTGAGTCGGATCAATTTGAGTCTAAACAAGTCTTCTATACCTCGAAGGATGGCACCAAGGTTCCGATGCTTATCTCTTACAAGAAGGGATTAGTGTTAGACGGCAATAATCCAACCATGTTGTACGCCTATGGTGGTTTCAATGTCAGCCTAACGCCTTCTTTCTCGGGTACAGTGGGCAGTTGGTTGGAATTGGGAGGTGTGTATGCAGTGCCGAACTTACGTGGTGGTGGCGAATACGGCAAGGCGTGGCACAAAGCTGGCACTCAGCAGCAAAAGCAGAATGTGTTTGACGACTTCATTGCCGCAGCGGAGTTCTTAATCGCAGAAAACTACACCAGCAGCGACAAGCTAGCGATTCGCGGCGGTTCTAACGGAGGCTTGCTTGTAGGCGCTTGTATGACACAAAGGCCTGAGCTGTTCCAAGTGGCTTTACCTGCGGTTGGTGTGTTGGACATGTTGCGTTATCACACCTTCACGTCTGGTGAAGGCTGGGCGTACGATTTTGGCACGTCAGCACAAAGTAAAGAGATGTTCGAGTATCTGCTTGGCTATTCGCCAGTTCACAATGTGGTACGTGGCGTCGATTACCCTGCAACATTGGTTACCACCGCTGATCACGATGACCGCGTAGTGCCCGCTCACTCTTATAAGTTCATCTCAGAGCTGCAAGATAAGCATGAAGGCGGTGCGCCCGTGATGATTCGTATCGATGTTAATGCTGGCCACGGTGCCGGTATGCCGCTGAGCAAAGCGATTGAACTCACTGCTGATATCTACGCATTTACTCTGTTCAATATGGGAATAGAGTCTCTAGATTCACTTTAGCCAATACTTGATTTTAGATAATTAGGTATTTGACTCAGACTAAAAGACCTCAAAATCTACCTTAGATTTTGAGGTTTTTCATATTTGTGAAAACCAATCATAACTGCACCATATTTCCCTAATTTCACCACACCCTTTTCCGTGATAGCCGCCACCATTACTGATGAAATGAAAGCGATTTCAAGCTGTATTATTACGAATTTCTACGTCTATCTATCTGATTGTAAATAGATAACCATATCTGGTGATAACTCTAAAAGTTTCATGGCATTTGGGCTGATTTATCAGTGTGAACAGCAACTAACTTTTCAACGCTTTCATTGCTTAATATTTCCCTGTCCGATGAAAACTCAAAAAAATAATAGGGAAATACAATGCAAAAATTTAAGCTTTTGCCAATAACGGTCGCAGTGGCGGCTTCGCTTGCTTCACTCTCTTCTTTTGCTGCTGATACTAATATCGAAGCACTAGAAAAACGAATCCAAGAGTTAGAATCTAAGGTTGTTGATATTGATTATGTTAACGATCAACAACCCGCGGTTTTAACTGCAGAAACTAAGGTGCCAGAAGGCATTGTCTTCTCTGGTTATGCTCGTTACGGCGCTCACTACAAGAGCGGTGATGAACGTTACGTAGACATAGGTACAACAGGTCGTTCTGTCGGTCGTTTAGGTAACGAAGCCAATGGTGGTGAGGTTCAGCTAGCTAAACTTTTCGAAGCTGACAATGGTGCGATTTGGGACGTTGTATTCATGGCAGACCACTGGGAGGCAGACGCTTGGGCTGACGACGGCGGCTTAAGTATGAAAAAAATGTACGCTGGTGTAACTAACGTATTTGAAAGCCAACCAGAACTTTACATGTGGGCTGGTCGCGACTTCCATCAACGTCCGCAACAAGGTTTGAATGATTACTTCTGGATGACACACGATGGTCAAGGCGCAGGCTTTAACAACCTAGATTTCGGTGGCGCTAAGCTAGACATGGGCTTTGTCGGTCAAGTGAAAGGCGGCCTCGTAAATGACAATGGTCGATACGCGGTGACAGCGAAGCTACACAGTATTGACGCTGGTATTGGTAACCTAGATTTCTACGCGAACTACGGTTTTGCTTCTGATGAAGCGGATACAGCAAGCTCTACTGAGTACGTAATCGATCAAGATACAGGTTTAACAAAAAAAGTGGTAACACCTGGTACTAAAGTCAGTGATGAAACGGCTTACTTAGTGGGTGCGACGTTAGGCTTAGGCGATTCCAATCGATTAATAGTGAAATATGGTGACGGTGCAGATTCATCGGTATTTGAGTTGAAAGGCGACTATAAAACTTTCTACGCAAGTATTGAAGGTAACTACGCAGCATCGGATAAATTCATCATTGATTACCTAGTGTCGTACAAAGACAACTCTGGTGCAGACTTAACTCGCGACAACACCGAATACGCGGGTATCGTTCGTCCACAATATCAATGGAATGATGTTCATTCTACTTGGTTAGAAGCGGGCTACGGCATGGTTGACTACGATGACGACGGTGAAGAGAACGCGTGGAAAGTAACACTTTCTCAAAACGTTTCTCTAGGTGGCTTACCTTGGAGCCGTCCAATGCTTCGCTTCTACACAACCGTGGGTGATGTAGAGACTAAAGGCGCTCCAAAAACAAAAGACAATGGTAACGTAGATACCCTGTCATTCGGAGCAATGTTTGAAGCATGGTGGTAATCAACTGATAGAAAGAGCAACGCTTTGAATTAGGCATATTTTCAAAGCGTTCATGTTGAAATAGCCATGCTTTCAAATATCTATGCTTATTAAGAGCACGTAATACTGTCTATTTTAGCCCTAAAGGCAGGTTGATTAGGGCACGTTTCAATTAACTCCATTCTTGGGCACATTTTATGTGCCCTTTTTTCGTCTTGAAGACCTGTTCTATCATTTGGTATTACCTCTTCACTTATTCTCCATACCGTCTTCAATACCCCGTTTCATATTATTTAAATTTATCTCACACACGTTGATTTACCCTTGTTAATTGTAATGGCTAAGTCGCATCGTAGCCCTTGCATATCAATAGGCTAGATAGGAGGAATACTAGACGTCAATTGTATTGGATACGCCGATAGTTATGTTGAAACCCCTTCACTGAACTATAACTTTTAACAAAACTGACTAACTATAGGGTCATGCTCCCATGAAACAGTTTCATGGCGTGAAGCGAATCTGTAAGCGCTTTCATGATTTCCACAACTGGCCTTTTTACCTCCAACTTTAGTGTGATGACACTCACTTCAACCAAGACGCCTTTCTTTAATAATCGTTTTGTAAGCGGTTACAAGCTAATGAAGTATCGAGGTTCGAGTGGCGACAATTAAACACGTATCAGAACATGCAGGTGTGTCTCAGGCGACAGTGTCTAGAGTCATTAATGGCACCAGTAGAGTCAGTCATGACAAGAAGCTAAAGGTTGAAAAAGCGATCAAAGAGTTGGGGTATCGTCCGAACTCCATCGCTCAAGCCTTGGCTTCAAGTCGTACAGGTAGTGTTGGTGTTGTTGTTCCAGAACTTGGCGGTTCGTTCTATTCAGGCATTTTGCATTGCATAGAAGAAAACCTACGCCGCTTTGGTTACCACGCTGTTGTCACGGCGGGTTCTAACACTGAGCAAGGGCAACGTGAGTCTGTGGAGTTTTTATTGGGGCGTCGAGTTGATGCTTTGATTCTTCATACTCAACTGCTCAGTGATGATTATTTAATTGAATTGGAAGAACAGGGGACCCCTGTGGTTTTGATTAACCGCTTCATCCCAGAAATGGCGATGAGTTGCATAGATATTGATAACGAAGTCGGGGGGCTACTCGCTACTCAATATCTTTTGCAAAAGGGACATACGGATATCGCGTGTATTACCGGGCCTTTAGATAAAGCAGATGCTAGGGGGCGTTTGCAAGGTTATCGAAAGGCTTTGGAAGAAGCGGGTGTGCCATACGATGAAGCATTAGTCTCGGAAGCGGGCTTTACTGAAGAGACGGGCATCAGTGCTATGAAGAAGCTGATTAATCGTAAGTGTCGGTTCACGGCCGTATTTGCTTCAAACGATCACATGGCATTTGGCGCCTTCGAGGTGTTGCATCAAGAGGGACTGTCTGTTCCTAAAGATGTATCACTGGTGGGCTTCGATAACACCATCTTCGCGCGCTATCTGACCCCTAGTTTGACCACCATTAACTTCCCCATTGAAGAGATGAGCATTGAAGCAGTGCAGCTCACTCTACAAAAGCTAAAAAAAATAAAACATGACGTGAACTTTAAATTGCTGCCGACGTTGGTCACTAGAAACTCGGTATTGGATTTACCAGTTACCCTATAAAAACATTAAGGATAGAACATGAAATTTAAGACCTTAGCGCTTTCATGCGCGGTTGCTTTAGGATTAGGTACAACAGCTGTGAATGCCGCTGACAAAGAAATTCGTTTTGACGGTTTCCCTGATTTTGATAGCAGCCTAAAGGTATTGCTGCCTGATTTCGAAAAGGAAACGGGGATCAAAGTTGATTACCTTATGAACAACCACGGTGACCACCACACGAAACTGACAACGAACCTTGCTACGGGTTCTGGTGCGGGTGATGTGATTGTTGTGGACGTTGAGAAAATTGGTCCATTCGTGGGTTCTGGTGGCCTAGTTAACTTGTCTGAAAACTACGGTGCAGATAAGTACGAAGAACGATTCGCACCTTACGCATGGGCACAGGGCAAAGGCGCTGATGGCGACATGTACGGCATCCCTGTCGACCTAGGTCCTGGCGTTATGTACTACCGCACTGACGTGTTCGAAAAAGCAGGCATTAATGTAGAAGACGCAATCAAAGATTGGGACTCATACATCGCTGCTGGTGAAAAACTGAAAGAGCAAAACGTACAACTTATCGCTTCGGCAGCCGACGTGGCACAAGCGATTATCTTCACGACGGTTCCTGAAGGTGAAGGTCTGTACTTTGATAAAGATGGCAACCCAGTCGTGACATCTGAGCGTTTTGTTCACGCTTTTGAAGTAGCAAAAGAGATTCGCGACAAAGGCTTAGACGGCCGCATTCTGGCTTGGTCTAACGAATGGTACGAAGGCTTCCGCAACGGCACATTTGCAACTCAACTTTCTGGCGCTTGGCTTCTTGGTCACCTAAACAACTGGATTGCTCCTGAAACTAAAGGTAAGTGGGCAGTAGAAAACCTACCTGATGGTATCTACGGCAGCTGGGGCGGTTCATTCCTATCTATCCCAACTCAATCAGAAAGCCCAGATGAAGCTTGGGCGTTGATTGAATACATGACGACGGATCGTGAAGTACAGCTTAAACACTTCGAAACGATTGCTGCTTTCCCAGCGAACATCACCACGTATGACGATGAGCTTTTCCAAGAAGAGATGGAATTCCTAGGTGGGCAAAAAGCTCGTCTACTGTTTGCTGAAGTGGCACAGAACATCAAACCAGTATCTCCAGCACAAGGCGACCACGTTGCACGTTCTATTATCTTAGAGAACGCATTGATGGAAGTACTTGATGAAGGCAAAGACATCAAGACTGCGCTTAAAGAGGCAGAGCGTCTAATCAAGCGTCGCACGCGTAATCTTTAATTTGTTTTTACTTTAAGTAAGTGAGGAAGCGTGGATAACGCGCTTCCTTTTTAAGAGGTCGTTACTATGAATCATACAGCGAGCACAACGATAGAACCTGCGGACAAAAGCCTTTTTTCTCGTCTAAATTTGAAAGCGCTTACACCGTATGGATTTCTTCTGCCGTTTCTGATCATTTTTTCTGTATTTGGGATCTTCCCGCTGTTGTTCTCTGTTTACCTGTCGTTCCACGAGTGGAACCCGGTAAGAGGCATGGATGCGATGGAGTTCGTTGGTTTTGAGAACTATCACATTGCTTTAACGGACCCATGGCTATGGCGTTCATTGAAGAACACGCTTTGGCTAGCGATTACTTCAGGCGTGGCTCAGCACTTAGTCGCTATTCCAGTGGCTTACATGTTGGTTTCAATGGGTGACCGTATGCGTCACTGGCTAACATCAGCGTACTTTCTACCGTTCATCACATCAACGGTCGCAGCGTCACTGATTTTCTTCAATATGTACTCTCCTAACTCAGGAATTATTAACCAAACGCTGATGGCTCTGGCCGATAGCACGCTGTTTGGTTGGGCATTCGCTTGGGTTAACGATTTCCAACCAATCCGTTGGTTAGACGATGCCACTATGGTGAAGCCGTCTATCGCAATCATGGTTTTCTGGAAATACACCGGTTTTAACATCGTCCTTTACACCACGGGTTTAATGACGATTCCTAAAGACATCTTAGAAGCTGCACGTATGGATGGTGCCAATGCCTTCCGCCGCTTCTGGAATATTTCACTACCAATGATTCGTCCATTCATCTTCTTTGCTATCACGATGACCATCATCGGTAACCTGCAAATGTTTGAAGAACCGTTCGTACTAACACGTGGTACAGGTGGTACTGGCCAATCTGGTTTAACTATCTCGATGTACCTCTACAAAGTGGGTTGGGAATGGCTAGAAATGGGCACAGCATCTGCTATCTCGTGGTTACTGTTTGCACTCATCGCGACTTGTACATTGGTTCAATTTTTACTCTTCGGTAAGAAAGGCTTAGGGGAACATTAAGATGTCGACATCAATTAAGACAAATACCTCACCACTAAGTGGACTGATACCAAGCGAACGCAGCATGTTCATTCTGACTAAGATCTTGATGGTCATGTTAGGCATCTTACTGGTTGTTTCAGCGCTGATTACAGTCTTTCCATTTGTATGGTCGGCACTGCTATCAACTCGTGACCGTTCTGAAATTTTCGGTACGGGCATTAGCTTTGCGATTGGCGATAGCCTGGCGATTAACTACGCCAAATTGCTTGAAATCATGCCGTTTTGGAAAGCGATGTTTAACTCGATTTACGTGGCTTTCTTAGGCACCACCATCTCGCTGCTGTTTTGTAGCATGGGTGGCTACGCGTTTGCTGTGTTTAAGTTCCGCGGTAAGAACGTGTTGTTCGGCATGCTGGTTGGCTCAATGGCGATCCCGCCGGTGCTTAGCTTGATCCCTTACTTCATGATCGTGAAATTCTTAGGCTTGCTGGATAACCACATGGCGGTATGGCTACCGTTCACCACCACACCATTTGGTATCTTCTTGATGCGTCAGCACGTGATTGCATCGATTCCAAAAGAGCTACTTGAAGCGGCGAAATTGGATGGTGCTGGTGAGTTCAGAACGTACTGGAGTGTGGTATTGCCACTGATGAAGCCTGCCTTAGCAACACTGGCTATCGTTCAGTTCGTTTTCTTCTGGAACATGTTTATGCAGCCTCTCGTGGTGCTTAACAACCCAGATAATTACGTGATTACACAGGCGCTACGAAGCGTTCAAGGCATTCCGAATACGCCATGGGGCGCGGTAATGCTAGGCACCACAATTTCTATTTTACCGCTCGTGATTACTTACCTGTTCGCATCGAAACAGATGATCAGTGGTTTAACGTCCGGCGCAGTCAAAGGTTAGGTTTAAGGGTTATAACAATGAATAAATATCAACTTCCAAGTGATTCAAAGTTACGCAGTAAGGAATTTGTATTCGGTGTCGCGACATCTTCATACCAAATTGAAGGCGGCGTTGAAGAGGGCGGTCGTACACCCTCTATCTGGGACACTTTCTGCAAGACGCCGGGCAAGGTCGATAACGGCGACAATGGTGATGTGGCGTGTGACCACTACCACTTATGGAAACAAGATATCGAGATGATTCAAGGCTTAGGCGTTGATGCTTACCGTCTCTCTATTGCATGGCCGCGCATCCTGCCGCAAGACGGTGTGGTGAATCAGCAAGGCCTAGAGTTTTACGGTCAGATCATCGACGAGTGTCATGCTCGCGGCATGAAAGTGTATGTGACTTTGTACCACTGGGATCTACCGCAATATCTTGAAGATAAGGGTGGCTGGTTAAACCGCGAAACGTCTTATCAATTCGCAGAATACGCAGAAGTGGTGAGCAAATACTTTGGTGACAACATCGATGTGTACACCACGCTCAATGAACCGTTTGTTTCTGCATTCCTAGGTTACCGTTGGGGCGAACACGCGCCAGGTATCAAAGGTGAAAAAGAGGGTTACCTAGCATCTCACCACCTAATGTTGGCACACGGTTTGGCAATGCCGATCCTTCGCAAGAATGCACCTCATGCTAAGCATGGTGTGGTATTCAACGCGACGCCAGCTTACCCGCTGACGCCACAAGACCAAGGTGCAGCCGACTACTGTGAAGCGGAAAACTACCACTGGTTTATCGACCCAGTATTGAAGGGCGAATACCCACAGTTGGTGGTTGAACGCCAAGCGATGAACATGCCTATGATCCTTGAAGGTGACTTAGACATCATCAGCGCACCTGTCGATTACATTGGCATCAACTACTACACACGCAATGTCGCTCGCTTCAATGAGAACGGCGATATTGAATCGGTGAAACAAACTGAAGCTGAACACACTTACATTGGCTGGGAGATCAACCCACAAGGTCTAACCGACTTATTGGTAAGACTGGATGCTCGTTACGAAAATATGCCACCTATCTACATCACAGAGAATGGTGCTGCAGGTAACGACGAGCGCGTTAACGGACAAGTGATGGATGAGCAACGAGTTCGTTATTTCCAAGGTCATATCGAAGCGGTTCACAACGCCGTTGAAGCGGGCGTGAAAGTCGACGGTTACTTCGCTTGGAGCCTGATGGATAACTTTGAGTGGGCATTCGGCTACTGCCAGCGTTTTGGCATTGTCCATGTTGACTACACCACCCAAGAAAGAACATTGAAACAGAGCGCAATTGCGTACCGAAATATGCTGCTAGAGCGCGCTGAGGAGAACAGATAATGGCTAAAGTAGAATTTAAGAACATCAAAAAATCATTCGGTGATGTTGAAGTCGTCAAAGAGTTTGATTTTACGGTTGAAGACGGTGAGTTCGTGGTTTTCCTTGGCCCATCTGGCTGTGGTAAATCGACAACGCTACGCATGCTGGCTGGCCTTGAAAGTATCAGTTCTGGTGACATCGTGGTTGGCGGCAAGCTGATGAATAAAGTCGACGCGAAAGACCGTGACTTAGCGATGGTATTCCAAAGCTACGCACTGTATCCGCACATGACCGTTTACGAGAACATCGCCTTTGCTCTTAAACTGAAGGGCATGCCAAAAGCAGAAATCGACGTAGAAGTGCTAAAAGCGGCGAAAATGCTAGAGCTTGATCCACTACTGAATCGTAAGCCAAAAGAGCTTTCTGGTGGCCAGCGTCAGCGTGTGGCAATGGGCCGTGCGATGGTTCGTACGCCGAAGGTTTTCTTGTTTGATGAGCCGTTATCTAACCTCGATGCAAAACTTCGTGGCGTGATGCGTGAAGAGATCAAACACCTACACCGTGAACTTAAAACCACCACGATCTACGTAACCCACGATCAGATCGAAGCGATGACACTGGCGGATCGTATCGTGATCCTGAAAGACGGTTATGTCGCTCAAGTTGGTACACCAACCGAGGTGTTCCAGCGTCCCGCAAACAAGTTTGTCGCGCAATTCATTGGTAACCCGTCAATGAACATGTTGGAAGCAAAACTGATTGAAAAAGAAGGCGAGTACTTCGTTGAAATTGGCGATGTTCATATCCCACTGCCTGAGCGCTTTAAGTCTCTGGCGTCTAAGAACCTAGCTCTGCATTTTGGTGTTCGTCCAACAGACATTCACCTACGTGCCGAGCAAGTTGATCACGACCGCGTGCTGCCATTCCCTGTGAAAATCAAAGACAAGGAATTACTGGGCGCAAGCATTCTTCTGAAAACAGAAATTGGCGGTCAACCGTTGATGGTTGAAACCCAAGCGGCTGAAGTCGATGTAAAAGATCTGACGCTTTACTTGGATTTGGATGCTTTCCACTTGTTCGATGCTCTGAGTGAGAACTCGCTAGCGAGCTAGCCAGTCAATTTAAGTCAGTCATTGAGCTGACACCAACCAACTTACGACAAATTGTTTTGGCTCCTCCTGATTTGGGAGGGGCTAGGGATAGTGATGATGAAATTCGGATATTTTGACGATAAAAACAAAGAATACGTAGCAACCACACCGTGTACACCGATCAAATGGTGTAACTATGTGGGCACATTAGATTTCGGTGGCATTGTTGATAGCAACGGTGGCGTGTTGTTGTGTAAGGGCGATCCTGCGCTCAACCGTATCACTAAGTACATTGCTCAACTGCCAAACTCAGACTTCAAAGGCTCGACCATGTACCTCAAGGTGCGTGATGAAGCGGGCAACGTAGAGGTGTTCTCACCTTTCTACACGCCAACCTTGAAGCCGTTAGATAAGTTTGAAAACCATACCGGTTTGTCATACACCACCATCATTGCAGAAGCATTTGGTGTGCGTTGTGAAGCGACTTTCTTTGTACCGAAAGCTGACCAAGTACTGCTACAAGACATCAAAGTCACCAACATTTCAGACAAAGCACTGCACGTTGATGTGGTGCCTGTTTACGAATTCACGCACTTCGATGCGCTTAAACAGCTACTGAATGCCGATTGGGTTCCACAAACCATGACGCTGAAAGCGCATCAGCAAGAGTCGGGTCATACCGTGCTTGAGCAGTATGCTTTCATGAAGCGTGACTACGCGGTGAACCTGATGACAGCGGATCGCCCTGCGACGTCTTTTGATGGTGATCGCCAATCATTCCTAGGTAATTTGGGCTACGGTACATGGGCAGCACCAGAAGCACTAAACAATGATGAATTAGGCAATACTGAGTGTTTGCGTGGCGACAACATTGGTGCACTGAACCTGCGCCTAGGTTGGTTATCTCCAGAGCAGACAGAGCGTACGATTGTACAAATCGCGCAAGAACAGAGCCTAGAAGCCGCACTTCCTCTGCTGGCTAAATATCGTGACCATCAAGTGGTCGATTCTGCTTTCGCAGAACTGGCTGAACATTGGGATGGTTACCTACAAGCGGTTCAGGTTGAAACGCCAGATCCGGCAATGAATTCAATGCTGAACGTACATAACCCGCGTCAGTGTCACACAACCAAAAACTGGTCTCGTTACCTGTCTCTGTATCAGCTTGGCTATGGAGCTCGTGGTATCGGTTTCCGTGATTCTTCGCAAGACACTTTAGGTGTAATTACTCACATGCCAGAAGAAGCGCGTGAGTTCATTGAGCGTCTGTTATCTGTGCAAAACACCAACGGTTCAGCGATGCACCAGTTCTTCCCATCAACGATGGAAGCGAACGCCGGTGACTCGCGTGAAGAAGAAGATCGCCCAGATTACTACGGTGATGATCACCTGTGGATCATCTACGCGGTGACGCAATATGTGAAAGAAACGGGTAATGCAGACTTCTTGAATAAAGAGATCCCGTTCTATCAAAAAGACAAGGCCGGCAACCCTGTTGAAACGGGAACGGTTTGGAATCACCTGTGCCGTGCGATTGAGTTTACTTACACCAATACTGGTGAGCACGGTCTACCGTTGTTAGGTTTTGCTGACTGGAATGACACGGTGAACCTGCCAACGGGTGCTGAGTCGATGATGGTGGCGAACATGTACGGCAAAGCACTGCTCGACATGTTGGACTTGTGTGAGTTGCGTGGCGAAGTGCAACTGACAGCTAAGTTTAAAGATCAGTACCAACAGATGCAGAATACGGTGAATGAATGCGGTTGGGATGGCGAATGGTTTGTGCGTTACTTTGATGAGCAGGGCTTGCCGATTGGTTCTCATAAAAATGAGCAAGGGCAGATCTACACCAATGGTCAAAGCTGGCCTGTAATTTCTGGTTTCGCGACTCAAGAACGTGCCACGCAAGCACTAGATTCGGTTTACAACAAACTAAACACCACCAATGGCATCAAGCTTTCAACTCCTGGTTACAACGGCTTTGATCCACAGCTAGGCGGTGTTTCAACTTACCCACCAGGTGCGAAAGAGAACGGCGGCATCTTCTTGCATTCAAACCCATGGGTGATGATCGCAGAAGCTAAAATGGGCAACGGCGAGCGTGCTTACGAGTACTACCGTCAAATCAACCCGGCTTCTAAGAATGACGACATTGATACCTTTGAATCTGAACCTTACTGTTACCCACAAAATATTCTGGGTGACGAGCACAAACAGTTCGGTTTAGGGCGTAATGCGTGGCTTTCTGGTACATCATCTTGGACATATGTGGCGGGTACGCAATGGATTCTAGGTGTTCGCCCTGAAGTGGATGGCTTGCTGGTGGACCCATGTATTCCTGCTGAGTGGCCTGAGTTCAAAGTACGTCGTCAGTTCCGCGACGCGACATACAACATTCATGTCACCAACCCAAATAACGTGTGCAAGGGTGTGGCACAAATGAAGGTGAATGGTGAGGTGATTGAAGGCAACAAAGCACCGGTATTCACGTCAGGTGAACATACTATTGAGGTTGTTTTAGGTTAAAAAAGAGAAGGGCGCTTTATGCGCCCTTTATTGTTTCTTTAGTTTGCTTCTTTCGTTGTAGTTGTTTCATTAGCAATGCGTTCTCTGAGGGGCTGATTTCGCATTCAGCAGTTGCCTTGATTTGGTTATTTTGGTTGATAGGTGGCTTGGCATAGCCAAGTAAAGGTTTGAGATTGGTTCGGGCTAAGCGTCAATAAGCCAATCTGGTTATTGAATGCATCAGCTGGGCAAGTCATTGGTTCTATTGCAATACTTTGCTCGCTAGTCGGCGTGTACAGCTGAACGAATGGATAGCTTTCATCTTGTTGATAGCGAATAGCGGCAGACGAATCTGAGCGCGTAAACGCAAGTTGATTGGTTGTCTTGGAATCAAATTCAAAGCAATGATTTAAGCTTTGATTAGTCAGTGAATCGTCCAAAGACAAACAGTCAAAAGCCAGTTTTTCACCATTGGGTAGGTCGTTTTCGTGGATGACTTCAGAGCAAGGTGACATAGCGAGTCCACATTGTGCTAGCTCAGTGCCGAGTGAGAAATAAGGATGCCAAGCATCACCGAATGGGAATGCAGAATCACCAAGATTAGAGACGGTCGTTGAGCAAGTGAGTTTACCCGTGATATCGATAGTGAAGGTGACTTCAAGGTTGAACGCAAACGGGAAAGCAGGATGCAAAGACGACGTTTGATATTGCAACGTCACACTGGCGGATTCTTCAGTGGCTACGCTGTTTGTGATTGAAAAAGGTTGGTTGTAGAGCAGGCCATGTACGGCGTGATCAGACCAAGGAAAGTTAGCTGGGAGTTGATGGTTTTGGTCATCGAAACTGTAACGACCTAAGTTTAAACGGTTTGGAAAAGGGAATAATTTAGCACTGCGGGAAAAGAACGGATGTTGGTTGAGCAGTTCATCATAATTCTGATAACCACAAATAAAAGAGAATGGACTGTTGTTGACAATATATTTATTTATAACAGCGCCAAATTCATTGATTATTTGAAGTTCTATACCATGTTGGTGGTTTATTAATGTGACAGAGTCAATATTTCCAAATTTTTCATTTATAATTTTAAACATGTTGATGTCTCCATTTTAAAAAAGATATTAACAAGAAGAAAAAAATATTCAATGGCGGTTTTAAAATGAATAATAAAATTCCATATACGAGTTACTCAGGAAATTCAGAACATCTGTGTAAAAAAGGTGATGCAGTTGAATTTATTCAACCTTGGTACACGCCAATTTCGACTACACCAGAAAATACCGGTATGGCAGTCGGCGGAATTGGTAACACATTTACACTCACACCAAACGGCAACACTCCTAACTTCAGCTTTATTCCGGGAATCTTTGTCGATTGTTCAGAGCAAGTTATTAATTTTAATGATTTTTATGCGTCAGTGATGAATGTGCCAACCATCGACACGCTGCAAGTTCTTAATGAACAAGAGCTAAGCGTTCACCTGAACTTCTATCCTGCTTTGTTTGATGGCAAAAAGATTGAAAGTAGAGAAATGTCGAATGCGATTAGTCTCATTCAAACAGCATTAAAAAATGGTCGATTCTACCAAGAAAATAAAAATAACTTTACAAAATGGAACGTTGAATTTTCAAATAAGACTCAATTGTTGATTGCAGAAGATTCAGGTTCAACTATTTGTCAATTATATGTAGCCTTAGATTTCTTTAATGGTTTATTAATAAATGATACAACGAGATTATTATCACTCACTGCGGGTGATAATAATGATATAGATAGTGTTAATGGCAGTGATATAGAATATCAAGCTTTATATCCACTGGCTGAATATAAATACAGTAGCTTCGACGATATTAATATAAAGCGTAAGGTCGTCTCTCCGATCGTTAAAGAGAACAAACGCCTATGTTCTTTACCGATGCACTGGAATCACTTCGAATTAACCAATAATTCATCGCAACCACGCGTGATTACGCTTGCTCAGCCGCTTCAAAACTTGATTGGCTCAACCTACCAAAAAGGCCGTGATGGCATTCAGGATTCGGCATGTATCTTGTCTCAAAATCCTATCGCTCAGCAGCATGAAGTGGTTAACTTAAAGGGTGAAAGACACAGCTTTACGGGTGTTCAACTGTCTAGCCAATCGCCTTATCAAAGCGATATTGAAGGCGAAGTGGTGTTTGGTGTTCAAGCGGATAATCAATTGACAGAATCTGGCAAGGTGTCGATCTCTGTGAAGCCAACGCTTTATACCTCTAAGACTGCTCAGCAAACAGAGTTCGCACTGAAAACAGGCCGTACCAACGCGGAATTCCAAACAGGAATTTACACAGGGCGTGAAGCGTTGAGCGCATTGGTGGTGGTTCAGGTTGAGCTTGAAGCCGGTGAATCTGTTGACCTGCGTTTTGTACAGGTGATGGCACACAGTAAAGTCATGCTAAATGGTTGGCATTCAGACAAGGCTTACACGCAATTTTACCCGCAAACGCAACCAGCTCTGCCGATGCTAGAAGACGTATTGCCTGAACTCGAAGCGATTGAGCAACAGATCGTGAAGCAACAAACGGCTTTCCTAGAGCAAGCTCAAAGCAAGATATCGCAGCCAGAATCGGCATTGCGTTATGCGACGATGGCGATGAATTCATTGTCCTTCCTAGCCGAATCAACGGTATGGGATAAGGAAGATAAGTTCTTGGTGAAAGAGTGTGTCGACTACCCATTCTTTAACTCTCTTGATGTGTACTTCTATGGCTCATTCTCATTGCTTTATTTGTTGCCTGAGCTTGATGGCTGCGTGATGAAAGAGTTCTCGAAAGCCATTTTGGCGGAAGACTTTACTCAGCGCCGATACTGGGAATATGAAGCGACGCCTAATGCCGAATTGATTGATGACAAGTACCAAGGCGTGCGTGCCATTCGAGGTGCGGTAATCCACGACTTGGGCAGCCCATTCGACATCCAGCCAGATGCTTACAGCTGGCACAACGTGAAAGAATGGAAGGACCTAGCGCCGAAGTACATTCTGATGGTGTACCGCCATTATCAAAACACTCAAGATATCTCTGTGGTTAAAGAGTGCTGGCAAGCCGTAACTGAAAGCATCGATTTCTTATCGAATTTGATCGCTGAAGGTGACGATTTACCACTAACCCGAGGCACAGACGATACCTTTGATAACCTCGCTTCTCATGGCATCTCAATTTACTGTGCGAGCCTTTGGGTTGCTGGCCTGCAAGCGGCGAGTGAACTTGCACAATTGATGGGTGAAAGCGAGCGAGCTACCGGTTACTTAACGCGTTCTAAAAAGGCGTTGGCAACGGTTGAACAAAGTTTGTGGGATGACAAAGAGGGTTACTACCACTTCTTCGTGACGCCAGTTCAAGCCAAGCATTTAACGGGTGAAGGCTACCAAGCACTGGAAACCTTAGGCCTGACTTTGACGGGTGATGCGATTGCTGACAAGAACACGCTCAATGCCTATTTAAATGAAACGGATACTTCTATCAATATCAGTAAGGCATCTCAAAGAGTCTCTAAGAAATGCTTGCTGAGTGAGACCGCACCTCAAGCCTTTACTCAAGAATATCTAGAACTAGTACCTGATTCCGATAACAGTTTTGGTGATACCTTGTTGGCCGACAGCTACCTAAAACTCATCGGCTTGGAAGGCATTTTCCCACAACAGAACATCCAACGCGCATTGGACTATGTTTATAAGCACAACTTTGAAATTAATAGTCCTAAGTTGGGTGTTGCGAATATGACGTTAGCCGACGGTTCACCACATGAAGCATTTCAGGCACAAGATGTGTGGATTGGTGTTCAGTTTAGCGTGGCAACGGCGTTGAACTTAGCGGGGAAATCGCAACAAGCAGAAACATTGATGGATACTGTGTATACCGCGCTCTATGACTATTCGAAAATTCCATTTGCAGCGCCAGAGGGATTCAATTGCTCTGTGTCTGTCAATGAGAAAGATCTTATAGAAGTATTTAAAGTGTCGCAAAATGATGCGAAAAACTGGCTAAGTGTACTTAAATGTCAAAAGTGTGTGCTGTCTGACGGTCGTATCAACCCAACATTAACGAAAGATACTGACAGTTTTGTTAAAATGATGGGCGGTGAAATTCCGCTAGAAAAGCTGGCAGGCTTACACAAATGG
Source organism: Vibrio syngnathi (assembly GCF_002119525.1). Classification (NCBI taxonomy): domain Bacteria; kingdom Pseudomonadati; phylum Pseudomonadota; class Gammaproteobacteria; order Vibrionales; family Vibrionaceae; genus Vibrio; species Vibrio syngnathi. The sequence continues at coordinate 1,437,363 of NZ_CP017917.1, read as the reverse complement.
CTATTGAGTACTGGCTTGAAATATACGGCTGGCCGCTACTTTAGACCGGGGATGATCTTCGCCTACTTGTATTAACTTAATGACACAAGCTTCAGCTAAAGCAGTGGTATGTAGGTTGAAATTGACGGGAAGCTTCAAGCTCCCCGAATGTCACTTGATTAGGGTATCGAGATGCGCACTAAAACAAAAAAAACAACAGTATACGATGTAGCAAGATTGGCTGGTGTTTCTCCCAGTACCGTGTCTCGCTTCCTTAATCGAACCACTTATGTGTCGGACGATAAAAGCCAAAACATTGAGCAAGCCATTAAAGACACGGGCTACAAACCTAACTTCCAAATGCAAGAAAACACCAACCGACGCTCGCTTACTATTGGTGTCTTGGTGCAACACCCTGACAGCCCCTACACCAGTCGTATCCTCAACGACATGGAGAAAACTCTGATCGCTCAAGGCTATTCATTAGTGATCGCGACAGGGCATTGGCAGAAAAAGTTAGAAATGCACGCGTTGGAGTATCTAGCAAAAAGTAACGTAGATGGCATGATCATCGTGACAGGAAGCATTACTCAGGAAGAAATTGCCAAGTACGCACAAGACATTCCTATCGTGATGGTTGGCTACGATTTTGTTGAGAATAACGTCCGCGCCATCAATATTGATAACGTGTTGGGTGGGTACATGGCAACCCTACATTTACTGCAACAAGGACATGTGAACATTGCTCATATTAAAGGGCTATCAAGCCAACCTGATGCGGGTAATCGTTTTGAAGGCTATAAGAAAGCACTTCAAGAGGCAGGTATTAAAGTGATGCCAAAACTCGTTAAGCAGGGTGATTTCAGTAGTGAATCTGGTTACGAGAAAACGGTCGAGTTGATTGAATCTAAGGTTCACTTCTCTGCTTTGTTTGCTGCCAATGATCAAACCGCTTACGGCGCTATTAAGGCGTTGCATGATCACGGTTATAAAGTGCCAGAAGATGTGTCGGTGATTGGGTTTGATGACTTGCCTACGTCTAAGTATTTCACGCCCGCGTTAACAACATTAAGGCAGCCGATTGAAGAGATTGGCGAGGTGTGTGCTCAGTCGATCTTGAACTTGTTATCTGGCGAGAGGCATGAGGCTCGATTGCCACCGATTGATTTAATCGTCAGAGAGTCGACCAAGTCTCTGTATCGTTAATTTCAAGGCAAGCATCAAGGTGGTGCGCCCATGATGATTCGTATTGATGTCAATGCAGGGCATGGGGCAGGTAAGCTAAAGCACTTCTGTCCCAAAGTGAGCCAGAGAGGGATTGAACTTAGTTTGAAACCCTGCAACTTGCCTTACTTTTCCTCATGCCTAGAGTTCCAACAATGTAGCTAAATGTTCTGATCCACAATCAGACTAACCTTCAATCACAATTACGCACGAATATGTTGTTCACTATTTCTAAGCTATTAAATAATTGAGAACTAAAGGGAAGTTTTTGATTGATAATATGCCTTGAATTGGGAGCAATATTTGCTTGCACGGTTTTCAACCAGAAATCAGATTCAAACTGAATTATACGTATAATTTCAGTTTGTTAGATGGGATTTTTGAGATATTCTGAATACATGAATTCGTGCTGGCACGATATTAAAATGTTATGTGTCAACGCATTCATTTTTTAGTGTCGCGACAAGTTATTATTGAGGTGTATATGATTGATCCAACAGATTGGATATGTAGTAAAGAAAGCACTTATTCAAATCTAAGCCCTGAAGAAAAAAAAGCGATAAGCGAATTTTTTCTGATCTGGAGCTACTTCGAATCTCAAGTTTTAAACTGTAGTGCTAATAGAACGAGTTTTTTTAATTTGGCGACCAATTTGCAAAATTCTGGAAAAATTTCAGAGATTGGTTTGAATGAACTCGTTACCTATTTTAAGGAACGCTACCTTTCTGGTGGAAGCTTCAATGACAGGTACGCTGCATTAGAGTTAGAAAAAAGTAGAAACCCGCCTGAAGTAGATTCGATGTTGTTAGAGGATTCTACGGATCAAATTACTAAACTCGTTGGGTGTCTATTCGTGGTTTATCGCTTCAGAAATAACTTGTTCCACGGTCCTAAATGGCGCTATAAACTTTCTGAACAAGAAAGCAATATGACTAAAGCTTGTCAATTCATGATTAAAATTATAGACAACGCATAACAAAGCAATTGCGTCGGATTCCATACGCGTGCCGACTTACTTAAGCTTAGACATAGCACGTGTATGTCACCGATTATTTCGGCGTTAGGCGAATCGATAATTTGGAGTATCCAGAAATAAAATGATTAAAATTCTTTTAGATACCAACATTCTGCATCAGGAAGGTTTGCAATCATCTCGATTCCAAGTTTTACAGAGACTGATCAAAAGTGATGCAATTTGCTTAGTTATTCCTGAAATGGTACTGAAGGAATATAAAAGTAAAAGACAAGACCAAGCTGAAGGTGAATTGAAGAAACTAAACTCAGCATTAGACAATCTAAATAGAAAATCTATTTTGGATAAAGATAAGTTTGTCGTAAGACAGTTTACAAATTTTGTGTCATCGTCAATAAAAGAAGCAGATCGATTCGTAGATACATGGGTAGAAGATAATAAGGTTTTGGTGCCATTAATCTCGGATACTTCAATTGATGATGTCTTTAAATCTTACTTTTCTGGAACAGGGGCGTTCCGTAATAAAAAGCAAAGAGAAGACATCCCAGATGCTGTGATTTTAGATGCTATAAACAAGCTGGCGAAAGAAGGTGAGTTGTTTGTTGTTGCCAAAGATGGCGCATTAATTGAAGCAATAAAAGACATCGATAATGTAGTCCTTTTTAAAGACCTCACTGACGTAATCAGAATCCCGCAGCTGAAAGCAACTCTTGATGAACTGAACGCAAGTGAAAGAAAAGTCACATCTATAATAGAAACTCTTTCAACGTCTGATTCTAGCTATGAGATTTCTCAGTATCTAACGGACAACTATCTAGTTGAAGTCGAAGGCTTTTATGATGAAGACTTTGTAGAGCTACCATATGACCTTAGTAATATTGAGCTAACTGAACATGAAGTGCATGTTCGGAATTTAAAGGAAATTTTTGTCGATTACCCTCGCTACTTGGGTAATGGAAAATTTGCGTATGTGCTTGCTGCTGAATGTGAAGCAGAACTGTCATTTTATTGTGAAAATGATGCGTATGAATCACTCTCATATGAATATCGAAAAGCGCTCTCGAAATCTGAAATTGAAGAATCAAGCAAAGTTAGAGTGACAGGTAGCATCGAGGTTGTGTTTAAGGGGGTTGTGGAGTTAAGTGGCATCGAAACCGATATTGAAACAAGCCAGCTCCAAGTGCATTTGTCGTATCTTGGCGCCGAGAAAAGTAATATCAGTTGTGATGTAAGCCTAGAAAAGCTAGAGGTGCAGGACATTTACTAAATTCGCCTAACAAGCATTTAAGGTTTCAAGATACTTTTTCTAATCAGGCAGAAGCTTGTTAGTGCAATAGTTCTAGCACGTTTGTGTCCAAAAATGAGTTGAGCGAATCTGCTCTGCTACTATGACCCGACTATCAGCTAACCCTGTTTAAAGTCCGTCAACTTGAGCAGACCTTCATAATCACTGGCTCGAATCACTGAGTTGATTTTTCATATACGCCAGAAACGAAAAATGCCGCATCCATGCGACATTTTTCTTTTGGCGGCCAAACCAGTTTTTGCTATATCCATTCTAGATTTCAATCCATTAGGAGATTATTCAGAATGTACTTATAAGACGCTGTTAATGTTGATTAGTTCCCTTCACGCGGCATTTTTTTTCGATTTATTTTCTAAGTCGAATGACGCTGCGATTAATTTCTTGGTGTAGTCATTTTTCGGTGCATTGAAAATCTCTTCTGCAGACCCTTCTTCCATCACTTCACCTTTCTGCATCACCAATACACGATCCGATAAGGCTTTGACTACCGAAAGGTCGTGGCTGATGAATAGGAAGCCGATATTGTGCTTGGCTTGAATGTCTTTTAGCAGGTCAATCACCGTCAGTTGTACAGAGCGATCGAGTGCTGAAGTCGGTTCATCCAATAGAATGAAAGATGGTTCAAGAATCAACGCGCGAGCAATCGCAATACGTTGTCTTTGTCCGCCCGAGAACTCATGTGGATAGCGGTTAATTGAATTGGGTTCTAAGCGAACCTCAATCAATGCTTTGCGAGCTCGTTCTAATCTTTCTTTCTTGGATAGATGAGGTTGATGTACCGTTAAACCTTCAGTGATGATTTCCCCAACGGTCATACGTGGTGATAAAGAACCATAAGGGTCTTGGAATACCATCTGTACATCTTTCTTGAGATTGTGACGTTCTTTGTCGGTTAACAAACTCACGTCTTGGCCTTTGTAAACAATACGCCCTGTACTTGGCAGCAAGCCGATTAGTGCGCGTCCTAGTGTTGATTTACCTGAGCCAGATTCACCGACAATACCTAATGTTTCGCCTTGTTTCAGGGTCAATGAGATGCCTTTTACGGCTTCGAAATATTGACTCTTACTCTTAATGAAGTGGGATTTCACCAAGAATTGAACACGGATATCATCGGCACACAGTAGCTCTGGCGCCGATGCTTCTACAGGAACCTTAGCGCCTTTCGGAATTGAGTTGATCAGCATGCGTGTGTAATCGTGCTTAGGATTTTCGAATAGCTCTTGAGTGAGTCCTTCTTCGACCAATTCCCCTTTACACATCACGAGTACTCGGTCGGCAAAGTGTTTCACTACACCGAGATCATGGGTAATGAACAAAATCGCCATGCCCATCTTGCTTTGAATTTCTTTGATAAGAGAAAGCACTTCAGCCTGAACTGTTACATCTAAAGCCGTAGTCGGTTCGTCTGCAATCAGAATGTCTGGTTCGTTGATCAGAGCCATTGCGATCATGATGCGTTGCAACTGACCGCCTGAAAACTCATGTGGGTATTTGTTGTATGCCTGTTCTGGCATTGGTAAGTGTACAAGGTCGAAAAGTTCGAGTACACGCTGTTTCGCTTGAGGTTTCGATACATTACGATGACACATAATGGCTTCCGCCACTTGAGTGCCCACGCGTAAGTATGGGTTGAGAGAGGTCATTGGTTCTTGAAAGATCATTCCGATCCTGTCACCACGAATTGACTGCATCTCTCGTTCAGTCTTTTTGAGTATCGACTGACCTTCAAATTCGATTTCCGATTGAGCATCGATAATGGCGTTGTCAGGAAGCAAACGCATCAAAGCGTTGGAAGAGACAGATTTACCTGAACCCGATTCGCCAACAATGGCCAAGGTTTCACTAGAATTAAGAGTAAAGTTAATCTTTTTTACCGCATCAATGATTCCATCATTGGTTATGAATTTAACGGAGAGATTATTAACTTTAAGAATGGCCCGGTCCGACATGATATATCCTTATCAATTTAAGACATTAGGTGAAGATTGAACTTCTGAAGTGGTTTTAAGTTGCCCAAAATGGTGATGAGCGCGTTGAATTTGTTCTAGCTCGAGCATCCAATGTGAGCTGCGCTGAGCACTGCAAAATGCGATCAGGTGATTGAGTAAATCTTCGCTCTGCTTTTCCAATAACCTAAAGGTACGTTGAATCAACTCTGTACCTTCAAGAGAGATAAATTGCATCAATGCATAAGATTGGTTCAAGGTATCGAAGGCTTGTTGCTGTTGGCCTAAACGATTGAGAATCTCTGATTGAGCGACACTGGCGTCTCTAAGGCCTGAAATTAAGCAAGCAAACTGGCAGGGTTTGATGTCACTTTGGTATGCCGCGTTTTGGATGTGATGAGGAAGAGAGGTGAGAACATCATTATAGAGGCGCTGTGCTTCGGGCCAATGACCTTGTTCCATTAACTGTTCAGCTTTTAGGTAGTGCATCCAGCAGCGTTCAATTTCCATGTCCACATCCTTAATTTTAAATATCCCAAAATGTTAATGATATTTATTATCAATTGCAAATTAAAATCATTCACACGTTAAGTTGGTGAATTGAATCTCTGATTAATGCTAAAAACGAGGTAAATTGAGTGTTATTTGTTCAGTTGAACAGCTGTGCAGCGTAAGTCACTAAATTTATAGGTAATTACATCTACACTGATTTTATCTACACCCAAGTAATGAAGGACTAAGGAGGCGGCGATGGCGATGCAAAGACTCAATACAGAACAGCTGTATAAGGTAGCGGAACTCGATAAGCTACCATGTAAGTCGACCAAAGAACTGGCTCCAATTGACGAAATCGTCGGGCAAGAACGTGCACAAAAGGCCGTTGAGTTCGCGATGTCAATCAAGGAAAAGGGTTACAACATTTATGCGATAGGGCGAAATGGTTTGGGTAAGCGCACCATGATTTTGCGCTATTTAAACCGACACACTCAAGAGGTCCAAGAGCTTTTTGATTGGTGTTATATCGCGAACTTTGAAGATATTCGCACACCGAAGGTACTCAAGTTACCACGTGGCGTGGGCAGCAGCTTAAAGCAAGACATTGAAAAGCTGATGCGTAAATTGCTTAAAGCCATGCCGCTCGCATTCGACAATGAGATGTACTTTAGCCGTGCAGATAGGCTTAAAAACCAATTGGCCACGAAGCAACAAGCTGCGCTCGAAACAATTAGCCAAGAAGCGAAAGACAAGGGCATCAACCTGACGATCACGACTCAGGGGGATTACCAGTTTGTCGCAATGAATGGGGATGATCTTCATACCGAAGAGAGCTTCGATCTACTTTCGCCGGAAGAGCAAGACCAGTTCGATAAAACCATTGATGGATTGGAAGTGGGCCTACGAACCATTTCTCGCGAGCTGACCGAGCTTGAAGAGACGTATACCGAGAAAATTCAAAAGCTTAATGATGATACGGCGCGAGATGTGATCACGCACTTCATCAAGCAGTTGAAGCAAGACTACAGCCAATATCCAGATATCAAAAAGTACCTGACGGCACTGCGTAAAGACATTGTCGACAACGCAGATATTTTCTTGGAAGAGAGCACAGAGCAAGCAGAAGTTGCGACCGCCTCTTTGGATAAGAAAATGCCACGTCGTTACAAGGTTAACGTGATTGTGAGCCAGAAGGAGGAGACGCTGCCGATCGTGGTTGAAGAGAATCCGAATTATCACTCTCTGTTTGGCTATGTCGAGACGGCAACGTTTAAAGGCACTGTATTTACGGACTTCTCATTAATCCGTGCCGGTAGCTTACATAGAGCCAATGGCGGCGTATTGCTGATGGATGCCGTGAAAGTACTTGAACAACCTTATGTGTGGGAAGGCTTGAAGCGCGCGCTACGTTCGCGTCAATTGAGCTTCACGTCATTAGAAAAAGAGGTCACGTTAACGGGTGCGGTATCGCTTGATCCAGAGCCTATTCCATTGGATGTGAAGATCATTTTGTTTGGTGATTATCGAACTTACCAACTGCTGCAACACTACGATGCGGAGTTTGGTGAATTGTTCCGTGTGACGGCCGATTTTGAAGATGAGATGAAGCGTACTGCGGATTCTGAAATGCATTACGCACGCTTCATTTCAAGCATCGTGCACGACAACAACATGCTGCATTGTGACCGTAAAGCGATTGCTCGCATTATTGAGCACAGCTCTCGTCAGGCGGGTGACCAAAGTAAGTTGTCGCTACACTCGGCACACATTGCCAACCTACTTCGTGAGTCAAACTACGTGGCGAAAGGGGCGAAGTCGAACCTGATTCGTGCTACGCATGTCGACCAGGCGCTATCTAACCAACAGATGCGTGTCGGGCGACTGCAAGACAGCGTAATGGAAACCTTCACCAACGGTACAACACTGATTCATGTGGATGGTCAGGCGGTTGGACAGGTCAATGCGCTGTCTGTACTCAGTACGACTGATCATATGTTTGGCGCACCGAACCGGATCACGGCAACCACGGCTTATGGTGACGGTGAAGTGATTGATATCGAGAGAAACGTAGACCTAGGTGGCAGTATTCACTCGAAAGGGGTGATGATCTTATCGGCTTACCTTTCTTCGGTATTTGGTAAGACAGCGAAAGTACCGCTTACGACCAATATCACCTTCGAACAATCGTATGGTGGCGTTGATGGTGATAGCGCGAGTATGGCCGAGTTCTGTGCGGTGGTGTCTGCATTCTCTAAGCAGCCAAACCGTCAAGACATCGCGATTACCGGTTCGATGAACCAGTTCGGTGAGTCCCAGCCAATAGGTGGTGTGAACGAGAAAATTGAAGGCTTCTTTGATGTGTGCGAAATCAAAGGACGTTCAAATGAGCAAGGGGTGATCATCCCACGTTCAAATGTTCACAATTTGATGCTGCGTAATGACATCGTAAAAGCGGTTGAAAAGGGCGAGTTTAATATTTGGGCTATCGACCATGTGACCGAAGCGATTGAGCTGTTTACAGGCAAAGCCGCCGGTGAGGCGAGTGACGAGGGGAGCTATCCAATCGATACTATCTTCGGTATCGCTCAAGCTAAACTCAATGCGCTACGCAAATAGCTTAATGCCTAAGGTAAACTAACCAAACAACGGTTAAGCGTAAATGAAAAACAGCCATCGATATTCTCGATGGCTGTTTTTTTTTGGGTTCTTTTTCTTTGGTTTTTTATGGCAGGCGCTTAAGCATTACGTAAGCAGAGCTTGGTTCCATCGAACTTCAGCTTCGCCAACAAGTGTTTGGCGTTAGAACGGCCAGCTTCATCAAATTCGACACCGTATCGAGCGTAGTGCGTTGATTTTTGGAGATTACAGATGATGCCCCTCAATGGCGGTATAAGTGGGCCATTGTAGTTCTCAGGTGTAACTTCAATTGATACTCGATCGGCAATTTGAATTGCACGAGAAGTCGGTGAGGTAACAAAACGACAACCACTTTTCGATAAGTCTCTAATCTCACAGTTTGCTCGTTGATCGTTGAAGATGATTCTGGAAGCTAAGTTCACCTCGTAGCGTGTCTCTTTACGCAGTTGAGTGACTTGCATCGAGCTTGGTGTAGAGAGCACAAGAATAGGGAAGGGATCCCCAACCCTATGGTGAATTTGGCTTTTAAAGTGGATCAGAGCGCCTTCTCCACGAAGAGAGTACGCACGAGCTGTCATCCAAAAACCTTCTTGAAAATAAAAGCTCAGATCCTCGTTAGATACATCAGGAACTTCTACCACAATGCAGTTATCACTGTGCGTACCGATAAATTTTGTGGTGGCGAGAAACTTGGTGCCAACCGGAGTCGATACATTTAACGTCAGTTCACTGCCGTGTTCAATCATGGCCAGTGCATCAGTGCTATTTAACGTAGAAACGGTACGGTTACGAGGGTCTTGAAGTGCCTGATTATGCTCCAAAGGCTTCTTCAGTGGTGCGTTCATTATATGTTCTCCATGCGCCAACATGCGTCTGTTTGTTATATTGGTAACTTACTAATAAGGGGCAAATACGTGCTAGATTTAGTAGGTGCAATTACATAAATTAAGTGCAATCACATAAACTAGGCGAATGTACTTACGTGGGTTTATAGAGTGCCTTTATCTTTACTAATTCGTTATTAAGCCGCTGGCACAGAGTTATTTACTTTGTTTGTAAGTACTTAGTTCTATTTGTATGAGCTTGAGTTAGTCTATTACAAGGAATGAATACTTCAAATTTTTATTGTTTGTCGTATCAATTATTTTCAGGAGTTGAGAATGCACGCAACAAAATGGGATCAAGAAGCGAACCAGATCACAGTTGAGCTAAAACCCAACCAGTTCGCGGTTGTTAAGTACCAAAAGGACGGAGATGTACTACATATCACATCGACACGTATTCCTGATGAGCTTCAGGGTAAGGGCTTCGGTAAGGTGATGATGGAGTCGGTATTGCCAGAAATTGAACAAGCAGGTTTTAAAATTGTACCGATTTGTAGCTATGTGATTCACTATATGAATAGGCAGCCACAGTGGGCACATCTTTTATCCGATAAAGCATAGCAACGAGTATATGTCTCAATCAATATCGTCAAACAATCGAGCTCAAGCGATAGCGAGTTCAAGTCAAAATCAGCCAGAGCTTTATCAACAAGAGCTTTATCAAAATGAGCTTTATCAAAAAATAGCGACCTCACTGGGTTGTCACCAAGGGTTTGATGTCCAGGTGATTCAAAGCCTATGGGGCGGGTATGGTGAATTAGTTCGTTTGATTTTTTCTAAAGAAAGGCGTTCTTCATTCAACAGCGTAATTGTTAAACATGTCGCATTGCCGGATAAAGCAGAACACCCAAAGGGTTGGAATACCAAACTTTCTCATCAACGAAAGGTGCACTCTTACCAAGTTGAGACCGCGTGGTATCAGTCGTTTACCCAACAGTGGGATGAGCGTTGCCCTGTACCTGTAGGGCTGCAATGTGAGTTACAAGAGCACGAGTGGCTGATTGTGATGCAAGACTTGGCCGAAATCGGTTTTCCGTTAACTTCTCAGTTTGATGTGCTTGCTGCTTTTGATGATTTAGCAATCCAAGATACTCAGCCTGAGCTGGCGTCTGGTTACACACTAGAAGAGCAAAACCAACGCGATGCTTGCCTTAAATGGCTCGCTAATTTTCACGCAAAGCACATCAATGTAGATCAAGAACATTCAGCTGCATTGTGGCAAGTCGGCACATATTGGCATTTAGACACTCGGCCTGACGAGTTAAACGCATTGGCTGATTTACCGCTTAAGAGCCAAGCGCAGCACATTGATAATCTATTGAGGGCGTGCCCATATCAAACCTTGGTACATGGTGACGCTAAGCTTGCCAACTTCTGCTTTGATTTAAAAAGCGAGCGCGCTGCTGCCGTTGATTTCCAATATGTGGGGCGTGGCTGTGCGATGAAAGACGTCGCCTTGTTCATGAGCAGCGCGGTTAGGCCGCTAGATTGCGCAGAGCTTGAACACGATATATTAGAGGCTTACTTTCGATACTTGAAAGAGGCTCTCACGCACTATCAACCACAACTTTCTTCCGAGGATGTTGAAGCCGCGTGGCGACCAATGTTTTACGTCGCGTGGGCCGATTTTCAACGTTTTGTTAAAGGTTGGAGTCTAGAGCATTGGAAGATCAACCCGTATACCGAGCAACTAACCTTACGAGTGCTTAACCAATTAGACGAACAGGAGTCCGTCAATGTTCGATAAAACCGCGAGCTGGAAAACGCCGCAAAACTTCTTATTACTGATTTCAATTGTTGTCCCTATCGCGTTTTCGAGCTGGATGGCGCTGCTTAATAACTTCGTGATTGAGAAAGCGAATTTTGATGGTGCGGATATTGGTTTATTGCAAAGTGTTCGTGAGATCCCTGGCTTTTTGGCCTTTACCGTGGTGTTTGTGTTGGCGTTCATTCGCGAGCAACGCTTCATGTTGATATCGCTAGCGATGCTCACAGTCGGTACGGCGATTACCGGTTTGTTTCCTTCACTCACTGGCCTACTGCTGACCACCATTTTGATGTCGACGGGTTTTCACTATTTTGAAACGCTCAAGCAGTCTTTGTCACTCCAATGGCTGAGTAAAGAAGAAGCGCCAGAGATGCTAGGTAAAATGATTTCAGTAGGCGCACTGGCATCGTTAATCACTTACGGGTCAATCTGGGTGATGCTAGAACAGTTTAAGCTCGATTTTGCATGGGTTTATGGCATCACCGGTGGCATCGGGTTTGTGCTGGTTTTGGTGATGACCTTTGGGTTTCCTGAGTTTCAGACCAAGACTCAACAAAATAAGAAGTTGGTGCTGAGAAAGCGTTACTGGATCTACTATGCTTTAACGTTTATGAGTGGCGCAAGACGACAAATCTTTACCGTATTTGCAGGCTTCTTGATGGTAGAGAAGTTTGGTTACTCGGCTGCTGATATAACGCTACTGTTCTTAGTCAATTACTTGTTTAACTTCTTGTTCGCAAAACGTATTGGCCGATTTATCGGTGTGGTGGGCGAGCGTAAGGCGCTGATCTTCGAGTATGTCGGGTTGATTGGTGTGTTCGTTGGGTATGCTTTAGTCCAAAGCGCGGAATGGGCGGCAGCGCTGTATGTTGTTGACCATCTGTTCTTTGCACTCGCACTAGCGATCAAAACCTACTTCCAGAAAATTGCAGACCCGGCAGACATGGCATCGACCGCAGGTGTCTCTTTCACCATCAACCATATTGCCGCAGTCGTTATTCCAGTTGCGTTCGGTGTGATTTGGTTGTCGTCCCCTGCAACGGTTTTCTACATAGGTGCGGTGATGGCAGCGGTTTCTTTAGCGTTGTCTTTAAACATTCCTAAGAAGCCTGAAGAGGGCAATGAAGTGCGAATGTTTAGCTGGCGTTAATGTTGATTTCGGTCTGATGAGGAAAAAGCTCCAATAACGATATTGGAGCTTTTTTGTATGCGTTAGATAGGAATATCTAATCAGCTTTCAGTAGGGTTAGCTTCTTACAGTTTTCAATCCACCACGCAACTTGAAGAATCCTTTTGGTGCCTTAGTCAACAAGATGCCACAAAGCAGAGGAATCATCATCACCAGTGACTGTTCAGACAGTACTTCGCCATTGATGTAACAAGAGATCAGTAGCGCAACCACAGGGAAAATCAGGAAGCAGATAGACGCTTGGAATGGTGTCGAAACCTGCCCGAGTTTAAAGTAAGCCACAATGCCGCCAACACTCGCTACAAAGCCTAGGTAAACCACGGCTGATATAGAATCCCAAGTGAAAGATGCAACATTCACGCTTTCACCCACTGCTGAAACGGCGAATAAGAATAGAGAAGCAATCAGACTTGGGACAGCGTTGTACGTCAGTACTTCGATGCCTTTACAGTGCTTTTGAACTAACACATACATAACAGCGTGAATGGCAACAGCAAGGCCTAGGCAAACTGTACCAACTAGGTAGTCATCGCCACCCATCTGCATTTCATTACCGAGGATTAAACATAGGCTCACAACCGCGGTAGCTAAACCAAATACTTGGTGCTTTGCCAGTCGTAGACCTAGGAATAAGCCTGACATCAGCATCACTGCGACCGGCATGTTCGCGAAGATGATCGACGCTAAACCTGAAGAGATGTATTGCTCACCATAGATCATCAAAGTGAACGGAATCGCAAAGTACATCAGCGCTACAATAAGCAGCCATTGGCGTTTACCTTTAGGGAAAAGCAAAGGTTGGTTGAACACTTTGGCCAATACCGCAAGCAAAGGTGCGGCTAATAGAAAACGCAATGCAGTGGCAAAAATAGGTGGGATAGAATGCAATGCCACTTCCATAGCGAACCAAGTGGTTCCCCAAATTAAGCAAACAGAGACAAAAAGCAAGATAGTTAGCGACTTCGAATTCATGGTGACTACTCATTAATAATTATTTTAAATCATAGGCTTGTGGCGCCTTAATGACGTGGCACAGTATAAGGAGGTCGTCGGAGAAAAGTTTTGTCTTTTTATCTATAATTGCAATTTTTTGTGGGAAATTAATCTATAACATGCCTGTTTTTTAGAAAATAAATTCAATTTAGGGTAGCTTGAGTAAAGGCATTGTTCTTTGTAAGGTTTAATGTCGTTTAAGAAACGATCAACTTGGCGAGTATGGCTATTTGGTTTATTGCTGTCAGCGTAGCAACAAAAGGCGCCTTTTAAATCACTGTATAAGATGTAAGGCGCCGTTATTATTCTCAGTGCAGTCGGTAGATTCATCTACGTAACAGGCTTAACTTGTTTGGACTGTCTTACCGCAAGGATAAGTTGCGGTAGCAGTGACATCACTATCATGCCTGTCATTAGCGAGTACTGGAGTGGGGTAAAGGATTCACCCATCAACATCATACCCGTCACAATTCCCGCAATTGGGTTAGCGATGCCACCGAAGGTGAAATCCACCACTGACATACGTTGTAGTAGCCACACATACATGCCGTAACCCAGGGCAGTGTTCAGGATAATCACCCAAACAAGTCCTATTGCGTTACGAGTATCGAAATGAGTCACAGCGTTAACATAAGGCTGTGGGTCGATGAGCGCATGAACGCCAGACGCGACAGATAAAATCGTACCGCCTAGAATCAGTTGCCACGTTAATACCTTCCACCAGTGCATGCGATTACCCAGTGACTTGGTAATGCTACTGCCGATAACGATACACATGATTGCAGCGAACATGGCGCCTAAACCTATTGAGCTTAAAGCGATCTGACTCGGATTAAACAGTATCCACGCCAATGTGATTAATCCAATACCAGACAAGGCTTGAATCAATTGCGGACGCTGTTCCTTTACTACCCAATGGAAGATCATCGCAAACACTGGCACAGAGATCATACCTACACCGGAGATTGCAGAAGGCAACGTCAACGCCATCACGAAGATTAAGCTAAAGAAGGTCGCAATATTGATAAGACCCAATGTGAAAATGATCTGCCATTCGCCTTTTTGAGGCAGTGTAGGTTTTACTACTAGCAATAACAAACCAGCAGGCAACGCACGCAAAGCACCCAATAATAAGGGGGGCCATTCCTGTAGCGTAAATTGCGTCACTGCATAGGTTGTTCCCCAAAAGAACGCGGGGATCATTGCTAATAATATGTTCATATGAAATATCTTTACGTTAAGATAGTTGGTTGTATGAACTGTATACCTAGATCATATGGTTGTAAAGTATCTTTATGTTAAACTAGTTTGAATTAATCAGACTAATAACGGAGCGAGATCGCAAATGGATGCTATCGACCGCGTAGTAGAGCAATGGGCAAAGGAAAAGCCTGAGTTAGAAACTGAGCCAATGGCAATGATGGGCCGGATTATGCGTATTGCCAAGTATATGGAGACGCAAGTTGCCGAGCTTCATAAAAATTACGACATGAAACTTGGTGAGTTTGATGTGTTGGCAACGTTGCGACGTTCTGGGAAGCCTTATCAACTGACGCCATCAGAACTGATCGGATCGATGATGCTGACATCAGGCGCAATGACCAATCGCCTTGATAAACTAGAAGCTAAAGGGTTGATCAGCCGTGAGCACAGCAAAGAAGACAGACGCAGCGTGAGTGTTCAGCTAACCAAAGATGGTCTTATTCTGATCGACCAAATGATGACTGAACATGTCGAAATGCAGAAAAAACTGGTTAAGTCATTGTCTGCGAGCCAGAAGAAGAGCACTAACCAACTTCTGAAAGCATGGTTGAGTGCTTACGAATAATTTTTAGGTGACGGAGTAGGGTACGACTATGGACAGTATTCAAAATAATGCGGAAAAAACAGATAGGCTTGAGAAAGTAGAGCGCGTTGCATCAATTAATGGATTGGAATACGAGGTTAGCGGAAATGTTCTTAATCTTAAGCTAGGCAGAGCGGGTGGAAAGGTAAAAATCAAATACGATTACGCGACGAATTCATACGTCTACAACTGTAATGAGTATGCTATTGGTTTTTCCAGTCTCATCTTCTTCGTTCTTTCATTCAATACTCTGTATCAAGTTGATAACCAAGCATGGTCTGGTTATGTCGCGGGTCTGATGTTTGCGGGAGCAATATTCAATTTGATCCAATTGGTACTATCTCACATCCAAATGTTAGACATTAAAGCGCAGCTCAGAGAAGTCGGTATCTACCTCAAGTCTGGCGCGTAATAACCTGTAGCATCTTGAGCATCTTGAACAACTGAACAACTGAACAACTGAACAACTGAACAACTGAACAACTGAACAACTTAGCCATTTCTGAGTAACGAGTGGTTAAGCCCTGTCATTGGCAGTTATATGCCCAAATAAACAGTGTTAACACCAATTATTAGGGCTGTTTTGACCTTCCTCTTACATACTTTTCTTATATCGAAATTAGTATCAAATTTCTCTTTGTTATACAGGCAAGCTCATCATTATGAAGAACTTCTTTGATAGCGAACTCATGCTCTCTAGCTCTTTGAATTTCGTTTTGCTGTCGCTTGGGTTAACGCTCCTCTTACATATTCCAATTTGGTGTGGGTTCAACCTGAGCCGAAGAAAATGGAAGCGTATGGATTATTTATGGCCGTTTCTAGCAGGTATCGGAATGCTTGGTGCCGTGTCTGAGATTCGTGCGAAAGTAGCAGGTGATTGGGTCGAGACAGAACAAACCAGAGCGGTGGCGATTTTAGAATCTGTTCAGCAGTTTTCTTTGGATAAGCTGAGAAGTGATACCTGTACAGGTCAACCATCTTTAGATAATCACGCTCAGCACCACGACGCGTGTTTGTGGTACTTGAATACGGCGATCACGTTTAAAGATGTCGATTTCACCTTGCTACCCAATGCATCGGATTTTACGGTTCCTGCGCCTAGCGTGTCGTTAGTTGAAAGTGATGCGGTGTGGGTGGATGGTATGCT
This sequence comes from Vibrio syngnathi, assembly GCF_002119525.1. NCBI lineage: Bacteria > Pseudomonadati > Pseudomonadota > Gammaproteobacteria > Vibrionales > Vibrionaceae > Vibrio > Vibrio syngnathi. The sequence goes on along the minus strand of NZ_CP017917.1, from coordinate 1,420,973 downwards.
GAGTCAGTATGAAAAGCAGAAAAACCAATATATCAAAACCAGAGAAGCGCAGGTGAAACAGCCACTAGAAAGCATCTTCTGGTATGTGAGTCCTTACTTAGTGTGTTTCGCGATTGCGCTTCGCCTTACTAAGGTGACCGCAGAGCTCAAACTGGATAAATGTTCATAGCCCTCTCAATATTAAGTTTCTCAAGACAAGTGCAGCGTGAAAAAAAAAGAAAGTGTTTGAATCAGAAATAAGATAAAAAAATAGCGTCAGTATTGAATTACTGACGCTATTTTTATGTTGGTTCCAACAGTAGCGGAAAGTTGTTTATAAAGGTCGCTACTTAAACTGGTATCTAACCGAAAGCTGTAATTGAGGCCCATAAAGACCGTTGTTTTTGGAAGCAACTGAAAACACCGCTTTATCTGTGGCATGGAATCTAGCGCCAAACGTAAAGATTGAGTGTTCTCCGTTAGAGCCTGCAAGTATGTGTGTTTCTACCCTTTGAGTGATCCACGCTCGAATACCCGCATTGAATTCGACATAAGCTTTGGTTTCTCCAGCTGCGTATGAGTTTTTGTTGAAATGGAGTAGCAGCTGCGTATTTAAGTCGATCCCTTGAGTTATTGGGCCATAAACTTGAGGACCGATGTACGCATCAAAGTTACTTTCATCTTGGGCTGTGTTGGTACTAAGGCCGCCTAAAATCGCTAAACTATCGTTGATGTCGCGTCCAGCATCCACGCTTAACCCCATAGGCTTTGCTTGCATCCCAAGCTCTACAAAGTCAGTTGTGAAATTTGCCGCAGATATAGCTTGATGAGAGAAGAGGCACAGCAGTAGAGGTATTACATTTTTAATTTTCATATGACTTACAAAAGATAGTAATAGTGGAGTAAGGCGCTGGTCGTGCATTATTTCTTGTCACGCCAAAGCGATGAAATTCTTCGAAAGTTAAGTCAAAGACTGTGTTTTTCATATCCATATTCATTGCACTGTATAGGGGGAGTGAAAACCATTCCTTTCCTTGATGGTTGTATATTAAACATAACTGCAATAACCAACAACGATTTTAATTTTTTTTTGTATTGCTCTATGTTCTGATCCTATTTCGAATTAATTGAAAACAGACAAGCGGTCTAAATTTCGTTTTAGGAACAAATGTATGAAGAAAATCCTTGGTTTAATCTTGTTAGCTTCACTTACAGCATGTGGTGGAGGCGGCGGTGGCGGCGGTGCTACTACTAGCGGCAGTACAGGCAGCGGTGGCAGTACTGCGGTTTCTACAAAAGCTCCTGAACGTTCTGTTCTTAAGCTTAGTGTTGGTGATGTACAGAAACTGAACTCTGTCGTTTTTTCATCTGCAAGCATTACTGGATTTGAAGCTCCAAGTCAGTCCAAATAAGAATTAGAAGGAACATAAAACATGACAAAGACACTGTTACCATTAGTGCTAGGCGTTTCTTCACTTGCTGCAATGGCTCATGCAAACGAAGATATTAACCTGCAGGGTTATTATAAATCTAAAGCGGCGATAAAATTTGCTGTAGATAAAATTCAGCAAAACAAAGTTGAGTTTATGAACTTAGATCAGGCGCTGACACTTTCCCCTAGTACTTCTCCGCAAACCCTAGCTTCAATTGATGATCTCGCTAATTCTAAGCCAGCACATGCTGATGTGTTTGTGGCTAAGGCAAAAGAGTTTAAATTAACCAATAAAGTGTGTGTGATCTCTAAAGATGGCGCTACGATTGCTTTCGAAGCTGATGATGGTGTTGCAAGCTGTAACTTTGACCTGGATAAAGTACATAAAGCAATGGCCAAAACGTCTAAAGAACTTGTTTTCTTTAAACGTTACGGAACAGGCGAAAATACTCAATATATGATCGATAAGATTAGCCTTGTAGGCTTAGATATCTCTAATACATTTTTGTATAAGTCTAAAGGCAATTTGTTAGGTGATATTGTGAAGGTTGAGATGACTCCAGCTGGAAAGTACACCGTTGAATATTACATTGATACCGGCCCGGAAGACGGCACTAAGATTGGCTACAAAGAATATCAATGGGCGGATGATTTTTCAGAGGGTCAGAAAGCGACAATTAACTCTGTATCGTACCATTATGGTTCGAAAGTTACGTTGAATAACCAGAAGACAGCGTTTCATTGGGCGATAAAGGATCATGTAGCGCCTTCTAATGCGAATGGTGATTTCTACTTTGCTGCCACTGTTAGTCGTTTCGCTCGTTCAGTCGATAATAAAGTTGAGCAAAAGGATACGTACTCTAGTCAGTCACCGTCAGGCTTGATCGCTTATAACTTCAATAACGCAAATAAATTGGTTGGCCTGAGCCTAGATGCTTGTACGATTAAGCAAATTGCGGACGGTAAGGCGACGGTAACTTGGTACACTGGATTTAATCGAGGAAAGGATTGTTCTGCAACAGCCGCTGACCTTGCGGGTAAAAAGAAAGTGACGACTTCTACTCTTACAAATGATGGGGATAAGAAAGTATCGCTTGCTAGCTTGCAGAAAAGTGCGTCAGATATTCTTGCTGCTGTGGAGTTAGACTCTACTGCCAGTGTTGAACTTACTGAAGCTGAGTTTGCTGCAATGAAAGCGAAATATGACGCGGCGACGAAGCAATACAAAGACTTCAATAGTATTCAATTCTGGAAGTAGCTGACTCTAATTCCTAACTTTTTGAACACAAAAATGGGCAGTTTATCTGCCCATTTTTTATAACTGTAACGAATGACAAACGTTCTCTTAGATCGGTGTTCAACTCGATATAGACAGTGCGAACGACAACAAGATTGGTAGGGTAACCACACTTAGGAAGTTACCAAACAATACCATAGACGCGACCTTAGGGGGCTCGACATTGAACCTCTCTGCAAACAGATAGTTCATCACAGCGGGTGGCAGCATAGTGAACAGCACCATCATCTGAAGATGCAACGTTGGCAGCGGTATAAAGAAGTAGATGATGGTAAAGGCGATAGACCCAGTAAATAGCGATTGAGCCGTACACAACAAGCCAACTTTGAGTCCGCTCAGCTTCAAATTGACCATTTGCGAACCTAGCGACAACAACATAATAGGAACGGCAGCTTGCCCAAGCAGAGATGTGGCTTCGTAGATTGGATTCCAAACGGTAATTCCAGACAGATTCAGCGTCATCGCTAGCGTAGCCGCTAAGAATATTGGCATTTTTAGGATCTGTTTGATCGGATTGCCATCGCTTAGTAACGCCAAACCAACACTAATATGGACACATGCCGATACTACAAACAGCAGTACCGCAGGGGCTAATGCGCTCTCGCCAAAGGTATACGTGAACAGAGGAATCGCGAGGTTGCCACTGTTGCGGAACATGTGTGGCGGAGCCCAGGCTTTGAAGTTGAGCTTAAAGATCTTACAGATTGGTATCATCAATAAAGCGGGCACCAACACCGCAACCAAAGAAGCGGTGATGAGTGGCAGTTGTTCTGTGTCGAGGGGCATGGTGGTCAACGAGGCAAACACCAACGCAGGAATGCACACATCCATGTTGATACGATTGATCGGTTTGAAATCGGGCTTGAGCCAACGACCGACCGCAAAGCCAGCACTGGCTAAAGCAAAAACGGGAAACAGAATGCTGACGACCTGTTCGAACATAGAATTCCTTTCTAGATTGGGTGCTTCCATTTAGCTGATAAACAAATGTTTTAGAGAGCGCTATAGCGAAGTATGGAGTCGAGATGTATAAGCATTAACCTATCAACATAATGACTTGGCGTCACCGAAGATCGTTGTCTGTCAGCGGTTAATTTACATTTCTTTGAATGAAGCACAAAAAAGACCAGTGACATCAGCAACGGGTCTTTAAAGGCTAGATAAATCTGGGACGGATTCTTTAATTAATGACGGTTACCGATCTTGTCTTCTAAATGCGGTTAGAGTTGTTGCTTATCTCGTTTTGAGTTTTAAGTCATTCGCCCTAAAATTAGACTCGATTATCACCACAGCTGTAGGCAACGATCTGGCTGATTTCGCTTAGGCTACGACCTGACTGTTGCTGCCATTCGTTGAAAGCCTTACTCGCCGCAACTTGTGCTCGCTTGGTGTTACGACCGCTATCCACCACATCGGTACTGCGTAGGTGCGCTTCAACATCCGAGGACAAAATGAAGGTATCTTTACCCATTTGACGTAAGGTGTAAGCACCGGTATTACCGCCTAATCGCTTGCCGTGTTTCTTCAGGTAATCCCAAAGTTCTGTAATGCGTTCTGATGGCCAGTCGGCAACCATTTGCGAGAATGAATCGGCTTCACGCTTGGCATTGTGGATCATGGTGGCATTGGCAGGGATGGTCATCACCTTAGTCAGGTGGCGAATAATACGCGGGTCTTGTGCTTTCTGTTCCCACATCTCATTCGGCAGCATCAGCATCTTTTCGATATTGAATTCAAAGAACACCTCTTCAAATTGCGGCCATTTCTTTCTTACTACATTCCATGAAATGCCACACTGGAATACCTTTTCAGTAAAGGCGGCCAACCAACGGTCGTCGGTGATTTGTGATAGCTCGGCTCGTGACAGTGGCGCACGGACAATCTTTTCGAGTTCGGCCGCTCCGCCTTTACGGTGAGCCGCGCGCTGATAAATGGTGTCGAATTTTTTTTGGGTCATTGAAGGTTCCAAATTACATCTGTGTATCTTGAGTGGTCTAGCCAATGCTTAATGATATGGGGTCAAATCTGGCAATTAAAACAAGTCTATTAACTAAAACAAGTCTATTAACTAAAGTAAGTCTGTTAATTAAAACAATCTTATTAATCAAAACCAGTCTGACAATTAGAACGAACTAGCAGAGCTTTAACTCCATCTGATACAAGGGCCACGTTTTGCCATTGAATTCTTTGACGCTCGGCTCTTTGTCGACCACCTCAAAGCCCGCTTTGTCGTAGCAACGTTTTGCGCCGATATTCTGTTGAAAGACCGCCAAGCTGATGGTGGTGACATCAGGGATTTGTTTCGCCGCTTCTAATGCACTTTCTATCATGGATTGTCCTAATCCTTTACCTCGAAGGTTGGGGTGAATCGCGACTCGGCAGAAGCGAAGTTCAGTGTCTGACATGCGTTGAAATTCCATAAAGCCAAGCAAGTCATTGGTGTTCGAATCGGCGTTTGAGTCGGTGTTCGGTTCAGAGTATGACTTAGATGCAGAAAAGGTATATAGCTCGACATGTGGCTCTTGAGATCGTTCGATGATCGAGGTGGCTTCTAACGGCCAACCAAATGTTCGCCCGCCCCACAACACGTAGTCTTCTAAGGATGTAAACCAAGTGACGATCTCGTCGGCATCGGAGGCTTTAAAGCGGTTTATTTCCATATCCTTCTCTCTCTTCCTTATCGCGTGTCTTTTTTCTAAGCCGCTAAACTTCTGCGGCCAACTGTTCAAGAAAGTCACGCATGTAGTCGGTGCGCTTGTTGGCTTCTAATTTGGCGGATTTTGTATTCATGGTTCCAGCTAGCTTGAACAGCTTTACGTAGAAATGGTCGACGCTGTAATGCTTGTCATCCAAGTCACGCTGCTTCGCGAATGGGTCTTCGTGTTTATAGAGTTCAGCGTTAAAGCTTTGACCCACATACAGGCAGCGAGCAATGCCAATAGCACCGAGAGAATCTAGGCGATCTGCATCTTGAACGATTTGAGCTTCCAAGGTTTCTGGCGTGATGTTGGCGCTATAACTGTGAGTGACAATCGCGTGATGAATCTCGTCGAGATGAGACGCGGGATACTCGATAGATTTGAGGAAAGAGATCGCCTTGTCTGCCGCCATTTTCGAGCTTTGGGCTCTGTCTGGGTGATTCTTAGGAAAGGTGAAGCAATCATGAAGGTAAGCGGCGGGCAGAACGACTTCAAGCTTGGCTTGTTCTTGAGTACATAAAGCTTTGGCAGTTTTGACTACGCGCTTAATATGGCTGATGTCGTGCGCTGCATCTTGTGTCATCTCTTGCTGTGCAAAATCAAGCAGTTGGCTTTCAAATTTTTCTATCACGCGTCCCTTTCTCCATTTTTAGACGTTATCAATGTTGCTTATCGATCAGTGTCGTTTCATATCGACTGTAACAGTTTCAAGCGCGAATTTTTATTTTTTATAAAAGGAATACCCACAAAAAAACCGACTCTGTGAGTCGGCTTGATAGAGAGGCTTGTCTACGTATTTTAGGACGAGACAGATAAAAGCATTATCAACAGAAGTGAGAGCCTAAGCTGCAGTTTGTTGAAGCTGTGCTAACACATGATGCAGAGAAGGGCTGATGGTGTGTCCAAGCGCTTTCACTTCTTCGCAAGGCTCAACCAAATCAGGGATCTGGAAGCTGATCATGTTGGCTGCCATAGAAGCGCGAATGCCGTTGTTTGAGTCTTCAAACGCTAGGCAGGTTTCTGGGGCAACACCTAGGCGTTCTGCCGCTAGCAGGTAGATCTCTGGATGAGGCTTACCGTGAGTCACTTCGCAGCCGGTGCTTAATGAGGTGAAGTAAGAATCTAAGCCTGCTAACTCAAGCTTTTTCTTTGCGATATCTAGCTGAGTGGAGGTCGCCACCGCAATTGGAATGCCGTTTGATTTTAGCCATTCAAGAAGCTCAATCACGCCGTCTTTTACTGGGATCGCTTGGTGCTTAACAATTGCACTGTAGCGAGTTCGCCATTCGTTGTTCAGCGCTGGGTAATCTACCCCTTCACCGTAGCCATTTCTAAAGATCTGTTCGATGGTTTTTGCGTTACAGCCAATGATGCCTAGGTAGACATCTTGCAAAAACGGAACACCTTGCGCGTGACATGCTTCTTCAAAAACCTGCATACAAAGTCGCTCGGTGTCGAGCAGCAGTCCATCCATATCAAAAATAGCAGCTTGAAAATTCATATCCGTGGCTCTTTATGTGTTGTCATCATGAGGGCGAGTATTTTGACATAGTGTCTAAGGATAGGCGAGTCAGCGTTGAGTGATAATCAGCGGTATTGGCTGTGTAATATGCTCCGGGTTGACTTAAGGTGCGATTGTTTTGGATTGGATTGATATCGTTTGGTTATGAGTTTAATGTTTTATAGGCCGTACCGGTCTAACCGATACAATAATGGTTATCGTACATAACAACTTTAGGTCGAGCGTCTGGTTTACTATTACAATTCATAAACTTACAGGCTTGCTAGCGTGACCATAATCTTATAAAAAACAATTTGCGTGAGCCTGTAATGATAGTGTGACCAAGCAATAAGTAAATGGCTGAGCTTAGGGACAAAATATAATTAGTCCATATTTTTAGCAAGGTTGCTTATGTTGTATTTTGAGTTTCTATTTTTATTAGTCGTACTTTATATTGGGTCTCGGTATGGCGGTATCGGCTTAGGTGTTGTTTCTGGTATTGGTTTGGTTATCGAGGTGTTTGTCTTCAAGATGCCACCAACGTCTCCACCTGTCACCGTAATGTTGATCATTCTCGCCGTTGTGACTTGTGCTTCGATTTTAGAAGCGGCTGGTGGTTTGAAATACATGCTTCAAGTCGCGGAAAGGGTACTGAGAAAGAACCCGAAACGCGTCACCTTGATAGCACCGTTCGTGACTTATTCGATGACTTTCCTATTGGGTACTGGCCACGCGGTTTACTCAATCATGCCTATCATCGGTGATGTTGCGTTGAAGAACGGGATTCGTCCTGAGCGTCCAATGGCGGCAGCGTCGGTGGCGTCTCAGTTGGCGATTACGGCTTCTCCAATCTCGGCTGCAGTGGTGTATTACCTCGCGCAACTTTCCGATGTCCAACACTCCATTACTCTGCTTTCTATTTTGATGGTGACGGTTCCTGCAACGTTGTTCGGCACACTTTTACTTTCTCTATATAGCTTGAAACGCGGTAAAGAACTGAATGACGATCCTGATTATCAAGCACGTCTAAAAGATCCTGAGTGGAAAAAACGCATCGAGAACACGACGGCGACGTCTTTGGATGAAGTGCTTCCAACTTCGGCTCGTAATGCCGTGTTGATTTTCCTACTGTCGATTGTCGTGATTGTTATCGTGGCAATGGTGCCAGAGATCAGAACCATCGTAGACGGCGACAAGCCAATCAAGATGTCGGTGATCATCCAAATGATGATGCTCTGTTTCGGCGGTATCATTTTACTGGCAACTAAAACTGACCCGCGTGATGTGCCAAACGGCGTGGTATTCAAATCGGGTATGGTGGCGGCGATTGCTATCTTCGGTATCGCTTGGATGTCGGATACTTACTTCCAATATGCAATGCCTCAGTTCAAGTCTGGCATCGTGGAAATGGTAACGAATTACCCATGGACGTTTGCACTAGCGCTATTCATTGTGTCGGTTGTGGTGAACTCTCAAGCTGCGACGGCTCGTATGATGTTGCCTGTTGGTCTTGGCTTAGGACTAGATCCAGCCTTGCTGATCGGCTTGATGCCAGCAGTTTACGGCTACTTCTTCATCCCGAACTACCCATCAGATATCGCAACGGTTAACTTCGATGTCTCTGGCACCACCAAGATTGGTAAGTGGTACTTCAACCACTCATTCATGTCGGTTGGTTTAATCGGTGTAGTAGGCGCATGTTGCTTAGGCTATGCACTGGCACAGATTTTTATCGCTTAACCTGTTAACTAAGTAAAACGAAAAACAGCGCCTATTTGGGCGCTGTTTTTGTTTGTTCTGTATTAATTCACTACTGTGCTTCGAATTTAGGTTTCGAGCTAATAACCAATATTAACGTGGCTCAAAAGCCAAAGACTGAATCGCTTCTTCGATAGTCTGGAAGTGGATCTTCATCAGGCATACTTCTGCTTTCTGGAGCTCGTGATTTCGAATCAGTTTCGTCACGGCTTCAACCGAATATTGCAGTGTTCGTTTAGCTAGGGATAGTTGGTTTGAACTCGATTGAAGCGAGTAGCTGTCGCCCTCTGAATCGATGAGGTAATCATCTTCGCCCAAGATCATGTCTGAGCATTCTGCTTGAAAATCGTGTTCGGATGCGACGTAAATAAGCTCATCGTCACCGTCGAGTTTTACCAAAGATGGCCAACTGATCATTACTGCCTCTAAATCATGCATGTTGAAGTTTGAGTCTCGACTATAAACATTTTCCACTGCTTGGTCATCTCTTCAAGCAAACGACTTAAGACGTTACTTACTTAGAGAACGACCTAATGGAGCGAAATAACCTTGAAGCGCTTCATAAATCTCTTTGCGATGCTTGAGGTCTGGATAGAGAGGGAACATATCCGGCTTGGTCGTGCCATCGACTAAGTAAGAATTCTCGATATCTGAACAGGATTCAATCGTAGCTTCAAAGGCTCGCGCCATCATTTCTGTGGGTAGTGAGAAGTAACGGGCAGACGTTGCCTTGTCTGCAATGACACTTCGAGCCACGTAGTCGTGTTTATCTAGGTTGTTGTCACTGAGTAGTGAGGCATCGAACAGTGACATCAAACTCTCGTTTAATGGATGAGGTCGCACGTTTCTATCGTGTAACCAACAGTCACTGGCGAACAAGATGTGTTTTCGAGGGCCTGAGGTATCGCCGATCTCAAACGCCTTTTCAGCGATGTAGTGGTCAAATGCATGCCAGAACTCGTGGGCGAGTGCACCAGCTCCTGCATTCTTAGCTAGGGCTAATTCTCTCTGGTTCGGTGCGTAGTGTGCTTGTACACCTTTTCTGCCACCACTGCCGAACGCCAAGCCTAATGTGCCACGCAAGCCAATTGCTTCTGGTGGCAAAGCCAAGATGTAAGCCAAGTCTGCTAACGAGTCGAATATCAGATTTGCAGCGAGCTCTTTCTCTTCTTTCGTTACCCAAGCGCCCACACGAATGCTGCCCATACCGAAGGTCTGTTTGATGTCCATGAATGACACCTGATCGCCATGTCGGTAGTCCGGGCCTTTGCGCGTTCTGTATTTAAAGTGGGTTAACTTCAAAAGGGTCCTTGGAAATAGATGTAGTTTAGCGCTGTTGTGTGGTGCACAGGGTTAAGTTGGGAAAGTTAGCAGCTTTGCCAGTAAATTACCGAACAAAATGAGTGAGATTGTGTTCGAAAGCCTCCCATGAGGTTGGGTTGCCTTCGTGGGTCAGTGGAAACAGTGACCTATTTGGTTTTGCATAGCTTAAACGATGTAACCTCTGCGTGACATGATAACTGTCTAGCCCTGAAATTGTGACTAAATCTAACGCTTCTAAATCTAGGTAGCCGTCCGGCATCACGGCACGTTTTGGAGCGTGAATTGTAACAACTTCACCAATCAACATTTGAGTTTGGTTACTTTCAATTGTGATTTGTTCTTTGAAAGCTAAGCCTATTTTCAGAGGACTCTCCAAGACAAACGGAGCAGGGAACACATCATCGTAATAGGACGTGAGACCGACCGCGTTAAACTCTGAGATTGATTTAGGATAACGAGCCGAAGTTTGATGGGCTTTTTGAACAAAGCCCGCACCGATGCTGTTGATGGTGAAGTGTCGAGTTTCTAGGATATTCTCTAATGTATGGCGACGACTTTCTGATGGTCGGACGATGAAGCCAAACAAGGGGGGATTTGACCCTAAATGAACCACCGAGCTTACCACAGCAAGGTTTTCTAGCCCTTGTTTATCACACGTACCAATTAGGTTGGCGCTTTTGAATCCCGATAAGGAGTTGATTAAGCGAGCGCGTTCTCGCTGATCCATTGTTTGAATATCTTGTCTTGAAAGGTTCATGTCCTTCATGTCTTTTTTGCTTCCCATTGTTATCGACGAACGTGTTCATTAGCCAAATCATATTTACGCAGAAGCATCCGCTATCGATCAATTGAGTATGTGCCTTTGCATAGATTTACGCATGTTGACGTCGCTTTACATCACGCACGCTAAAGTAATGATGTCGTCTTTATGAGTGTTAAAAAATGAAAACAGTCCGCAATATCATCTGGGCAATGATTGCCACAATGTCAGCCTTTTGGTTTGCGATGGAACCGCAACTCTTCGCTTCAAGCAACGTATTTGAATGGCGCTCGGCCATGATTCAGTACTCGGGTATTTTGTCTCTGATGTTAATGTCCATCACCATGATCTTGGCGATGCGTCTACCTATGGTTGAGAATTGGCTCAAAGGTATGGATAAAGCGTATCGAGTCCACAAATGGTTGGGTATCGGTGGCGTTGCATTGGGTGTGACGCACTGGTTGTGGTACCAGATCCCTAAGTGGCTAGTGATGTCAGGTGTGTTGGCGAAACCTGTTCGTCATGACGGTTCAGGCCCGGCAAGAACCTTGTCTGGTTGGGAAGCGTGGGTCAATGGACTACACGGTTTTGCTGAAAATATTGGCGAGTGGGGTTTCTACCTATTGCTTGTTTTATTGGTCGCGTCGTTGTGGGCAGCAGTAAAATACAAACCGTTTAAATTGTCACATCGCTTGATGTCTGTCGCGTATCTGTTGATCGCGTTTCACTCGGTATTACTGCTCAAACATGCCTATTGGGGCCAGCCCATTTATTACCTAACGGTGGCCTTTGCTTTGGTTGGGTCTGTCGCAGCGATTTACAGTTTGTTGGGTTTTGTTGGGCGTCGTAATCGGCATTCTACTTCTGTTGTGTCCACTCGCTACTTTCCAAAATCTGAAGTGATGGAGTTAGTATTAAAGCCCGATACATCTTGGCGAGGCCATAAAGCAGGGCAGTTTGCGTACTTGCGTTTTGGTAACGAAGACCCGCATCCGTTTACCATTGTGTCAGGCAGCGAAGACTCAGAACTGCGCTTCTTGATTAAAGAATTGGGTGACTTTACGAATGGTCTTTATGAACGAGTAAATGCGGGCGATGCGGTTACGGTGGAAGGGCCTTATGGTCGACTTGAGTTTGACTTAAGTAAGCCACAAATTTGGATTGCGGGTGGTGTCGGAATAGCGTCGTTTTTTGCAACGCTTGAAGCGCTCAAAACAGAGAAAACTCATCCTCGAATTGAACTGTTTTACTGTACCCGTGGTGTCGATAAGCATTTAGTCGATGAATTATGGCACCTTGCGCATCTAGTCGGAGTGAAGCTGAATGTAATAGATACCTTGCACTCACCTCGATTAAACGCAGAGAGAATCGCGAGTCAATGTGGTGATCTAAACGTTTATGATTTGTATTTTTGTGGGCCAGAGTTGTTCTCAACATCGCTTAAAAAAGAACTCGATGCGTACAAGTTCAATGTTGACCAGAATTATCACGAAGAGCTGTTTGTGATGCGTTAAAAAGGCCGAAAGAGGTATCAATAGCATCAACTTTAGCTCTTCGTTGCGGGGTTAAGGCAGCGGTTCAATTTGGCGTTATTGATACTAAACTACAAGCTCTAATTAAAAAGGCAAAAGTTACTCAATTTTTTATTGCAGCGGTTTGCTATTGAGCGATACCATGTACGGCTGTTTTATTGGTAAAGATTGCAAAATGTCAGATGAAAAGCTCGCGCTAGAGTGGATGCGCCAACAAGCGCATAGAATTGATCCATATGTTATAAATCCATCATTTGATGAATGCGTTGAGTTGCTTGAACCTGCCTTTAAGAAGGGCAAGAGTGTCGCGCAGCTAAAATATCTATTATCAGAAGCGGATCGCCGAGCGGGAGCTGCCGAACGTAAACATGCTGCTTTAAAGTTTGCTAAAGAAAAAAGCCCAAAGGCAGGTCAAAACCTTCGTCTGCAAAGCAAACTTCAACAAGTTCAATTGGCATTAAAGTTAGCAACTGGCGATAACAACATGACCATATCGCAGTTCTGCTCTGAATATGATGTCAGTAAGCGAGACGGCAACGAAGCGTGGAATGAAAAGTTGGTTGAGCAGAATAATAAGAAGTGATTTCGTGATGACGCATATGGTTTAACTGAAGATCCGACAAGATTCACTTGCTTATGTATTCATTTAAAATCCTACCAATAAATGTTGCTCAACGGTATTTCAAAAGCCTGAAGATCTTCTTTTCAGGCTTTGCTAACAGCTAGCCACTCATCAGCTCCGTCTTAGTCGTTAACCACTTCCAGAAATACCGATGAGTGAATATCAGGTATTAAGGTCGAATGTTGTTGAAACTGACCTTTTGCGTTCCATCGCTCTGATTCTCTAATTTAAGTACATCTCCTTGATAGTAATAAGGTTCCATTGGCATCTTGCTGTTAGTTGGCCTTGCGTAGTGAAGTACAGCGGGTTTACCTTCCTCTTGTCGAGCATATAAATAGCCAATCAGCGCATGTTCAAATTGGTGATAGCCATTGCCCCAATGGAAAGCTTTAGTTCGCTTAGGATCAAGCCCAACGCCACCATATTTGTGGTCGACCCATACATCATGAAAGGTTGGTAGGGTGTATTGCAGGACGTCTTTCATTGAACCATCGACCAGCGAAACCGTCATGGCCGCTTGATCAAGCTCAGCCCACTCCCATGATGACGCCCACTGACTTTGCGGTCTGCTTTGCCAGCCCGTGATATCTTGCCCTTGCCACATCTTCTGAAGTCGCTCACCAAAGTAGTTAGATACATTGGCAAAGTCTTTCTGATATTGCGCCTGGCCCAAAGTGTGTTTCATACCGTCTAAACCAAACTCCGACCAATCGGAATTATCTAATGCATGACCGGTTAGATAGGTCATCCAATATGCTTTGATGGTGTGCCCAAAATCGTTGTGATTGGCATTCGGCATCATCGCAGCTTTATCATGAATTGCGCCGTAGAAGCGTTGTTCATCTTCAGAGTGGTAGTGATCAATCATGGCTTGCGTGAGCCAGTTTAAGTCATCAAGCCATTTGGTTTTGACGGGTTCTTTGAGCAGAGGAGCGACTAACAACAGGTAGCCGTTTATTTGATCAAGTTGCGCGACCAGTTCACGTCGTTTTGCACTGCCATCTTCACCGTCGGCGAGTACCCAAGCAAGACCGCTGTTGTCGCTAAGTCGATATTTATCAAAGATAAAAGCTTGTTGGGCGATGAGTGCTTCTTCTACCTTTTTGTCTTGGGTCAGGTAGTAGTACATAGCAAGGCCAACCAGCGCGTACGCTTGATCTTGAGAGGTACGCTGCTGCCAATCCTGACCTGCTTTTCCCTCTTTTATGTAGCCAATAAAGCCACCATTTTGCTTATCTTCTAGTTGATCAATGAGGTAGTAGGCACCTTGCTTGGCAAGCGCTAAAGCCTGTTTGTCTCCGGTAAGATGGTAGAGCACGCCGTAGGCATAGGTTTGGCGTGATTTCATGCGCGTAAACTCCTTGCCAAAGTGCGGGCTGATCCAGCCTCTGTTCAATTCAGGACACACAGCAGATACATCGAGCAAGGTACCATCATCGCAGCGGAAAGTAGGGAAGTTGCCTATCGGTTCTCCCTGTGCGCTCGGCATAAGCCAGTAAGGTGCGAGCCCTTCAGAAGCATGATTGATCCAGTCTTCTCCTGAGGGAAGGGTGACATTGGCAGATACGGCCAAGCTAGTGACACTGAGTAATGCGATGGTTGCTCGTAACATAACGTTTATCTTAACTATTTGCATTTAGTTGAATATAAACAATCACATCTGCACATTGTGATTCGGTGATCACAATCGACCAAAGTATTAAGGTTTAAATAAAGGCTCACAGACTAGTGAGCCTTGAAAGGGTGTTCTGTATTTTATACAGGCTTGCCTGCCTCGTCCTCTTCAACCACATCGGTTTCTAAGCTCGCTTCTGCCAACCATTTTTTTACTGATGGGCTGTTGAGCACGCGTTGCTGATACTGTGATGCCTTCTCTGAAAGTTTGACGCCATAGGTTTCTACGCGTAATGCCAAAGGTGCAAACATCGCATCGGCAATCGACCATTCACCAAACAACCACCCTTCTGGGTATTGTTCCATTTGTGCCGACCATAAGGAATCAATACGGGCGATGTCTTTCAATGCGTCTTCACTGAGTGTGAGCTTTCGTTGTGCACGGCAATTCATCGGCATTTCATTTCTGACGGCAAAAAATCCTGAGTGCATCTCGGCGGAAATTGCTCGGGCATGGGCGCGTTCTTTCACTGAGCTAGGCCATGCTGCGCCGTTCAAGTGTGCCTCGTTAACGTATTCGAGAATTGCCAATGAATCCCACACGGTAACGTCGCCATCAACTAAGGTTGGAACCTTGGCCGTTGGCGTCACTTTCGCTAGAGTGTCGTAAAAATCAGACGTGAATAGCTTGAGCTTGATGACTTCCGCATTCAAGTTGTAGTTGTCGAATATCAGCCATGCGCGCAATGACCAAGTTGAGTAGTTTTGATTTCCAATATAAAGCTGCATAGTTGCTTCCTTGCGTTTGGTGGGTATGCTTTGAGACTTAGGGTATGGATTTGCCTTAGGGGCATGCATTTGAGCTTAGAAGATTGTATTGCGGCGCACTAACGGATAATTTTGATGCAATACATTAATAAAAACGATGAGTGGTGATTTCAATATGGATATTGATGCTTTGCGAGGCTTTCTCGCGTTTGTAGAAACCAGTAGCTTTACTCGTGCAGCGAAACAGATAAATCGCACCCAATCGGCATTCAGTGCGCAGATGCGCAAATTGGAAGAAGAACTCAACGTGACTCTTTTCCAGAAAGAAGGCCGTAATCTTGTGCTGACAGAAGCCGGTTTAGCGCTGCGTTCTCATGCTGAACAATTAGTCGCCCTTCACAATACCGCCCTCAAGCAAGTAAAGCGTTACGAAGACAAACAACCTCTAAGACTCGGCTGCCCAGAAGACTACAATGACACTATTCTGCCAAAAGTGATTCGCCTGTTGCAGAAAGCAGAACCCACCTGTTCTATTCAAGTATTCAGCCTGCCAAGCATTACGCTCAGAGAGTGGTTGGATGATGGAAGGCTTGATGCTGCAATTGTCACCCGAGCGCCCAACAGTGAAGAGGGTTATTGGCTTACCAGTGATGTGGGCGTATGGATTAGCAGCCCAGACTATGTGTTCGATGATTCTAAACCCATCCCACTAGCCTTGTTTCAGACCGATTGTAAGTATCACGCAGCGGCAGTGAATGGTTTAACTAAACAGGGCACGCCTTATCAGTTGTTGGCGTGCAGCAATACCGCTTCGGCACAACGTGCCATCGTTAAAGCGGGTTTAGCGATTGGCGCGATGGGTAAGCTCAGTGTGACTCCGGATTTGAATATTCTTGAAGATATGCCACCGTTACCAGCCGTGGATATTGTGCTGATTTTAGCGAGCAAACATCACCCCGTGTTAGACAAAGAAGTGCTTAATCAACTTGTGGAGTTAGATTCTGAGTAGCTTTGTTTCTATTAGGGTAGTTTGGGTTGAATAGTGTGTAGGGATCGTTTGGTTAGGACTGATTGGCTAGGCGAGCTTGGTTCCGTAAAATTTAATAAATGAACTGCAATCGATGAGTTCGAAGTCGAGTGGGGACTAAGAAATGAATAGGCCGAGAACATGCTGTTTCACGAAGAACATTGCGTTTATCCGAAAACATGATGTTTCTCGGCCTAGTTATTGTTATACGTTGTTGGTCATTAAGAAAGCTTGAACTTACTCAGTTCGCCGTGTAAATCTCCGGCTTTCACTGTCAGCTCATTACTGATTGCTACTGATGATGTCATGGTGTCCATCACTTCCACTGCAGTGTCATTGATGATCACTACATTGCGGTTAATCTCTTCTGATACAGAGCTTTGCTCTTCAGCCGCGGAAGCGATCTGATTGTTCATGTCATTAATCACTTCAATCGCTTGGTTGATTTCAGATAAGGCTTGATGTGCAGCTTCGGTCTCACTTTTTGTGTTGTTCGCTTGGTTTTGGCTTTGCTCCATCAGTACCACAATAGATTGAGTCTCTTGCTCTAGGCGAGCCAACATAGAGCGAATCTCTTCTGTTGAACCTTGAGTTCGATTTGCTAGGTTACGAACTTCATCTGCCACCACGGCAAAGCCTCGACCAGCCTCACCTGCACGGGCTGCCTCAATGGCTGCATTCAGTGCAAGTAAGTTAGTTTGATCTGCAATGCCACCAATCTCGCTCAAGATGCCTTGAATCGCAGTGCTTGAATCGACTAAATTTTGTGTTTGTTGCTGCGCATCGTTAACCTGCACTGCCAAGCTGTCTACAGCACTGGCGGCATTGTCCATGCGCGTCATACCATTGAGGCTGTTGCTTTGTACTTGGCTTGCAGCTGCAGCTGCTTGAACCGCTGAGTTCGCCACTTCTTGCGCTGTTGCACTCATTTCATTGATAGCGGTGGCAAGTGAGTTCACTTCGTTAACTTGAGAATTCAACTGGTCACGTGAAACTTCAGCACGAGCTTGGCCTTCTGTCGCGTTTTTATCCACTTGGTCGGCCGTTGCCATCACGGTAAGTAGCATCTCTTGTATACGAGATAGGAAGGTATTGAACCAGTGTGCAAGCTGAGCGGTTTCATCTTTACCTTTCACTTCAATGCGATAAGTTAAGTCACCTTCACCCTGTGCTGCATCTTTAAAGCGTTCCACTAAGTTGTTCAAAACCTTGCCCAAAGAGTTAGCAATGAATGCCATTGAGGCAATGCCTAGAAGAGCGGCGATGATTCCCGCCCACACACCTTTTTCAAGTGCTTTTGAATTCTGAGCATCACTCCACTCGGTGTAGTCATTGACGCTTTTGGCTAGGTGACTACTAGGAACAGACACCATGACTACCCATGGCGCATCACTGGTATCAATTGCGGTAATCGCGTACTCATCGCCGCCGAAAGTCACAAGACCGGCGCCTTCTCTGTTAGCGATAGACTGAATCTTTGACCATTCAGATTCCAATTCAGAAGAGACTTTTTTACCCACCATATTTCCAGCTCGGCTGTTGGCCAGTGTAATGCCTTTCCATGAAGTGATTAGGATTTTTCCTTGGCCATCAAATAGGTCACGCGCAAGTAACTCACTTTGGCTTTGGAGTTCATGCAGGGACAAATCAAAGCCTAACGAGCCGATGATTTTTCCTTCATGTTTGATTGGTTGGCTGATGGTGGTAATGAGTTCTTGTTTGCCGCGCACTGAATAAAAATACGGTTCCATCACAAACGTTTTACCCGTTTGGTATGGCATTAAGTGCCAGTCATCTTTGCGTTCACCGTTGCTGTTAAGAGCAGTATTGCTAAAGCTCTCCATGGCGACAGCATCAAAGCTGTTTTGGTCATTGGGAGAGAAGAAGGGGGCAAGGTAGCCCTGACTGTTAAAACCTAACTCGGTGTTAAAGCTTTGCTCGGTGTTCGAGTCTTGTTGGTTGTCTAAAGTCAGCGAGGTGTCTTCGCTGTTCACGTTGAGCTCGTTATTCAAGACAGACTGTTGTGACCATGTCTTATCTTCCCAAACCATGTAACCCGCAAATACAGCTTTGTTTTGTGCTTCTAGTGCCGCAGTAAACTGTTTCACGATAAGCTCTGCACTTGCGTCGGTTTCTGAACTTAATTCGATGATTGAGCGCACTTGCTTAAGGTTCGCTAATACGGGGTTAAGCTGGTTAGCGATGTTCAAACCTTGTTGAAGTGCCGTGTTTTGTAAATCCGTAGCGGTGGCCTCTGTCAGCTGCGTTTTTACTTTTTCAGTGACTTGTTTATTCACATCGGTAAATGCGTTGGTCGTCATTCCCATGGCGATTAACAGAGTGAAAGCCATCGCTCCGCCCGCACTCACCGCAATTCGCGTTCGTATACTGTTAAACATATTATCTCTCTAACCAAATAGTGGTGGTTTTTCAGAGATTTTAAACAAGATAAGTGAATGGAAAATTCTAAATAATGAACACAATAAGAATAGGGTGATTAAAAATATAAATAGGATGGTATAACGCTCCGGATTATGTCTTTTAGAGAGGAGCTATAAGATAGGTGTATGGCTGTTTTTATTCTATTATCTAATTGTATTTGTTGATATTTTATACTTGATGCCGTTTTTAATTTTCTGGTAAATCAAGAGGTTGTAGTTTGCGGGCGTTCTGAATATATATTACTCATTATATGACATCAGTCACACTTTAATTTAGCCCGAAGTGCGGAGTACCCACTTAAAAAGTGCGTATTTATACTTTGCATGCTCAATCGAAGTAACCAAGCCACTGTTAATGTTCATTATTAAAGAATCCCCAAGCTCTTTAGTTTTCGATAAATGGTGTTGCGGCTGATACCCAGTATTCGCGATGTCTTGCTGATGTTGCCTTGGTTCGCTTGATAGGTTTGCAACAAGGTATCTTCAACTGTACTTCTTAAATTGGTATTCGTTGTGCCTATGGTGCTATTAGGTTTCGTCAGTTGATGCTGATTATCTTGCGTTAATAACGTGAGATGTTGAGCAAGGTGGCTAGGCACATGCTCGAGTGTGAGTTGTGCTTCATCGCTCGCGAGTAGGGCTGCGACCTTAAGTAAGTTATCTAATTCACGGATATTACCGGGCCATGAATAGGCGCACAGCAAGCTCATTAAGTGCGGGCAGATTGTCTGTTCATCTTCTGCGTATTTACGATGAATGTGTTCGATTAGGGCGTGCTTGTCTTGTCGGTGTTGCAAGCTTGGCAGAGTAAAGGCCAAGCCATTCAGGCGGTAAAAGAGATCTTGTCTAAATTCCCCCGTAGCGACCAACTGTTCTAGGTTTTTATGAGTGGCGGCGATGATCTGACAATCGACTTGGTAGCTTTGATTTGAACCCACAGGGACGACTGACTTATCTTGCAGAACATGCAGCAGTCGACATTGAGCCTCCAATGGCATGTCGGCGATCTCATCGAGAAACAGAATTCCCTTGTCTGCTTGGCGGATCTTACCTTGGAATCCTTTGTGGCTTGCGCCAGTAAAAGCGCCCGGTGCGTAACCAAACAGTTCTGATTCGATAAGATCTTTCGGCAGCGCACCACAATTCACCGCCACTAAGGGAGAGGATTTGCGTTGGCTCTGCTTGTGTAGCGCCTTAACAAATTCGCCTTTGCCAACGCCCGTTTCTCCTAAGATTAATAGGCTGATCCCTTTGTCGATTACCTTGTTGGCTTGCTGCCAAGCATGTTCAATTTGTTGTTCGCCATGGTGCAAATCGCACGATGCTGAAATGGAACGCGTGCGTTTTGCAGTTGGTTGTTTGAGGTGCTGTTTCTCAAACACAAAAGGTGCATCAAATGAGTCTCGATTGAAGAGAGTCTCGATGCATTCGCCGACGATCGAGGTTTGATCCAACAGTTGAGAGGCGACCTGATTGTGCGCCACCACTTCACCTGCTTCATTGGCTATCACAATGCCTTGCCAACCACTGTGTAATAACGATTTCTCGCACGCGAGGTCAATACGAGTAGTGCCTTGTGGGATGTGACTCAATAGCTGATTCTCAACGAGTTGAACCATATTTTGAACCAGCAACTGCACTGAACTGTCGTGTTGTTGCTGCTCACTGGTGATGTCCAATACGCCAACCATTTGACCTTGATGATCAAACACCGGGCTTGCTGAACAACTGATAAATCGATGCTGGTGGATGAAGTGCTGTTCGCCAATGATGGATACGGGTTTTGCTTCCACAATGGCGGTGCCAATCGCGTTAGTACCTTTAAGTTGTTCCTGCCAACACGCTCCCGAGCTGAGTGCAATTGACGTCAGCTTCTCTTTAAACCGCTCCTGTCCCCAACTTGCCAGAATCACGCCCTCGATATCCGTCAGAATCAAACGACTGTCGGTGCGTGCAAACATCTGATTAAACAGAGGTAGCGCATTACGTTCGACGATGTGAATCAAGTCAGATGATTGATGACGTCGCTGTTTAAGAATCGATTGTGGCAGGCGAATGTCTTCGGGAAGTCGTCTCTGTTTTAGACCCGCTTCTGTGCTGCGGTGCCAAGAAGACGAAAGCCAATCTGAGGTGTTTGCTTGTTGAAGGTGCATGACTGTTCCATGTCGTAACAGTGAGGGTGTACCAATTTGGAACAGTTGAACACTGGAGTGGTTTCCATACGTCCGTTCAATGCCAACTCACTTTGGGTTGTAAACGTTTGGTAATCATAGTTTTACAATTTATTAACAACAAGTTTTGAAGTTCTGGCGTGTGATTTGCGTTGTCACTGTTGTGAAGAAAACACGAAGTATCAGTGTTTTAAACAGAAAGCATAAACATGGTGACACTCTTTTTTAGAGCTCTTTTCATGAGATCTGTTCTCAAGGGAAGCCGCCATGCTAGCTCGACAACATAAGATCAATAACGAATAAACAACGACTAAAAATCAAAGAAGGATCTAACTATGATTTACGCACAGCCGGGTAGTGATAACGCAGTGGTTAATTTTAAAGCGCAATACGATAACTTTATCGGTGGCGAGTGGGTGAAGCCTGTCAGCGGCGAGTATTTTGATAACACTTCCCCAGTGAATGGTCAGGTGTATTGCCAAGTGGCACGTTCAACCGAGGCGGACATTAGCTTGGCACTCGATGCGGCGCATGCTGCTCGTGCAAGTTGGGCTTCGACCAGTGTGACTGAGCGCTCCAACATCCTACTTAAAATTGCCGACCGTATTGAAGCGAACCTAGAAGAAATCGCAGTCGCCGAGACATGGGAAAACGGCAAACCTGTGCGTGAAACCTTAGCGGCAGACATTCCTTTGGTTGTCGATCACTTCCGTTACTTTGCGGGTTGTATTCGAGCTCAAGAAGGCAGCGCAGCCGAGCTCGATTCAAACACCGCAAGTTACCACTTCCCAGAACCGATTGGTGTGGTTGGGCAGATCATTCCTTGGAACTTCCCGATCTTAATGGCGGCTTGGAAATTGGCACCTGCGCTAGCAGCGGGCTGTTGTGTAGTGATGAAACCTGCCGAGCAAACACCCACATCAATTTTGGTGATGATGGAGAAGATCGCCGATCTTCTACCTGCAGGTGTGGTCAACATTGTTAATGGTTTTGGTAGCGAAGCGGGTCAAGCACTGGCAACCAGTGATCGTTTGGCTAAATTGGCGTTTACTGGCTCAACTGAAGTTGGACATCATATTCTGAAATGTGCGGCTGAAAGCTTGATTCCATCAACGGTTGAGCTTGGTGGTAAGTCTCCAAACATCTACTTCCCAGATATCTTTAACCATGAAGATGAATACCTGGATAAGTGTGTCGAAGGCATGCTGCTTGCGTTCTTCAACCAAGGTGAAGTGTGTACCTGTCCATCGCGCGTACTGATTCATGAATCGGTGTACGACAAGTTCATCGCCAAGGTGGTTGAGCGTGCTCAAACCATTAAACAAGGTAACCCGTTAGATACCGATACTCAGGTTGGCGCACAAGCTTCAAAAGAGCAGTTTGATAAGATCTTGAGCTACCTAGAAATCGGTCGTCAAGAGGGAGCGAAAGTGCTAACAGGTGGTGAGATTGCGCAGCAACCCGATGATCTTGGGAATGGTTATTACATTCAACCAACCATGTTGGAAGGACACAACAAGATGCGTGTATTCCAAGAAGAGATCTTCGGCCCAGTTATCGCGGTAACGACGTTTAAAAACGAAGCAGAAGCGCTAGAGATCGCCAATGACACCGAGTATGGCTTGGGTGCAGGCGTGTGGACACGTGATGCAAACCTTGCGTATCGCATGGGTCGTAACATTGAAGCGGGGCGTATTTGGGTGAACTGTTACCACGCGTACCCAGCACACGCGGCGTTTGGTGGTTACAAAAAATCGGGTATTGGCCGTGAGACACATAAGATGATGCTCGATCACTACCAAAACACTAAGAACCTGTTGATCAGCTACGATACTAATCCGTTGGGCTTCTTCTAATACGGTTCGTTCTAAAAGTATGAGAATGAATCATGGGAATAAAGAATAACTAACAACGCAGTCGGCTTAATTAATAAAAGAAGAGCTAAAACCAAAACGCCCAATTCATATGAGTTGGGCGTTTTTATGTCTGAGTCGTTCTAGTTTTGCGAAAAGAAGATCTCGGGCTTGTGGGTTGGGCCTGAATTACCTTCTAGCTGAGTAAGCTCTAATCCTTGTTTGCCTATCAGAGAACCGACTAATTGGCGGTTAAACGGGTAACTGTCAGGGTTGTTAATGTACTCTTCAACATCAACCCATTTAGCCTCTGCAATTTCATCGGTGTCTTGAATCGCAATCTCTTGGGTTTGAGCAATAAGGTGGCAAATAAAGTAGAGGTTCGATTTGCCAAACTGATACGGGTGTCTCGTCGCCATGCCAACCACTGAAATGAATGTGGCTTCGATACCTGTCTCTTCCAAGGTTTCCCTAACCACTGATTCTTCAATGCCTTCACCCAACTCAATATGGCCGCCCGGTAATTTGTAGCCTGTCATACCGTGCTCATTAATCATCAGCACTTGATTATGTTCGTTGGTGATCAATGCGCCTGCGCCCAAGGTGTGGGTCGGGATGAAAGGCACAAACTCTACAATCTCGGATTTATGGATCAGTGTAATTTCGTCTTCCAAACAGTTGTGAAACACAAAGCCAAGTTCAGTCGCCACCGGAATAAGGTGCGAGAGAGAAATAGGTAAACTAATCCAAATGATGCCTTTGTTATTCTGCTTTGAAAATTCGGTGATCTCGCTGAGTTCGGCATTGAATGAGTCCGCATCGTGAGGGGCGGTTGCTGGGTCGATGATGATGCCGTTAAATTTGTCGAGCGTAAATTCCACGAGTGATCCTTTATTATTCTTGATTTATAGGGCGTCGAGCATAGGTGGAGCTTATAACATCTTAAGGGCTTGTAACACCTATGCGGCTTGCGACATTTAGATTGTTTTTATCACCTTGAGAGAAAGGGCAGTCGAGGGTGAAAGTGGAAAAGAGAATAAGAGGATAAGAGGATAAGAGGATAAGAGGATAAGAGGATAAGAGGAGCGTGAAAGCGGGCGGCTTGAAACAAAAATTGCACTAGAAACAAAAACTGCGCTTGGAAGCCAAAGCGCAGTTTTAGAAATGAGGTTTATTGCTGCTCGATCTTAGCGGACATAGTTAGCATCAACACTTACATACAAGTGTTGCAGTTTGCCGTCGGCCTTTTGGATCCACAGATCATTGGTGTAACTCTCGATCTTACCGTTAACCGTTAAGTTGAATGTATTCTCGTCGAATTCGCCAAGCTTCACGAACTGGTCGGTGGTAATCAGGAACGGGTCCATGTCGTCTACGCCAACCACATCTGAAATCACATAGTAGTGGTAGGTCAGCGGCTTGCTCGCATCATTCGGGTTGCTGCGATACGCCACAAGCTTGAATGGTTCCGATAATGGAACGTCGAGCGTTTGCTTGTCCATTGTTGCTGGAATCGGGATAAACAGCCAAGCGGTAAACAGACCGCTTAATAAAACCATCAGGAAGAAAAGAGTCTTAATTGCTTTCATAGCAACCTTCAAAATAGGTGATGTTGAAGACGCTATGGTAACAGGTTTGATTTGCTGATTGTAAGAGTATGAATCAGTGAAGGCATCACCCATTTGTTAGTAAGTTCGAATTGTTAGTAAGTTCGAACGAATTGACACACTGTTCATCAATCTCCATTAAGACAGCATGCTTATGACAATCTACTCACAACGCAATGTTCATATTCTTGCGAATAAATAACAGGCACAAAAAGTCCACACCTAAGCTTTTGCCAGGTGTGGGCTAAATAGGTATGACTACTTGTTTAGATAAGCAGCGTGGAACTCAATATGCTCATCAATAAAGCTAGAGATGAAGAAGTAGCTGTGGTCGTAACCTGGCTGCATACGTAGCTCTAAATCGGCATTCGTTACCTTAGCGGCTTCCACTAACTGTTCAGGCTTTAGCTGCTCAATTAGGAAGTTATCGGCTTCGCCTTGGTCTACTAACATTGGTAGCTTAGTGCCTTTGGTTTTTAGAAGCTCAGAGGCATCGTAGTGTTTCCACTCTTCAATATCTAAGCCTAGATATTGGTTGAAGGCTTTCTGTCCCCAAGGGCATTGCATTGGGTTTGTTATCGGGCTGAATGCAGAGATAGAACGGTAGTTGTTTTCGTTCTTGATGCCAATCGTTAGTGCACCATGTCCGCCCATGCTGTGACCAGAAATCGATTTCACAGACGTTACTGGGAAGAAATATTCAATCAAAGCTGGGAGCTCTGTTACCACATAATCATACATGTGGTAATGGCTGTCCCATGGTGCTTGAGTGGCATTCAGATAGAAGCCTGCACCTTGGCCGAGATCGTAGCTTTCACTGTCGGCAACACCTTCGCCGCGCGGGCTTGTATCAGGTGCAACAATAGCAATGCCTTGCTCTGCCGCGGCTTTGAAAGCGCCGGCTTTTTGCATGAAGTTTTCATCGGTACAGGTTAAGCCTGATAACCAATACAAAACAGGAACTGGGTTTTCTTTGCTTGCATTAGGTGGCAAGAAAATCGCAAAACGCATGTTGCAGTCAAGCGTTGCAGAAAAGTGGGTGTATTGTTTGTGCCAACCACCAGCAACCTTTGCTTGGCTAATGTTTTCGATTGTCATCTATTGTGCTCCGTTAGGTTGATGGTTTGGGGAATAACGTGTCTATATCATTTAAAGTTTCACCACCCACCGGGCAGGAGGTGGTGAAGACAGTTTCGCTCTGATGTTTAAGTCAGAACTGTGGTCTCGACACCTAAGTGCCGAGGCCAAGGAGAATTACTTATCCATATGTAGAACAGTACGGATAGATTCACCTTTGTGCATTAGGTCGAATGCTTCGTTTACGTCTTGCAGACCCATAGTATGAGTAATGAACTCTTGAAGACCAAACTCACCCGCCATGTAACGGTTAACGATTTCTGGAAGCTCAGAGCGGCCTTTAACACCACCGAAAGCAGAACCACGCCATACACGACCAGTCACTAGTTGGAATGGACGAGTTGAGATCTCTTGGCCTGCACCTGCAACACCAATGATTACTGATTCGCCCCAACCTTTGTGGCAGCACTCAAGTGCTTGACGCATTACGTTTACGTTACCGATACACTCGAACGAGTACTCAACACCGCCGTCTGTCATCTCAACGATAACGTCTTGGATTGGTTTGTCGAATTTAGTTGGGTTGATGCAGTCAGTTGCGCCAAGCTGTTTTGCTAGCTCGAATTTGCTCTCGTTGATATCAACACCGATGATGCGGTCAGCACCAGCCATGCGAGCACCAATGATTGCAGAAAGACCGATACCGCCTAGGCCGAATACAGCAACGTTGTCGCCTTTTTCAACTTTAGCTGTGTTTAGTACAGCGCCCATACCTGTTGTTACACCACAACCTAGAAGACAAACTTCTTCAAGTGGTGCTTCTTTGCTTACTTTCGCTAGAGAGATTTCTGGAAGTACAGTGTACTCAGAGAAAGTCGAGCAACCCATGTAATGGAAAATCGTTTCGCCATTGATAGAGAAGCGGCTTGTACCGTCTGGCATTAGGCCTTTACCTTGCGTTTCACGAACCGCTTGGCATAGGTTAGTTTTACCAGATTTACAGAACTTACATTCGCCACATTCAGCCGTGTAAAGTGGGATAACGTGGTCGCCAATCTCAACACTTGTAACGCCTTCGCCGATCATCTCAACGATACCGCCACCTTCGTGACCAAGAATTGAAGGGAAGATACCTTCTGGATCGTCACCTGATAATGTGAATGCGTCAGTGTGACAAACACCAGTAGCAACGATGCGAACTAGAACCTCACCAGCTTTAGGAAGTTGTACATCAACTTCTTCCATTTTTAGTGGCTCGCCAGCTGCCCATGCAACCATTGCTTTTGATTTGATATGAGTTTGACCAGGTTTAATTTCGATTGTCATTGGATGTTTCCTATATATGTCAGTACAGCGGATAACCGTGCAATTAGCTTCAACCCGTTAAGCGTAGTTGAGCTTAATTGTTTCCGCTCTCTCGTTTTGTTGGAGCTAGTATAGGTGTGAGTGCGTGTTTTGATAATCCCCTTAAATAGAAAATGATTATTACGTATTTGTAATAATTGGTGTATTCAGAGGAGTTCGAAGAGGGGGGGATTACTCAGAAAATCTAAGGACATTGAGAGTGGTTTCTATGGAAAAGACTAATTGGAAACAAATGGGGCGTAAGTTAATAGGCTATGTGATTTGGTGTGGTGGTCATCAACTTGTTTTCGAGGTTTGTAGGTCACTAGGATCTCTAACTCATTTCTGCCCCAAAATCTTTTAGAGCATTAGTTCATTCATCAGCTGATAACGCCAATTTCCAATACCAAAAGTTATCAGAATTCAGTAACCTTAAAATTTGGCATCACTAATTAGCCTAGCTCTTATCAAGTTCGCCACTAAACCATTGATTTGCATTTAATAACTTAATAAAAAGCGGTAGTATGTATCAATAAAACACGACTTATAGCCGTACGGTAAACGTTAGGTGTTTTTGGCAATCGACATTCAATAAGGAGCTGGGTGGTAAATGATTCAAGATGATCAAAATGATGGCTGGAAACAGCATTTCCCTACCTATCATTTTACAAAGCGCGATATAGCTCTAGAGGAATACCAAGTTGCAGCTAAAGCCCTCGAATCAGAAGAGCGAGTTTTTCTTAATGCTTCAAATATCACTTTGGTTGCATCAGCCACACTTGGTTCGTTAGCAGTAAGTTCAACTGAAAAATTATCCGCAACACTTGCTCCCGTGCTACCTAATTACGCTACACCAATAGTTCTTTTGCTTGTGGTTACGATGTTTGCACTAATAAGTGTCAAGTACTTCGCCGATAGGCAAAGAGCTATAACATTTGCTAGCCGAAAAATTGTAATATTAAGAAGAATGTTAGGTCTCTCATATGGAAAGATTCAGTTGGTTTTACCTAACTGGAGAGTTGAAGGCGCCGATCAACCATTATCCATAAAATTGTTCCCGGGTTGGTTTTCATATGCAGCTTACCCTTTTTGGATTTTGTTAATTATTTCAAGTTGTATTTTCTTCTTATTATTGGCAATGCTAATTAAAAGTGTTCCGCTAGATTTGATTTCGATGGAGCCGCTAACGTTAGTAGCATTATTAACTGTGCTATGGATTTTAGCCTTTACACTTATTTTTCGAACGTCATTGTTAGACACCCATGAAAACCTCAGACTCTTAATTACTCAACGACTAAGCAAACTAATCAGTTTACCTGTCGCACCAAATATTGAATATTTAATTTATCGAGCAAACCTCGCTACATACGAAACTGGTAGACATAAGGTTTCTTTCAAAAATTTAATACAACTATTAGTGTTCATTGAAGATAGGGACTTTTATAAGCATTCCGGTATCAGCTATAAAGCCATCGGGCGTGGAATCTTGAGTTTATTTAAGCTAAAGCGCCGCTCTGGTGGGTCAACTATTCATCAACAACTAGTACGTACTCTCTTCATTCTTGACCTTAGTAAAACAAAGCGCCGAAAATTTGTAGAAATTCTACTTGCTCCGTGGTTAGACAAAGCTTTAGAGAAGCAGAGAATATTGGAAATCTACATATGTTCGGTTAGGTATGAAAATCGATGTTTTGGGGTTGTTCCAGCAATGCAGTATTTCTTTGGCGAAATTATCCAGACCCCTTCAAAAGCTCAAGCTTTCTTTCTTGTGGAAAGAGTGTCAAATATACGAAAGTCACTCCTTTCAAACAAAATTGCCGCCACAGCTGAAGCAGCAAAAGAGAAGGGAATATTATCTGGTTCAGACCTTAAAGAACTAGGCTTAATATATAAAAGGGTAGTAAGCGAAGGCAAAGTTATCGATCATAATGGCAGTATAGAACGCTTAATTGAGCAGCTAAATGTCTAGCAAGTCGCTAGAATTGTCACTAGAACATGCGGCGGTTTGATTTGAAGTCTAGTAGGCTTCTTGGGGGCTCCTCATAGTGAGTATTTTAGGCTTTATCTAAAGGAAATTTAACTTGGCTAGATTGGCTCCAAAAGTTGAAACTATTCGAGCACTGTTCGCTCGTTCAGGCAACCAATGTGCATTTCCGGGATGTACTCATCCAATGGTGAACCTAAAGCAAAAGTTTGTTGGTCAGATATGCCATATCGAAGCAGCTATGCCACAAGGTGAAAGATATAATACCGAGCAATCAGATGAAGAACGTAGGTCATACGACAACCTAGTATTATTATGTTACCAGCATCATATAGAAACAGATGATACCAATGAATATACGGTGCAGAAATTAAAGCAAATAAAGTTTTGCCACGAATCCAACTTCTTAAAATCAGACTTTAAAATTAATGAGTCTGAACTCTATAAGCTCACAACTGAAATGGAGCGATACTGGTCTCACGTTGAACGTCTAAATTCTAATGAACATACTATGGAAGAGTTAGCTTTCCGAGTTACGACACAAAATGACTATAAGTTACTGTTTAGCAGCGCAATAAACTCAGTAGACAGGATAGAAGAATTGCTTGAGCGATTACAAGCAAGTAATGATTCACTAGATAGTGATTTCTATAAGTTCATTGAAAAACACGATGTTGACTCTACTGTACTCAAAAAGCTCTCATACTCTTGTAGCCCTTTTGATCTCCGTTCGTGGGAAGACTTTACACTATCAAAACCGAATAATCTGATGCAAATTCGTATTGATTTACTTGCCATAGAGGTAAGTTATTTAGAACTGTATTTGAAAACTAATAGCAACGATCTCTCGGCTAGAGAAGCACTTGAGTTGGCAAAAACAAAGCTGGCAGACTTAGCTCAAAATGCAATTCTGTGCGATTAACCTTATAATTAACTACGTTTAGGGTTTCAAGATACTTTTTCTAACCAGGATCGATTTCATTTGATCAAAAGATCTAACAAGCTTTTGTCCAAAAATGAGTTAGTAATTTCTAAACAGCTCCCTCACACCCCAACACAGCCACAAATGCATCCAAATATTTCTCGATAGTCAGATCCGCAGACACTGGCGGCAGCTCTACGGTAATGCAAGGTAGGCTTCTTTCTTGGCACCAAGTGCCGAATGAACCTGGGGTTTCGTAGTCGACGTCTTCGACGAGCGGTAGGTTGAACTGCTTGCTCAGCCAAGTGGCAAGTTCCGATTGATCGGGGTCATCGACTATGGCGAGTGGTTCGTGGAAAGAGATGACGAACTTGGGTTGGCGTTGCTCAATGAGGTTGATGAGTGACTGCACTTCAGGTTCAAGTTGGTTGGCTTGTCCCGTTTTCACTTTTACGTCTCTGACTGGGGTGTGAGAACTCCAGCGATAGACGGTGCCGTTTTCTGTCCAGTTTTGAGTCGGGAAGGCGCGGTTCAGATCGACTTGGCTTGCGTTGGCGCGAGTGCCCAATTGATTGCCATCTGGGTTCATCGATAAGATTACATCGTGTCGCAAGTTGGCGGTAGGCAAACTTCTTAGCGCGCAAGACAAACCCGCGATAGAAGCAGTTTCATCGCCGTGTGTGCCCGCTAAAATCAGCCCGCGAGATTCGCTTTCTACTTGTGCGGGGAAATAGAGTAAGGGTGCACCCAACACCGATTTTCCATATGACAGCGGCTTTATCGAAAACGCAGCTCTTTCCGTTCTTGGAATTAAACTCACCTTAATCTCCTGATTGATCAAGTACTATCAAGTATTCACTATTGGCTATATTAATCATTAACCAAGTCCATTAGATGAACCCCTCTAAATAAACCATAGCGTCAAAACTCGTCAACCGTCGCATTGTTAATTTTATTACTTTGCTTCAAAGATAGGCTAGGAGAGCAAAAAAACATGGATTTTAAGAAACATTCAACGGCTTTACTCATTTCATCTTTATTGACCCCTTTTATATCAGTGACTGCCGTTGCTGAAACCTTACCGGCCGGAACTTCTCTGGCGAAAGACCAACACTTGGTGCGTGCCAATGATGCAGAAGCCGCGACACTCGACCCTGCTAAGGCTGAAGGCTTGCCTGAGATGCACATTCTAATAGACCTATTTGAAGGTTTAGTGATCCAAGATCGCGATGGCAATATCACTCCGGGCGTTGCGGAATCTTGGGAAACCGAAGACAACCAGACGTTTGTGTTCCATCTACGAAAAGATGCGCAATGGTCGAATGGTGATCCGGTGACGGCCGATGATTTCGTGTATGCAATAAGACGAGCGGTCGACCCGAAACTCGCTTCGCCGAATGTTTGGTATCTCAAGCTTACTCAAATCAACAACATCGCTGACGTGGCAGAAGGTAAGAAGCCTGTTGAAGATTTGGGGATCTCTGCAGTCGACAAGCACACGGTGAAGTTCGAACTCGATAGCAAAGTGCCTTACTTTGTGGCGATGACAGGCCACACCTCCATGATGCCCGTTCATAAGGCAACGCTAGAGAGCAGCGATAAACCATGGAGCGATCCCAAGCAGTTTGTGGGCAATGGCGCGTTTGTTTTAGGCGAGTGGGTGGTGAACGAACGCATTGAACTGGAGAAGAATCCTAACTATTGGGACAGTTCAGATACGCACTTAACCCAAGTGACTTACATTCCGTTTGAGAACCAGAATGCGTCGATTAATCGCTATGCGGTGGGCGAGGTCGATATTACGTCTGATGTGCCGACACACATGGCGCAGCAGCTCAAAATGAAATATCAAGACGCGTATACAGCGGTACCTTTATTGTGTACATACTATTACGCGTTCAATACCACACGCCCTCCGTTTGATGATGCGCGAGTGCGTAAAGCGGTGTCTTATTCCATGATGCGCAATGTGATTACTAATGGAGTGACTCAAGTAGGTAACTTACCGGCTTATACCTTTGCTCATGAATACACGGCAGGTTTTGATGCCACTCAACCTGAGTACAGTACATGGATTCAAAGGGACCGTGACCAAAAGGCGAAAGAGTTGCTGAAAGAAGCCGGATACGATGCTTCTAACCCGCTAGATTTTAAATTGCTTTACAACACCAGTGAATCGAATAAGTCGATTGCGGTGGCGATTGCATCTATGCTGAAAAGCAATCTAGGCGCGCAAGTTGAGTTGGAAAACCAAGAGTGGAAGTCTTACTTAGTGTCACGTCGACAAGGTGATTTTGATGTGATGCGAGCGTCTTGGTGTGGTGATTACAATGAAGCGTCGACCTTCTTAAGCCTTCTGCGTTCTGAATCTTCAGGTAACTTCGCTCGCTACAACAACGACAAGTACGACTCAGCAATGGATAGCGCATTGGCTGCAACTAATGAGCAAGATCGCCAAGGATTCTATGATCAAGCGGAGCAGTTACTGGCTGAAGACATGCCGATCGCGCCAATCTATTACTACATGCAGGCTCGCCTAGTGCGACCAAGTGTTGGTGGCTTTGCGAAGAACAACGTTGAAGGGCGTATCTATTCTAAGGATCTTTATATCAAGCAGTAAAAAGCTTTGAACATTATATAAATATAAAATCCCCATTTGCTGACAAGGCGAATGGGGATTTTAGTTACTAGGGGGTAGTAATTTTATCTTCTAACTTGTTTCAGGTTTTAAATAGCCACCATGTCTGAGGCTTTCTTCATCGCTTCTTTCGTTGAACACTCAATCACGTTCGCGTTAGCAAAGCGGTGTGCGTCTTTCACTTGAATATCGTGAGCTAAGATAACCAGCTTAGCGTTCGCTACATCTAGGTCGCTGATGCGGTTCTGAATACCGTTTTGACCTTGAGTTTCTACCTTAATCTTAAGGCCTGCGGCTAAGCCTGCTTTCTCCAGTGCTTTCGCTGCCATGAAGGTGTGTGCAACACCAGAAGGGCAACATGTTACGGCTACGATGTCGTACTCGCCTTCGCCTGCTACTGGAGCCGCTTGAGCTTGTACTGGCGCTTCAAGCATGTCTTCTTCTGTTTCCACCGCTACTGGTTTCCAGAAGCCAACGATAACCGCTGTGGTTAGCGAGCCAAGTGCAATACCGACCACGTACATTGGAATGTTGCTTGATACTGGTGCCGTGATTAGGCCGCCCCACGGTGCGTGCAGTAGTACGTCTGTCATGAAGCCAAACACACAACCCACGATACCACCGGCAACGATTGAGGGAAGTACGCGCATTGGGTCGTTCGCTGCGAACGGAATAGCACCTTCAGAGATACCGATAGAACCCATGATTGCTGCTGCTTTACCTGCTTCTTGCTCTTGTTTAGAGAACTTGTTTTTGAATAGGAAAGTCGCCAATGCCATACCTAGAGGTGGTGTACAAATCGCGATGCCTACGCCGCCCATTAGCCACGGTTGTGTGTCTACTTGAGTTTGAGCAAATAGGGTCGCTACTTTGTTGATAGGGCCGCCCATATCAAACGCCGTCATACCGCCAAGGATTGTGCCTAGAACCATCTTAGATGCGCCAGCCATTGAAGCTAGGAACTCGTTCATTGAAGACATGAACAGTTTGATTGGCTCACCAATGCCCCACAGTACGATGCCGGCAGAGATTAACGTGCCTAGAAGCGGATAGATGAAGTAAGCACCTAGCGCGGTCATGTTGGTAGAAAGTGGGATTTTCTTAAGCTGGAACACCACGCCACCGGCGATAAAGCCTGCCACGATACAACCAAGGAAGCCGCCGCCCATGTCAGCCATGATGCCAGAAGAGATCATCGCAGGTGCCAGTGCCGGCTTATCTGCGATTGAGTAACCAATAAAGCCGCCAAGAATGATTGGGAAAAGAACAAGGCCCTTGATACCGATATTAGAGATGTCTGCTAGCAGGCCGTCTGCTGGTACAGCACCTTTGCCTGATGCCATGACCGCTAAAGCCAATAGAACACCACCAGCTACGATGAAAGGCAGCATGTGTGAGGTTCCGAAAAGCAGGTGGCCTTTCATGGTGCTAAGGATTTTTTTAAAGTCGCTACTACTGTTTTTGTTATTAGAATTACTACTGGTATTCGTAGCTTGAGTTGTTAGGGTGCTCATAATTTTCTACGCCTTATGAATTAATTAAAATATTAAGGATTTGTTGTTCGTCTTTTGCGTTATGTATATCTTGAATAAATTCATCACTGAATTTTCCAAATAATTCTTGTAGTACATAAATATGATGGTCAGCACCGTTATCTGGTGATGCAATCATAAAAAATACCGTTGGGTTGATGCCGTCTTCATCGCCATACTCAATGCCTTCGCGCTTAACACCGACAGCGATTGCTGGCTCAGTGACAGCCTTGCTTTTTGAGTGTGGGTAAGCGATGCCGTCCATTGAGGTAATGCTTTGAGATTCACGAATTTCGATGTCTGCCAAGAAGGCTTCTTTACTGCTGATTCGCTTGTTCTCAAATAACATGCCTGCCAATTCTTCAAACAGTTCTTTTTTATTTTTCGCTTGAAGGTTGTTATTAATTAAGTTGACGTCAGTTAGCTGTGTGATCATTTATTAACTCATTCACTATTGAAGTTCTTGAATTAAAATTAATGGATTAACCCGATTCGCGAAATAGCAAATAAAAGCCCTTCACTGCATATTTGTACCAAGCAAAATTAAGTGTGATTTGCATCATTAATGCAGTGTGATACGGGTCATACTTAATGGCGTTTTGATTATGTTTTGATACGCCAATAGGCTTCGTAAAAACAAAAATGCCCCGCAAAAGCAGGGCATGATCAGTGTGAGTTTATTTAGATTTCCTCAGTGCTGACTAACTGTAAGCGCGTGCAACACGCCCAACACAATCCAGTTTGTAACTCTCAGCATAAGCAGGAATAAACACCGACTGGCCTTTCTCTATCACGCAGGTTTCGCCGCACTGGTGAGTAAGCACCATAGATTCGTCGAGAGGTAGTAGGATCTCGGCACCTTCGGTAGTGATCTGTCGCTGATGTGAGTTTTGCATGATAGAGAACTTAAAATCCTCGACTGGAATTTGATATTCCATCACATCACCTTGCTCTATCGGGCTTAGCAGTAACCTATCCGCAGGCTTTTCATTAAATCGAGTACAAGAAACCAGTTCATTCACGTCCATGTATTTAGGCGTCAATCCTGCGCGGAGTACGTTGTCAGAGTTCGCCATGATCTCTAATCCAGTTCCTTTGATGTAGGCGTGGGGCGTTTCTGCATCCAGATACATGGCTTGCCCCGGCTTTAGAGTGATCACGTTCAATAGCAGTGGAGCAAACAAGCCGACATCACCCGGGTATTGCTCTTCCAGTTCTGAAATCAACTGGAACACAGGTGTATCTGAAAGCTTCGCCTTCATCAACAACATGGTGAGTGCCATTCCTTTTTGTTCGCCTTCCAAAGACAACAGGCTTGCGAAAAAGCACGCTAATCCATTCGGTGTTTGATCGCCCGCTAAATCGTTGATCATCGAATGCAGCTCTGGAATATCGAGGTAGTGGAAATGTTCAAGGATCTCGTCGATCGACCTAAAACCATTCATCGCCGTGTAGTCGGTTAGGGCATACACCAGTTCTGGCTTGTGATTGGCATCTTTGTAGTTACGGTTGCCCGCCGTCATTGGAATGCCTTGCTGCTCTTCGAGTGCATACCCAGATTCCGCTTGTTGCTTATTCGGGTGTACTTGAACTGAGAGTGCTTTCTCTGCTGCTAATACCTTAAACAGATACGGCAGCTCACCAAAACGACTTGCTACTTTCTCGCTTAGAAACAGGTTTAGGTTCTTGGAAATAAGGTTCGACAACGTGGTTTGCTGACCATTGTCAGTGACCATCGAACAACCATTAGGGTGAGCACCCATCCAGATCTCCGCTTGTGGCTCACCAGACTGGTTATCAATGCCAAACAGTTGGCTGAACGAAGAAGGGCTACCCCATGCGTAGTTTTGAATCACGTTGGTCATAGGGTAGAAAAAGCGTTGTACGAACGAGTCGTTCGCTAAAGAAAAATCAGACATCGAAATCACCATGAAGGGAAACATGGCTTGAGCTGTAATCGACTGACTCGTTAGTAAAAAACTAGTTACTAAAACTATTAGTTATCAAAAACAGAGAGTCGAAGGGCTCAAGCCATTGGAGTTGAAATGGCTTAAGCCGCTGCTGTCGTTAGCTTGGCTTTGCGTAGATTTTTAAGCGCGATACAAGTCACTGCAGTCACACCCGCACCTGATGCCATGCACAGAAGTGCCAGCAGTGGGTAGTTCATTGCGCCTAGTAAAGCGACCACTGGACCACCGTGAGCAACGCTATTGGTGATACCAAATGAGAACGCCATTACCGCTGCCGTCATTGAGCCAAGTACATTGGCAGGGATAACTGACATCGGGTCTTGTGCTGCGAAAGGAATCGCACCTTCAGAGATGCCCACCAAGCCCATCGCACCTGCTGCCTTACCCGCTTCGATTTCAGAAGATTCGAATAGGTCGAACTTACGGCCAAGTCTGGTTGCGATAGCCATGCCCAGTGGAGCCACAGGAATTGCACACGCCATTGCACCCATGAATTGAGTTTGACCGCTCGCAATCATGCCGACCGAGAATAGGAACGCCACCTTGTTGAATGGACCGCCCATATCGAAACCGGCCATACCACCAAGGACAATACCTAGCAGAACCACGTTACCTGTACTCATGCTCGTTAGCAGTGCAGTCAGTGCATCCATCAACCCAGCGATAGGTGCGCCAATCACAAAAATGAACAGACCCGCGATGAACAGAGAACCAGTGATAGGAGCGATCATGATAGGCACAAGTGGTTGAACGAATTTGTGGTAGTTAAATGAGGTAATCCATTTAACGAAGTAACCGACTAACAAGCCTGCGATGATCGCGCCAATGAAACCTGTACCTGCGTCAGCGCCATAGAAAGAACCGTTGTTCGCAATCCAACCGCCAATCAAGCCAGGGGTTAGGGCAGGGCGGTCAGCAATCGCGTAAGCAATGTAGCCAGCCAAGATTGGGATCATCAGGGTGAAGGCAACCACACCCACTTCAAGAATTTGGTTCCACATGCTGCCCGCAGGAATCGCCATGCCGGATTCACTTGGCTCGCCGCCAATGGCCAGTGCAAGCGCAATCAAAAGACCGCCAGTGACTACGAATGGGATCATGTGTGATACGCCATTCATCAAGTAACGGTAAAGGTCTGAACGCGCTTGTGAGGCTTTTTCTACAACAGATTGGTTGGTCGGCGTTTGTTCAGCTTGGTAACTAGGTGCATTGAGCGCTTGCTTAATCAAGCCTTGTGCGTCTTTGATTGGTGCTTTTACGTTGGTGCTGATGACGCGTTTTCCCGCAAAGCGCGCCATGTCGACCTGCTTGTCACAAGCCACGACAATCGCGTCAGCACGTTCGATCTCTTCTTGAGTTGGGCTGTTTTTAACACCAATAGAGCCGTTGGTTTCGACCTTGATGTCGTAGCTAAGAGCCGCTGCGCCTTTCTCTAGCGCTTCAGCTGCCAAATAAGTGTGTGCAACGCCAGCAGGACAGCCTGTCACACCAATGATGAAGCCTTGTTTTTCTAGTTTGGTTTCAGTTTCGTTGGTTTCAGTTTCTGAAGGCTCAGGTTTGGTAAGCAGTAGTTCTAATGCTTCTTGTTCAGATTGAGCATTCATGAAGCTTTCGATAAAGCCTTCTTCAATCAGTTTTGAAGAAAGCTCTGCCAATACTTCGATGTGGTGATCATCGCCGCCATCTGGAGACGCGATCATGAAGAAGAGTTTTGATGGCTGACCGTCATCGGCGCCGTACTCGATACCCTGTTGATGGACGCCGATAATAACCGCGGGTTTGATCACCGCAGCGCTTTTCGCATGTGGCAGAGCAATACCTTCTTCAAATCCGGTATTACCTTGTTCTTCTCTCGCCTTAATGTCGGCAAGAAACTGTGCTTTGTCTGAAATTCGGCCTTGTGCGTAAAGCACGTCTATCAGCTCTTTAAATACGTCTTCTTTTGAATTAGCGCTAAGCGAAAGCTTAATCAAATCTTGATTGATCAATGTCGTGATCATAATGAACCCCTACTCTGTTTTTATTTTGTTAGAGGTATTCTGGAATCTACGGCTTGCCTTCTGTAGTGAAGAAAAAATGCATTTACTGGATGATTGTTGCGTTATAAGTGGAGTGTGATTTTGATCGGTCGAACGGGCGTTTTTAGGGCGGTGTTGACAGAGTTTAAGATGTGTTGAAGCTTTTATTTATAAGGGATGTAGCGTATTTGTTTATCAGGCCAGGAACGTGCTACGTCAGTTTCGGCACTGGAAATTTATTTCCGTGACTGGATTTTTGTAACTTAGATCTCAAATTGTGATTTTGCTCAATAGCGCTATGTTTCAGTTACAGGTATATCTATTTCCGTAGCCTTATTGCTGCCCTTAAGAGTTCGAATAATGATATTTCATGACTTAATCTCGTCGGTGTTAAATGAGCGAGAACCGTTTCACAACATCTGGTTTGCTGGAGATTTTCACACGCCTTCCGCATGCAGTTATCAGGTGAACTTTCCACGTTTAGAGTTGGTGCTAGACGGAGAGTATATTAATGAAATGGAGAGTCATGATCGCAAAATAACCAACGTTATCGCCAAAGCCGGAGACGCGATTTTCATCCCACCCAACTGCTGGAACAAGCCAAACTGGGATACAGACTGCTCGGTGTTGAGCATGTTGTTTGGTCGTCGTCAGCTTGGTTTAAGCTTGGTGAGCAAGCGCAAAGGCGAGGAGAGCTTTTACGATATTCAAAAGCACAGTATTCAGACTCGCTCTGGTTTTGCGATTGATAATATTTTGGAGGCGCTTAGCTCGTTAGCGAGAGAGGGTAACAAGCAGCCGATGGACGAGTTATTGCTGCAAGCTCTACTGCAATACAGTAAAACCATGCTGGAAGCGCCCGTAGAAAAATCTCATAGCCGAGTACAGGATGTGTATCAAGGGATTTGTATCTACATTCAAGAGAACTTCCACCGCCAGATCACCCGAGACAGCATTGCCTCGCGCTTTAGCATTTCATCCAATCACTTGTCGCGAATGTTCCGTCAACAAGGCCACATGACGCTAGCAGAGTACATTACCCGAGTTCGCGTCGACCGTGCCAAATTCATGCTCAAGAAGTACAACTTCAAGCTCAATGAAGTGGCTGTACGTTGTGGTTTTAAGGATGTGAACTACTTCTGTCGAGTATTTAAGAAGAGCACCGGAAGAACGCCGACTGAATATCGAGGCTCTATCTAACGAGTCAGCTCAATTTCATAAACCTGACTTGTTGAGGCAGACAAGCGAGCGAACGGCTGGGCTATCGAGTAAGGATCGTGAACGGGTTACAAGCACTAAAGCAGGCGAGATGAGATATACATCAACAAGGCTTGTAAATCGACACTGCTTCGAGTCTTTTGCAAACGCTCGTTGACCTGATCGTGAAGTAGGTTTCTAGTTAGGTTGGTAGCCGCCACAATGTGTTCACGTTTCGGCTTGGTTGGCAGTACTAAAGCGATGGCAACGTGTACTTGGCCAATTTGAGATGCCCAGTCAATCGGGTTGTCACTGACGATGACCGCGATCGAGAGATCTTGAGTCGATTCAAACATCACATGGGGCAGTGCGATCCCCGGTGACACGCAGGTTGAAGAGCGTTCTTCTCGCTTAATGAAAGCCAAAATCAGCTCATCTGGATCTTCTGGATAAACGAGGTGAGCGAGCCCTTTCAAGCACTCAAATTTTGTCAGTTGAGTTTGCGCCTTAGCGTGGTGCCACTTGATGTCACAAGGCGGGCATATCTGCGGCATACGCTGGATTAAATCGTTAGAGAACTCATGGTTTACTTGCGAACCAACCATGTCGTAATGCTCAGCAATCACGTCTTTTATTACAAAGCATGCGAGTTCAGCATCAATCCCTACCGCGGTTATCTGACACAAATCCCCCCGGAGTAAACCCACTTGTAACATCGCGACAGATTTGGAGAGATCAGCGGTTCGATTTTGAGTGATGTTGATAATGCGGATGTTGCTTTTGAACTTCTTCGCTAAACGAGTCAACGGCTGCGCGACGTGTGAGTTCGCGGCAGGATCGTCAACGAAGAAGGTGATCTGGTATTCGTTCATAAAAGGTTTAAGTTCGACAATGCTTAATAAAGACTTTATCGACACTCAATAACACCTCTTCCATAGGAATGAATACGGTTTTTGCTGGGTCAAATCGGCTTGGTTGTTCGATGTCGATATCAGAGATGATCAACACTTTGTCTGCGAGGGTAATATCCTGGCCTGTTAGTAAGTTTTCAATACCCATAGCGCCTTGTGTCTCAACCTTGATCGAAACGTTGAACTTAGGAGCTGTTTTATTTAGAGCATCAGCTGCCATATAGGTGTGCGCAATGCCTGTAGGGCACGCAGTTACCGCTACAATTCTCATTATTATTCTCGGTGTGCTTAGATCGACAGTTTACTTGGATCGATGGGACTATCTGAAGCTAGAGAGTTTATGGATTCCCGTTTTTGATTCAAAGGTGAACGTCACACTCTTGCTTCTTGGTTACAATTATCCAGTTAATGCACCTTTCGTCCTATATATCGAGCGGCCTTGCCTCGTTAGTCTTTTCATATTATTAACCTCTTTATCTCATTTACTTAAATTGGTACTCGGACGAGGCAGCACATGGACATCACTAACATAATAGAGCCGGAGATTATCTGTCTGGATTTAAAGGCAGACTCTAAACAGGCGGTATTTGAAGAGCTTGTCGAACTGCTTGACCGCGCAGGCAAGCTCTCCAATAAAAGTGAGTTCCTTGATGATATCTGGAAGCGTGAGGCCATCGGCAATACGGGCTTTGATGATGGTATTGCGATTCCACACGCGAAAAGTAAAGCCGTAGCTAAACCTGCTGTGGCGGTAGGTATTAGTCGAACGGGTATTGATTATGGCGCAGACGGCGGCGAACTGTCGGATGTGTTTTTTATGCTCGCGTCGCCAGATAATAGCGATGATCATCATATTGAGGTTCTGGCCCAGATCTCAACTCGATTGATCGAAGATGGTTTTGTTACAAAATTAAAGGCGGTGGAGTCTGTCGAGGAAGCTCAAGAGCTGTTTCTCGAAGCCAATTCTGAATCGTTTGATAGTTATGCCTCAAGCCATCATGAAGTGTATGTCGAGCCACTCAGCCCTTGGGCACAATCTCTTAACCGCCTCAAAGAACACTTGTTATACGGTACCTCACACATGATCCCTTTCGTGGTTGCAGGTGGTGTGCTTTTGTCTTTGTCGGTAATGGTGTCTGGTCATGGCGCTGTGCCTGAGAGCGGTGTTCTGGCTGACATAGCACAAATGGGTATCGCGGGGCTAACCCTGTTTACCGCGGTGCTCGGTGGTTACATTGCATATTCAATGGCCGACAAACCGGGTTTAGCGCCGGGCATGATTGGTTCTTGGCTCGCAGTGAATCAGTACAGTACTGGCTTCCTTGGTGCAATTGTGGTCGGATTCTTCGCTGGCTTTGTGGTGAATCTACTTAAGAAGATCAAACTCCCTGACAGTATGATCTCGCTGAGTTCGATCTTCATCTATCCATTAGTCGGCACCTTTGTAACCTGCGGGGCGGTGATGTGGGTGATAGGCTCTCCTATCGCGTATGTGATGCTTGAGATGAACCAAATGCTGACTGGTATGGCGGGCTCAGGGAAAGTGGTGCTAGGCAGTATTTTAGGGGCGATGACGGCCTTTGATATGGGCGGCCCAATCAATAAAGTGGCGACGCTGTTTGCTCAAACGCAGGTGAACACTCAACCATGGTTGATGGGCGGTGTCGGTATTGCCATTTGTACGCCACCATTAGGTATGGCACTGGCGACTTTCCTATCGCCGAAGAAGTTTAAACGAGATGAACGCGAAGCGGGTAAAGCTGCGGGAATCATGGGCATGATCGGCATCAGTGAAGGTGCGATCCCATTTGCAGCGGCTGACCCTGCACGTGTTCTGCCCGCGGTTGTTGCTGGTGGCATTGTTGGTAATGTGGTTGGCTTTATGTTCCATGTCATCAACCATGCACCATGGGGCGGCTGGATAGTGTTGCCGGTGGTTGATGGCAAAATTGGCTATATCGTCGGGACATTAGCAGGAGCACTGACGACGGCTCTGATCGTGATACTACTGAAAAAGAACGTGGTCGAAGGTGAAGCAAGTTCTAATCAGTTTGCGGGTGGTTCGGTGACAGAAGAAGGACAAGCGGATGTATTGGCGATCACTTCTTGTCCATCTGGTGTTGCTCATACGTTTCTTGCGGCTAAGTCTTTGGAAAAGGCGGCTCATCATCTTGGGGTTCGGATTAAAGTCGAAACGCAGGGGGCCAACGGAATTGGCAATCGCATTACACAGAAAGACATTGAGCGGGCGAGGTTGGTGATTTTTGCTCATGATGTGGCGATTAAAGAGATCGAACGCTTTGCGAACGTGAAAACCTTAGACGTTAGCACCAAAGAGGCGATGCTCAATGCTCAGGCGTTGATCATGAGAAAGGTGTAACCGTTAAACTATAAATAAAGTTAACTAGATAAAAACTAAAAAGACTCCGCTCAGACCTGTTAAGGCGAAAGTGGAGTCTCTTTGTATTGTGTCCGATCGATAAGGTAAGACCCTAAAAAGGGTGGTACTTAAATATGTCTTCAACCATAGCGTTGAGCAAATCGATATCGTCACAGGTTTTAGCGTAGGTACGCAGGCCTGCGATTTGAACCTGAACATGTCGAGCCAATTGAGTTGGTTCGCGCTCTTTGCTGATCTCACCAAGTTCTTGCGCTTCGGTAATCAGCTTAGCGAACTCACCTTCCATGATCTTGAGTGATTTCTTGGCTTCTTCTAATAATTCAGCGTGCTCATCCGTCAGTTCAGCGACTGTTTTAGCCAGCATACACATGCCGTTTGGTGCGCTTTGTTTCGATTCGACAACGGCACGCTTTACAAAGTTTTCGAGCGCTTTGATTGGCGATTCGGTTTCGCTGCGAAAGCGGTTTAGATTGAGGATGCCAAGTTCGGTATAGCGAGCCAATGTTTCTTTAAACAAGCCTTCTTTGCTGCCGAAAGCCGCATAGATGCTGCCCGGACGCATATCAATCACGTCTTGCAGGTTGCGCATAGAAGTCGCGTGAAAGCCCTTTTCCCAATACAGGTTAGTTGCTTTATCTACTACGTCTTGTCTATCGAACTTCGCTGTTTTGGCCATAACATTTACTTCATTAATCTGGACATATGTTCAATATTTTATG
Source organism: Vibrio syngnathi (assembly GCF_002119525.1). NCBI lineage: Bacteria > Pseudomonadati > Pseudomonadota > Gammaproteobacteria > Vibrionales > Vibrionaceae > Vibrio > Vibrio syngnathi. Next base: position 1,377,876 of record NZ_CP017917.1, on the reverse strand, counting down.
CTGAACGATCGTTCCAGTAAAGCAGTGTCTGGTTACTCTGGCAATCTCGCAAAGATCGAGAGCATCAATCGCTAATAAAAAACTCTAATCATCAACAACTTCGACGGTTTTATGCTGCGCGCCGTAATAGGTGCCTTCATCGATAGCGTACATCAGAGTTTCTTCACATTCAGGGCAGTCGAACTCTTCATTGGGTTCGATTGCTTCCTCTTCTACCCATTCCCAACCAATGTGTTTTTCGCAAGCGGGACAATCCATAAAAATATCTCTCAGTGGTTATCGCATATTTACAGCGAGTCTCTATTTAACGGGCTCGGCAGTATACATATTTGATGCTGAATATATAGATGTTCGCGAGTGAAATGATTGGTAAAGATTACACAGTGAGTGCTGATCTACTACTTTATGATTATGCAAAAACTGTCAATTTTTAGTCACTGCGTCAGGGAAATGTTGTTACACGTATTTTTCGTCTGGTTAAGTCAGATAGTTAACAGTTTTATTCATAAACCAATGAGTTTTATAAGGTTAAATGTTACCGTTTGCTCATCTGATCAGTGTGGTTAGGTCACTATTAATATGGATCAGTTCAAATAATTATAGGGTTACAATTAAGGCGTGCTCGTTAGTAGGAAGCTTAGTTTGTGACTGAAAAAGATTTGTTAGTTGTTAGGGAAATAATAATGAATTTAACCGATATGTCATTTAAGCAAAAAATCATCGCTTTGCTTATCTTGCCGATCTTAGGGTTTTTATGGCTTAGTGTTTCTGCAATTTCGAAAGGCGTAGAAACCACCAGTGAAATGTCGTCATTAAACCAACTTACGCGTTTGTCAGTCGTGTACAGTGAATTGGTGCACGAGTTACAAAAAGAGCGTGGTATGACCGCTGGTTTTATCGGTTCACAGGGAAGCAAGTTTGGCAGTGAACTGAAAGCGCAAAGAATTAACGCAGACAGCAAACGCAGTCAAAGAACCGAGTACTGGGAGTCTGAAGACATCGATTTATCGCAGATCACGCGTCTGAATACTGAAATCAACCAAAGTCTTAACCAAATCACTTCGATTCGTAATCGAGTAGATTCTCAATCGATTCCCCTTTCTGAAGCATTAGGCTACTACACTAAACTTAACGCTAAGTTATTGAGTGTATCTGCACTAATTGCTGAGTTAAGTACTGATGCCACCATCACGACAGAAACCATCGCCTACTATAACTTTCTACAAGGCAAAGAGCGTGCGGGTATCGAACGTGCGGTTCTCAACAACACCTTTTCTAAAAATGAATTTGGCCCGGGTATGTTGGTTAAATTCATCTCTTTGGTAACCGAGCAAAATACATATTTTGCGAACTTTGAAGTTTTGGGTAACCCAGACAACGTTGATTTCTTTAAACAACAACTGAATGATCGCTCGGTGGCTGAAGTGGAAAAACTTCGTGATGTGGCTGAATCGAAAATGAGTGGTTTTGATGTCGATCCTGTTTATTGGTTTGCTCAATCGACGGCACGAATTGTTCAGCTAAAGAAGACTGAAAATCAGTTAGCAGAGTCTCTTATTACACTGACGGATCAGAAAACTCAGCAAGCTCAATCAGCAATGATGGGCAGCATTGTGATGTTTGTTGTGATCACTTTGTTCGCAACTTTTGTTAGCTTCAAAGCCATTACTGATTTAACGGCTCGAGTTAAAGATCTAACGCGAGTACTTTCTAAAGTCCGTAATGACAATGACTTAACCGTTCGTGCGACTTATGTAGGCAACAGCGAATTGGGTCAAATATCTTCATCGCTTAATGAAACACTAGAGAAGTTTTCTCAAGTTATCGATAACCTGTCTCAATCTAGCCTGACACTTGCTTCAGCGGCAGAAGAGACGGCGCAAACTTGCCAATATAACTCAAGTACCTTAGTTGAACAGCAAGACCAGATTGGCTTGATTGCAACAGCAACAGAAGAGCTATCGGCGACGGTGAACGAAGTCGCAGCTAAAACACAACAAACGGCAAGCTCAGCGAAGATCGCTGATGAACAATCACAGCAAGGTTTAAGCACGGTTCAACAATCTTATGAGTCGATAGAAACCTTGGCATCAGAGATTAATAGCCTAGCTGAAAAAATCACCCATTTACACGAAAGCAGCAACAACATTAACAGTGTGATTGATGTAATTAAGTCGGTTGCTGAACAAACCAACTTGTTAGCGTTAAATGCGGCGATTGAAGCCGCTCGAGCTGGTGAACAAGGTCGTGGTTTTGCTGTCGTAGCCGATGAAGTTCGTACATTGGCTCAGCGTACGCAACAGTCCACTTCGGAAATTGAAGGCTTCATTAACTCGCTACAATCGGACGTACAAACAGCGTTTAATGTGATTGATAACAGCAAGAAGATGTCTTCAAGGGCGGTAGAGGACTCACGAGGAGTAGAACAGACTCTGCAAGATATTTCAGGGTCGGTGAGCGAAATATTCAGCATGGCAGAGCAGATCGCAACCGCAACTGAAGAGCAAGCTGTAGTGACTCAAGATATTGCACAGAATGTTGTGGCGGTAGAGCAGAAGTCGACAGAATCTACGACGGGCGCAACGCAAATTGCGGCGACAGCGAAAGAACAAGCTGAATTGGCAACATCGCTGAAAGAGCTCTCGAATACGTTTAAGAGCTAAGAGCTTGAAGTTAAAAGTTATATAACGAAATGTCCCGCCTAGTGCGGGACATTTTTTTAGCGGGATACTTTTTCTTTTTTTGTGTGTGGGGGAGCGACTAAAGCGCTTGTCCGTTAACCGACAATTTCACATCAATGTTGCCACGAACCGCATTTGAGTAAGGGCAAACTTGGTGCGCTGTTTTCACAAGCGTAACAGCCTGTTCTTGCGCTAAATCGAGTTCAATTGATAGCGCTACCGTTAAAGCAAAGCCACCGTTTTCATTTGGTCCGATACCCACTGTTGCAGTCGTTGGCGCGGATGCGATCTTAATCTTCATCTCTTTAGCGACATGAAGCAGCGCATTTGAGAAACACGCAGAATAGCCTGCAGCAAAGAGCTGTTCTGGGTTGGTCGCTTCACCTGAACCGCCCATCTCTTTAGGGTAGCTTAATGCCAGTGAGAGTAGATTGTCGTCAGTTGATACTTGGCCGTTACGACCTGCGGTTGCTGTTGCTGAAGTTGTGTAGAGTGTTGTCATTGTTTCAGTCCTTTTTTGAATTGTGTAAAATTAAATTGCGCACAACTTAATTTTAAAGCTAGCTTAATTGATAAAATTTGAGCGCGCAAGTATATTGTGCACAATTTAATTTATTAGTGAGATGATCATGAGCGACCAAGATGACTATCTAAAGCTGGATAATCAGGTGTGTTTTGCGCTGTATAGTGCATCGAATGCAATGAGTAGAGCGTATCAACCTTTACTGAAAGCGCTTGATCTTACTTACTTGCAGTACATTGTGATGATGGTGCTGTGGGAGCAACAAGAGATCAATGTTAAAGCGCTAGGCGCAAAAACGCATTTGGATTCAGGGACGTTGACGCCATTACTCAAGCGTTTGGAAGCGAAAGGTTATGTGCTTAGAACCCGCAGTGCTGAAGATGAACGAGTTCGGGTTATTACGCTGACACCTGCCGGGGTAGAGCTCAAAGAGCAAGCGCAAACCGTGCCAGTTGAAATGCTGTGTCTTTCTAAGATGAATGAAGATGAGCTTAGATCACTAAAAGCACAGTGTGAGCAGTTGCTGGGTAATTTGACCAAGTAAGAAAGACCGTTTAACTCACGGTAATGATAATCAGAAAATAAAAAGCCCGTTAGTCCGGCTGGTAATAATCGGACTAACGGGCTTTTTATATTTGCTGTCTTCTAAATGGCAACAGATAGTCTATTCAATTGGGATTTACCCCATAAACCAAGAGATAAAAATCAACGCACCAAAACCGAATGTTGCCATCAGTGCCGTATCGCCACCGGCTGCTGTATAGCTGCCTTCGGTTTGTAGGTGAGGGAAGTCAGGCCTACGAATCTTAACCACCATTGCGAGTGGTCCCCAGATAGCTAGGAACACCAACACCATGCCTGCATAGTCCAGCATGCTCACGAACTGGCTTGCGAACAGCTCTGCTAATACCAAAGGCAGTACAAAGGTCAGAGCATAAGCTAATGCTTTGTTGTTGGTGACTGCGTCTTTGTTTTGGTCATACAACGCCATGGATACACCAAGGAAAGAGGTCACCAGTGCCAGCGCTGAGAACAGCGCAATCACGACTTTTAACCAAGCAGATTGTCCGCTAAACGCAGAGATCAGTTCTGAAATGTTGTGGAACTGGCTGATCGCGTCTGTGCCAAGGTTACCGATAATCGCAAACAACCAAGTGAGGTAGCACACTAGCGGAATCACTGAACCTAACAGAATCATATTGCGGATCTGCTTTTGAGTCGCTTCACGGTTGTAGATAACCAGTGAAGGGATCACCACCATAGAGGCAAAGCTAGTAAAGATAACCGCGCTGTATTGCACCACGTCATTGGCCGTGTATTGGCTAGTTTGAGTTAGGTAATCTAGACGGATATTACTAAACAGAGAGGCAATAACAATGAAGAGCATCACCACCATCATGATGAATAGACCACGGTTTAATTTATCGATATAAGACTTACCCGCGACTACAATCACCCCCATCAATAGGCTGAAAACGGTATAAGCAGCGGATGCAGAGATGTCTACGCCGACGTCGAGCAGTAGCTTATGAATGATGTCGCCAACACCCAAGATATAGGCGATCAGCATGCATACCAGCAGCAGGTAAAAGAGTGCATTGATAAAGTGTTTACCTTTGCAGCCCAGAGTGAGGTAAGCAACACTGCTCATGCCACTGTTATCTTTAGTTTTGGTACACGCTTCTGCCAGTAGGAGTGCAGAGTAAGTGGTGCCGATAAAGATAAGTAGCATCAGCACTGAGCTGATCATGAAGCCAAACTGGGCCAACACCATGGGAATAGCAAGCATGCCAGCCCCTAATGCCGTTCCCGAAAGGATTAGGGAACTGCCGAATAATTTCATATTCAAAAAAACAACCTCTAGCGATCCAATTAATTTTTGTTTGGATTGTAAATAATTGTTTCCAAGACTAACAAAATACTCAGTAAAGTTAGGGGTTAAATTCTAATTATTTTTGAATTTCTCTAAAAAACTTACAAAGGTATTTCGGAGTATTATCTGTGATCGTTTGACGCATTTTCTTGGTGATTGTATTTGTTGTTTTAGTTAACGTTTATTCATTGTTGAATGATTTAGACGTTGGCAACATTCGGTTAGAAAGAAGTATGTTTGGCGATTATCTTCGCTAATGTCACTATCCCTTCTTTCCACTCTTTACTCTCTTCGATGTTCGCTACCGTGAAGCGCAAGCAGTGTTTATATTGATCGTTTGTCCCAAATACTGTGCCAGGTAATATTCCCAATTTGTGCTTCAAACAATCTTGATAAATCGCGTAGCTATCGACCGATTCAGGTAACGTGATCCAGTTTAGAAAAGACCCCTCAGGTTTTGACAAGTGGTAGCGGCCAACAAGGTGTTCATAGCCATCAAGCGCTTGTATTAACAGGCTTTGAAATTGCTTTTGATTGGTTTGGTAGAGCCGCTTCATTTTGGATAAGTGGCTGCGATATTTACCGGTAGTGAGAAATTGACCCACCGCGGATTGCATTAAATTGGAGCTGCCCATGTTGTCGCATAACAGGTATTTTTCAACTTGAGCTTGGTAACGACCTGAGAGTAACCAGCCAATACGCAAGCGAGAATCTAAGGTCTTGGACAAAGAGTTGACGTAAATGACTCGATCTTGGTCATCAAGCTCTTTGAGGCTGGCAATGGGTGTGTCGAATGCCAAGCTACCGAACACATCGTCTTCGATAATCGGTAAAGATCCGGTTATCTCCAGTAATACCTTTCGGTTAGCCAATGGCATTCGTGAACCCGTTGGATTGGTAAAGTTTGGCGTTAGTAGCAAGGTTTTCACTTCCCATTTGTCCAACGCACTCTGTAGTGAAGGAATGTCGATTCCGTGGCTGACGCTGCATGGTATTTCAAGGGCCTGCAAGCCAAGCGATTCAAGTAAAAGTAGATTGCCAAAGTAACAGGGCGACTCGACCGCCACGATGTCTCCCGGTTTGGTTAATGCACGTAAAGCCAGACTGATCGCCTGTTGAGCACCATGTGTAATCGCAATCTCATTCGATCCCGCAGGTACGCCTAGATCATGGGTGATCTTTAACAACTGCTTCACTAATTGCTCATCGCCGGGAGGTAATTGGTAATAACCGGGAAGCTGGGTTTGCAAACGGCTATGGCGACCGATTTCGGCATACAAGCTACGAATGGCAGGGTTATTAATGTTCGGGTGTGCAGAACCAGCAAGCAGTTTCAAGCGACCTTTCGGACGGGAGAGTACAGATTTGGTGACCGACAAGAGATCGACTTTTTGAGGCTGGCTCGGTGCATCCCAGATGGTGGTGTTCGGTGCTTTCACACGATAGCCTGATTTAGGCACAGAATAAACCCAGCCCGTCGCTTCCAATTCTTGATAAGCGCGAATCACGGTGTTTTTGCTCACACCGAGTTGTTCGCTGAGTTGACGAATGGAAGGTAAGCGGTCGTCTGGGTGAAAGAGCCCTTTATCGATCTGAGCCTTAATGTGTTGTTCTATAGCGAGATATTTATTGCCGTTGAGTTCTGCTTCCACGTTTCCCCCTTGTTACTCACACTTAATCTGTAACCATTTAAAGTGTTATATCTGTATCTTTATTAGTTATCTGTACCCAACTAAGGTAACAGCATTGATGAAGAGTTGACCAGAGGTTTGTAATGCTGATTAAAATGATTCCGTTTGTGTTTGTACTATTGTGGTCGTCAGGCTTTGTTGGCGCTCGTCTTGGTGTTGAATACGCTGAACCCGCAACGTTACTTTCACTTAGGATGGTAGCCAACGTGGCGCTATTCTTGGTTTTGATTGCAATCCTTAAGCGTCGTATTCCTCGTGGTCGAGCATTTTTTCACGCTTGTGTGGTGGGTATTTTGATTCATGGCTTCTACCTTGGTGGCACTTATCTCGCGATTGATATGGGTATGCCCGCCGGGTTGAGTTCTCTACTTGTTGGCTTACAACCGATTCTTACGGCGTTGATCATGATCAGCTGTACCTCACAGCGTTTTAACTTCGCACAATGGCTAGGCTTAGCCCTCGGTTTCGCAGGTATTAGCTTGGTGCTGATGGGCAATATTGAGTGGCAGTCAGACGACCAAAAAGGCTTGGCAACGTTATTATGTTTGGTTTCTTTGGTGGGTATTACGGTCGGTACTTTATATCAGAAGCGCTTTTGTCAGGGTACAGATATGGTCGGTGGCGCGATGGTGCAGTACTTGGCAGCAGCAGCATTGTTCTTACCTTTTGCAATGCGCTACGAAACTATGCAGGTGAACTGGACTATTGAGTTCACGTTGACTCTGACTTGGCTAGTGATTGTTTTATCGTGCATTGCTATTTTATTGCTGCTTTACATGGTAGAGCATGGCGCTTCTTCAAGTGTGGCATCGGTGTTTTACTTAGTTCCCCCCACAACAGCCATTCAAGCGTGGCTCATTTTTGGAGAGTCATTCGACATTTATGGCGCAATAGGCTTCGCGTTGTCAGCGACCGCTGTTTATCTGGTGGTGAAAAAGCCTGAGTTGATTAAGTTCCGCAGACAAACAGCATTAGAGAGGTAATGTGTCTACCAAAATTATACCAATCGTAGTAACTAACTGGTCACCCTAGCTTGTTAAAAATCTCGATAACTTCGTTAGAACTTTTGATTGTAGAATAACTACTTATCGAAAAATGCTGCCTTGTTCTCAAGCTTTTTTCCTACGCTATTTTTGATCACTTACTTACTGTGATTGGTATAACTCGACTTGAAATAGATTACATAGAAACAAAAAAGAGCCTGAATATTCAGGCTCTTTCTGTATCAATATTGGCTAACGACTATTGATTAGCGCTGCATTAAACAAGCGTAAGCCGTGGTAAACGGTGCTTCTTGGTACTGCTTAAGGCCCGTTTCTTTGAACTTCATCATAAGAGGGTTGCGCTTAAGGCTTTCTTTGATTTCATTCGGAGATACAACGGTTACGTCTAGGCCGTCGATCAACTGAATTGCTGCTTCTAGTTTGAAGCCGAAGCCACCGCCAGCAAATTTGCCTTTAGTTTGGCGTTGACGAATTACCACTTTTTCTACTTGGTAATCTTCCATTAACTTTGCAAAAGAAAATTGAAAATCTTTCATATTCTGAGTGTCGTTTGCGTCACTAATAGCAACCTTAGAAACTCGGCAATCAGGAATGTTAAATACACCGTCTGATAGAGATAGAAGACAGATGACTGCATCGTTACCTTTGATTTCAACACCACAAATTTTCATGTTCATACCTATTTACTTTTGAGCTGTACATTATGGTGTTATTTCGATGACATCTCCAGTATTAGAACTCGGATGCAGCAAATTAGTGCAATATCGTCAAATCCGACTTGATACCGAAGTTGATGGCTGGTTGGATTATGAACGATTGAAGAATAGATAACGTTTGCTATGAAATTAAGCTCACAAAACCTTAGCTGGTTTTGATATCTGTACTGTATATTACTAGGTTCCTAAATATCGTGTGGTTCTTAACCTTTTATGAGTATCAACAACCTTTCTATTAAGAGTAAAATTGCGATCCCTCTAATGGTTATCGTGATTGTTTTCTCAACTGTTACTGTACTTAACGTTATTAAATCTAACGCGCAAGCGGCGATTAATAACGAGCTCAATAATGTGGTTCAACCGGTTCTCGACAACCTAGAAGATGGGTACCGAGACATCTATCAAGTTATTGCATCGGCGCAAGGTTTGTTACTTGCTAAAGATGACGAGGCGATTGAATATCAAAAATTCGAGTTTGAAGACAACGCTTACAAAGCCGTTCCACGTTTTGAAAGTGTACAAACCTTATATACAGCAGGTGTGCTGGATTCTTCTTCTCGAGATGAGCTTTCGAAACTTGTTAACGCAATGAGCAAGTGGATAGCACTACACGAACCGATGTTTGCAGATCCTGCCAATGCTCTTCAGTACAACATCGATTACTCGCCGGCATTAGACGCTGAGTTTACGATCATTCGTACTCAACTTGGTGACATCAGAGCTCTGATTGCCCAGAAACAAAAAGAACTTCGCCAGCAAGCTGATGATTCAATTGAAGAAAGTAAATTGATCATCGAAGTGGGCATGGCGGTTGCTGTACTCGCTGCGTTGTTTGCGATGTGGTTATCTAACCGCTATATCGTTCAGCCGATTCAGAATGTAGAGAAAGCGATGAATGAAATCGCATCGGGTGATGGTAACTTAGCTCAGCGAATGAAAGTTGAAGGTTCTGACGAGATAGCTCGTTTAAGTTCTGCATTTAACAAGTTTGTTAGCAAGATACACACCACTGTTGAGCAAGTTATTCTGACATCGAATGCCGTACGTGCAGAGATGGAAAACATTAAATCAATAACGCAAAGTGTTGCTGAATTTTCTTCGAATCAACAGAGAGAAAGTGAAGTAGTCGCGGCTGCCGTTCATGAAATGCAAGCGACCAGTGAAACGGTAAGTGGTAACGCATTAGATGCGGCAACCGCAAGTAACGTTGCGAACAATGAAGTGGAATTAGCAGACAGCACTTTGGGCTTAACCGTAACTTCAATTGAACGCCTTGCGCAAGATATCGAGAATGCAGGTGGTGTGGTTCAGGAATTGGATACTGATGTGAAGAACATTGCTTCTATTCTTGGCGTGATCAAAGGCATTGCAGAGCAAACCAATCTATTGGCATTAAATGCGGCGATTGAAGCAGCGCGTGCTGGTGAGCAAGGCCGTGGTTTTGCGGTAGTTGCTGATGAAGTCCGTGCGCTTGCGAGTAAAACTCAAGACAGTACGGGTGAAATCCAGTCAATGATTGAACGCTTAGAAGTAGGCGCTAAACATGCTGTTGGCGTGATGACAGAAAGCAAAGCGAGTGGAGAGAAAACCATTGTTCAAGCAGGTACTGCTGCCTCTTCATTGAGCGAGATTCGCAATTCAATTGGCAAGATGAATGATATGAATACGCAAATCGCGACAGCGGCTTCGCAGCAGTCTCAGGTGTCTGAAGACGTGAACAAGAATGTTCAACGTATCGCCGAAAGTACGATGAAAATGGTTGAAATGGCAAACAATGCTGAGAATGCGTGCATCTCACTAGCAGAACAGTGTGAAGCGCTTGATAGCCTAGTTTCTCAGTTTGAAGTGTAATACTTGAGACTGAATAGGCAAAAGTGAGTGGCTAATCGTTTCTAGTTTTAACCCTCACGCATCTGTAATAGACAATAATAAGGCCCGTACTCAATGAGTGCGGGCTTTCTTTTTTGATACGAGTATTTTTTTATAACAGTATTTGTAATACGAGGTCGGTTCGAACTTTGTAGATTGGGTCAATTGGAGCCTTGTGGGGAATGCGATATTAGCTTCAATGAAGGCCTTTGTATGTGCATGGCGCATATTAAGCTAGGTGACACTAATCTGTATCTTCAATACACTGTATGGGTAACTATAGTTCAACATAGGGTAAAGGCATGGCTAATTGGGAAGGGGTAAGTGAGTTTGTTGCAGTGGCAGAGCGCGAAAGCTTTACTGGTGCAGCACAGAAACTCGCTACGTCAGTGGCTCAAATCAGTCGTAGAGTGGCAAATCTCGAAGAACGTCTAGCAGTGAAACTGCTCAATCGAACGACTCGTAAGGTTTCTTTAACAGAGGCAGGGCAACTCTATTACCAGCAATGTAAGTTGTTGGTCGAGGGTTTAGAAATTGCTGAGCTCGCCGTCACGCAGATGCAATCCACACCGAAAGGCTTACTGAAAGTAACGGCGCCGGTGACCTATGGTGAGCGTCAACTCGCCCCAATGCTTCATCAGTTCTTAAAGCTCCATCCACAAGTCGAACTTGAGCTGATGTTGACCAATCAAAAGCTCGACCTTATTGATTCGGGTGTCGATGTCGCAATTCGTCTTGGTCGCTTAGAAGATTCGAGTCTTGTGGCAAAGAAGCTGTCTCAACGCCAACTCTACGTGTGCGCCAGTCCTGAATATATTGAACGTTACGGTGAACCGCATACGCTCTCTGAGTTGAGTAATCATCAATGTTTAGTCGGCGGCTTTGAGCATTGGCGTTTTAAAGAAAATGGGCGACCTCGCTCAGTTCGGGTTAACGGACGCATTAAATGTAACAGTGGCTTAGCCTTACAAGACGCAGCGAAACAGAGTATTGGCTTAGTGCAGCTACCAGAATATTACGTGAGTGAAGATCTTGAGTCTGGTGAATTGGTTGAGGTGTTATCTGATTACCGAGACGATAAAGAGGGGATTTGGGCGCTTTACCCACAGAACCGTAATTTGTCTTCAAAGGTTCGCTTGTTAGTCGACTTCTTGTCTGAGCAATTAGACTAGTTCTATCTGGCAAGACACTATGGACAAGAAAATGGGCTTCAGAACAAAGATTCTGAAGCCCATTTTTATTGATGTTTTATAGCTTTTACTTGCTAAGCATTAAGCATTAAACCGTGAAGCGATCAACCAAGTGGTACAACTCGTTTGCTCGGCTGTTTAGGTTTTGGCTACCTGTACGGTTTTGGTTTGCTAACGATGCCGATTGAGAACTTTGGTCTGAAATCACAACAATGCGTTGAGATATCTCTTGGCCAACAATATTCTGTTGTTCAGTCGCCGTCGCAATGAGTGAGTTCATGTCCATGATGGTATCAATCGAATCTTGAATTTTAGCAAGTGCTGCAGCTGCTGCGTTCGCTTCTTCTACCGTTTGAGCACTTCTGCTTTGGCTCGAATCCATTGCTTTCACCGCGGCATCTGAAGCGGATTTTAGCTGTTGGATCATTTTGTGAATGTCGCCCGTGCTCTCTTGTGTGCGGCTTGCAAGCTTACGAACTTCATCAGCAACTACCGCAAAACCTCGGCCTTGATCACCAGCTCGCGCGGCTTCAATCGCGGCATTTAGTGCTAATAGGTTGGTCTGTTCCGCTATATCTTGAATGACAGTCAGTGAAGATGAAATGTTCTGTACATCTCCTTCAAGGCGAGATACCACAGTGTTTGCCTCTGATACTTCACTTGCAAGGTCTGCTACGGAACCTGCAGCAGCGTTGACAATTTGCTGAGCTTCTTTTGCATTGTTCTCTGCAAGTTTAGCTGAGTCAGCGGCTTGGCTTGCGTTGCTTGAGATCTCTTGCGCAGTTGTCGTCATCTCGGTCATCGCCGTTGCTACTTGTTCTGTCTCTTCACGTTGACCTGTCGCTATCTCGTCGACCTGAGCTGCGCGAGAAGACATGCTGCTCGTTTCTGATACAACTTGCTGACCCACATCGCTCACGCTACGAATGATGGTCTGTAGGCTAGCAACAAAGGCATTAAAGTTCTCACTGAGTTTGGCGAACTCAGGCGCTTTGAAGGTTTCCATTCGAGCCGTTAGGTCGGCCTCACCACTTGCAAAGGCACTGATTGAACGGTCAAATTGCTCGAGTGGTTGCATGATTGTACGGTTCACTGCAACAGCGAAAACCGCTACCACTAAGGCAATCAAGCCACAGAAAATAGCAATGGCAGTCAGTGAGCTTTGTAGCGCAGCATTCGAGCTCTCTTTCATGTCACTGATCACGGCGTCAATATCATCGGTATAAAAACCCGTGCCGAGCATTAAATCCCATTGTGGAATAAAGATTGAGTAGCTGAGTTTTGGTAACGCAATGGATTGACCTGGCTTAGGAAAGTAGTAAGTGGTGAATTCCCCAATTTTTGAGTTCTTAATCAGGTCTTGGATTAGGTAATTGCCTTGTTTGTCTTGAAGGTCGTAGTAATTTTTACCAATGCCATCGGTACCTTGTCCGATGACGATTCTTACACCCTTAGAGCTGTAGCCAAAAATATAACCAGACTCACCATATTCTAGAGTTTTTAATGTGGGTAATGCTTCTTCAAGCGTGGCACCTTTTTCTAAGAAAGGAGTTATCGAAGACTTAGCCATTTGCAGGTACGCTTTGAGTTCCTTTTGTTTCATCGCCATCATATTGCTACGCGTCGATTCTACTTGTTGTGCGGTTAGCTCAGTGCTCTTCATATACGTCACGCTCATCATCCCAATTGCCATTAGTAGCAAAGGGATAAAAGAGAGGATATAAAGGCGGTTTTTGATGGTGAGGGTCATTAGCACTTCCTATGTGATTGTCTCAGGCAATTTTCAACACATTATTAATGTGGTTTCGAAATGTAAACGGACTTGTTGTTGAATTGTTATCCTGAAACCTTTTTGTTTGATAAATATGATGACGGTTAAGTTTTTGAAGTGATAAACCTTGTGGGTAGGGACTTAATGCTAAAGAGAGCTGTTTGTTTCGATGCTTTTGAATTTGACGCTGCTTTGGTAGAATGCGACGCTTTGTAGCACCCTGCTATGTCTATTCGTTAAGTGAGAAAGATTCATGAACAAGAGCCATGTGACTATTGGTTTAACTAACCCAAAGAGCCCGACAAACGTTGGCGCGGTTATGCGTGCGGCGGGTTGCTACCAAGTCGACGAAGTTAAATACACAGGGCAACGCTATGACAAGGCTGCAAAATTTCACACCGATACCAAGAGTGCAACGCGTACTATCCCGCTTAATGGTGTCGAGTCGTTTTTAGATAACCTTAATTCAGAAACCAAGATCGTATGCGTGGAGTTGGCTGAAGGTGCAACACCATTGCCACGTTTTAAACACCCAGAGAACGCTATCTATATCTTTGGCCCCGAAGATGGTTCTATTTCTCAAGATGTCGCTGACCGAGCTGACCATGTTGTTTATGTACCAACCGTTGGTTGCATGAATCTAGCAGCAACAGTGAATGTGCTGCTTTATGATCGCCTTGCTAAGTCAGATGAAATGGACGAGAGCAACGAGCTGATCAAGAAAAGCCGCGATAACCGTAATCACCTGCAAGTGAAGCAGGGGTAGATATCGTTCTAATCGTGTCTGGTCTCTTAATATCCAATGCAGATTAAAGAAAACCCCTTATTCGTAGGAATAAGGGGTTTTACTTGGTTGATCTCGGATCTTAGGTTTGGCTATTCAGCACATTTGGAAGCCATAATTTGCAGTGGTTGCCCCGCATCATCGAATTGTAAGCTCCATACATACTGCCCAGCATTACGAATAGTGATAGCGGTATCTTGACCGTAACCACCTTTAATTAACGAGTTAAGCTGTCCTAACTTTAGGTTAAGCCCATCCGCTGTGAACTGAGGTGACCAAGCCTTGGATGCATATTGCATGCGATAACTGCCCGGTTTTTCAGTGGTGACGACTTGGTAAGTGTTGTCACCTTTATATTCAAACTCTCGTTGACCCACGTGTTTCCAACCTGAATCAGCAAAATTGCCAACCACATAAAGCGGGCTCGAAATAGGGCCTTCAGCTTTTATTGTTGGATTGTCACATTGAGCCATGAAGCCTTGTCCAACTTCATTTCCTGTCGCTAGTATCGCCGCAATTGGCCCTTTTTCACTTGGCTGTGTTATCGACAAGAAACGAGCTTCAAATGGGCTTAGAACGATAGAGTAGTGGCCATCAATAGCTGAGATCGATTGCTTGGATTCAATATCCGTCAGATCAGCTATGGAGCCGACTTTTTCTTTGGTTAGTTTTATGGTTTGTTCTTTGTTGGTAACGTTCACTGCGTAGACAACAGCATCGCCTTCATAGGCTTTGTGATCGACATACGCGACATCATTGGCCATCAGGTTTGTACGTTTACCTTGTGATAGAGCGGGGTGCGTTTCTCTCAGTTTCATCAAGTTTGTCACGTATTGCTTTAAGTCTTTTTCGTGCGTATTGAGTTGGGCTGTGACACCTTCTACTTTACCGCTAGTACGGGCTACGTGATCATCACACAGACCATTAATAGCACAGTCATCAGTCCAAACTTTGTCTGCAAAACCTTCTAGCTGGTCGCCTATTTCGTCCCCATAGTAGGTCGTAATTGGGCCGGTATAAGCTGCTTGGAATGAAAATGCCGCTTTATAGCGCTGCCAATACTCTTTGTCTTGTGGAGAAGCGATAGCACCGCGCTGTAATAAGTCACCAAAGCGCACAAGGTCATGGTTACCGATCATTAAATTTGGCTTTGCGTGGTCTGGGTATAACGAATGTAAAGACATGCCTTCTGCAAGCCACTCTCCACCTTTGTTCCCCACGCCAGCTTCGTTTACAGCAAAGGTTTCCGTCAGGCGGTAGCGCATCGGGAAATCAAACGCAGAACATAAGGCCGGTGCTTCATTTGAACCGTAGCCTGTTTCAATAATGCGGTTCTCACCTGCCCAAATTTCCGCAACCATATAACCCAGAGGGTTCACGGTTTTACCTTCGCTGTTTACGTATTCGACTTGAGAAGAAGCGGTGTCTACCGTTTCTCTGATTTGACTCCAAGCTTCTTTTGGCACTTGATAAGCTTGATCTAAGCGCCAACCATCAATTTTGAGCTCTTTGATCCAATACTCGGCTACTTCTTGATAGAAGGCTAGGCTCTCAGGGTATGAGACTGGATTATCCTCTCCTTGGGGCAGCTTACCTGTTGGTGACGGCACTACGTTTTTTTTGTGGTGGCCAAATACGCCATCAAAGAAGACATAAAGCCCTCGAGCATGCGCTTCTTCAACTAAGGTTTTAGCTTCTTCCATCGTGCCGAATCTCGGATCGATATTGAAATAATCGGTGGCAAAATAACCGGTAGCATCCAGTCTATCAGCCCAATGGTCTTGGTTTTCGATAGGCTCTGAATTAAAGATTGGGGTTAGCCAAATGCCGTTCATGCCAAGAGATTCAATGTAATCAAGTGAGTCGATAATACCTTGGATGTCTCCGTTATGGTGACTGGTTCCATAGCCTGTACCATGACCAATTGAGTCATCGCCACTGACAAAGCTTTCGACCATCACTTGATAAATCCTCAAGTCATTCACGTCGGCATTCGTATTCGTTTGGCATTGGTATGCTGTTGGTTCTTGAACTGATTCAGGTGCAGATTGGCAACCTGCAAGTAGGATGGCGGTAACGGCCAACGCGGTATTGGATAGAGAAAGTTTCACGTAAAGGTCCTTATTATTATGATTTAACCTATTATTCACCATCCTGATATTCTATAAATCCTCCGTTAAATAGTGGTAATAGGAGTAGACGGTAGGCTGAGAGACTGAGGTCACAATATGTGGCTAATTTCTTATACATATTATGATGAAGTGCTGATTTTTGAGTCGGAACGAGATTTGTACAGGAAGATATTTTTATGCGGTATGTACCAGCCTTGTTGAGAATAAGTCATTCTCTGTTTCTAATGTTATCTATCCCGTAAGCAATCGGATATTATCTTTGGTTCATCATTAGATAATTGAAGGGTTAGATAACACCATGGAAGACAAGCAATTACTTGCCGCGTTGCAGCAACACCCTGTCCTCGATCTATATCAGTTATTTCAAGAAGTTGGTCAAAACCGCTCTCTGTATGCATTACTAGAGAGGTTATCTTCCCTTAAAGAACACCACCAACTGAGCACTCGTCTTAGCCCTTTTAAGCCTCACATCGAAGGGTTGCTGGCTCAATTTGATAGCACTACACCGGACAGTGATATTCTCAAAGCGGTTGCTCTTCAGTCTGAAATTCAGCAACGAGGCCACAGTATGAGTCGTTACATCATGACATCGGACAATCACCGCCATTTTTCCCCAAATGCAGACCTAGTGATGTTTGGTGATTCGATCACCGAATGGGCACCTTGGGCGGATATCTTTCGCGATGTTTCGATGGTCAACCGTGGCTTAGCGGGTGACACCACAACTGGCATGTTGCGCCGTATTGATACCACGTTGAATGTGAAGCCAAAGCTGGTGTGCTTTATGGCTGGGATAAACGATTTGGCTCAGGGTTATGATGTCGAACATATCTACCGGAACTACATTGATATGCTTGAAGTGTGGCAAGAAAACGATATTCGAATCTTGGTGCAATCAACGCTTTATGTTGGCTCTAAACTGCAAGGTTTGAATTCGTCGGTTGAACTGCTCAATAGCAAGATAAGCGAGTACTGTTCTCAGCAAGGCATTGCGTTCTTAGATGTGAATTCTGTATTGTCACCGAATAAGCTTTTGTCGAATGAGTACTCGTGTGATGACTTACACTTGAATGCGAAGGCTTACCAAGCTTGGGCTGAGGTGCTTCAACCTACGATAGCTGAGTTACTAAAATAAACTCACGCAAATAGCCAAGTAGATAAATAAATAGACAGCTAATTAAACAGCTAGACCGATAAACAGCTTAGCTAATACAAGAAAAGCCAATCCCTAGATTTGTTTCGCGAACCATAAGGACATCAATGTGAACTTAAGACAGTTGGAAGTCTTTTACGCCATTATGCAAACCGGAACCGTATCTGGGGCTGCGCGTAATCTGCATGTGTCACAACCTAATGTGACCCGTATTCTGGCACACACAGAGCAACAACTTGGGTTTGGATTGTTCGAGCGTGTCAAAGGTCGGTTGGTGCCAACGGTCGAAGCGAGAACCTTGCTACCAGAAGCGGAAAAAGTCTATCAACAGCTGGGTCAATTTCGATCTCTGACCAACAAAGTGAAGCAAGGACATCAACATTTACGTATTGGTGCGCCTCCGATACTGGCGACCAAATTGCTGACCCCGGTAATAGCCCAAATGTCTCGTGAACAATATTCCAGTAAACAAGAGCTCTCTTTTGAGTTACTGACCGCCAACCGTGATGAACTGTGTGCTGGCTTATTGAAGCATGAGCTCGATATTGCCATCGCGTTTGGGGACGAAACACCGCCTGCCATATTAAGTGAAACGCTATTAACCGAATCGCTCAAGGTTTTGGTGCCAGCCAATACGGTTGATCATTTACCCGCGGAAATAACCCTTGATGATTTGATCAACTATCCGTTGCCAATCATCGGGCTCGATCCCCGCGATCCATTAGGTTTACTGCTAAATCAAAGCCTTGTGGCGTTAGATGAGCATTATCACCATCCGATATCTGTGCGTGGATATAGCGCGGCGGCGGAACTGGTGAAGCACCAAGCAGGCTTTGCGATTGTTGACCCGTGGACAGCAGATCAGTATCAACATGACGACTCGGTTTGTGTGCTTTCACTGCAGCCGGATATCCAATTTTCGGTATCGACGCTTTGTGCAGAGCACACCCCTCAGTCTATTTCTGTTAAGCAATTTATCGCTTCATTGAAGAGCCATACTCACCCTATAACTTAAGGTTATAGGCTCGCCATAAATAGGTATTCGGCAGCTTCTAAGTTCTTAATTAAAGTAAATCCATACAAGGACTTACTAATTAGGAATGCTCATGTCTATCGCTCAACCTTACCTTCTTTTTCTCGGGGATGTTACCGACCCGCTTGCCGCAAAAACAGCTCGTGGTATTCACCAATGGCGACCAGAAATCTGCCTAGGCCAACTGCGCTTAACAGGCGATACGGTTTCTCTTGGCTTAACGGACATGACCTTGCAAGAGGCGCAAGCGCTAGGGGCGAAAACCCTAGTGATTGGCACAGCAAACCCAGGTGGCGTTATCCCTGATTCTTGGCAGTCAACCATAATGGCGGCTGCAGAAATGGGATTTGAGATTGCATCAGGCATGCACCAACGACTGAGTGAATTTTCACCGCTTGCTGACATGCAGCAACACGGATTGACTAAGCTTCATGATGTACGACACTTTGATGGTGATCTAAAGGTTGGTAACGGCAAACCACGACAAGGTAAACGCCTTCTCACAGTCGGAACCGATTGCTCAGTAGGCAAAATGTTCTCGGCATTGGCGATTGAAAAGTCGCTTAAACAAGCGGGAACATCTGCTCAATTCAAAGCGACAGGACAGACGGGCATCTTGATTGAAGGTTGCGGTATTTCGATTGATGCTGTGGTCGCGGATTTCATTTCCGGCGCGGTTGAAGCGATTAGCCCCGATTTTACTGACCACGAATGGGACATCATTGAAGGCCAAGGTTCGTTATTTAACCCTTCGTTTGCAGGCGTGAGTTTGGGATTATTGCATGGCGCACAAGCTGATGCTTTGGTGCTATGTCACGAAGTAGGGCGACCACATATTCGTAACCTTCCTCATGCGCAATTACCAACGATTGAACAGACGATCGAAGCTAACTTGCAAGCCGCGCGATTGACGAATCCAGACGTGAAATTGGTTGGCATCTGCTTGAACACGTCGGCAATTAGCATTGAAGACGCTGAGACATTATGCCAAGAATGGACCACACTCTATCAAGTGCCCGTGACGGACCCGGTTCGTTTTGGTGTACAACACATTACTGATCATTTGCGACATTCACTTTAACGACTTCATCATTTCTACGTTTCCATTTGTTAAAGCGAACATCAACCGAGTGAAATTATGAAGATTACAGCAGAACCCATTACTATCGCGATGCAAACGCCTTTTCGCATCTCTCGTGGCAGCCGAACTGAGTGTCACGTTGTTCGTGTTTACATTGAACATGGTGGCAAACAAGCTCAGGGCGAATGTACGCCTTACCCACGATACGGCGAGTCATCGGAGTCTGTGTTAGCGCAAATCCAACAAGCGTCTAGCGCACTTGAAGCTATGTTTGCACGAGGCGTTACCGATCCGGCAGAGCTAAGAGATCATCTTCAGTCTTTATTGACCGGAGGGGCAGCGCGAAATGCGGTCGATTGTGCGCTTTGGGATTTCGAAGCTAAGCAGAAAGAACAGGTGTTTCCAAATAGCTTGTTTGAGTTACCTGCTCAAATTGTGACTGCAATGACAGTCTCCATCGGCACACCAGAAGCGATGGCGACCCAAGCTCGGGATTATGTGGCGAATGGGGCGAAACTTCTAAAAGTGAAGCTTGATGGCGAGCAGGTAGTAGAGCGTGTTCGTGCAGTGCGAGAAGCGGCGCCTGATGTTCAGATTGTACTGGATGCCAATGAAGCGTGGACAGGGTTGAATCTCGAAGAGTTGTTCAATCAACTTACTGAGTTTGATATCGCAATGATCGAGCAACCTTTGCCGCAACAACATGATGCCTCACTGGCACATATCAATCACCCGATCCCACTGTGTGCGGATGAAAGCTGTCATACCACTTCGCAACTTTCATCTTTGTTAGGCAAGTATGAAATGGTCAACATCAAGCTCGATAAAACGGGCGGTTTGACCGAAGCATTGGTACTTGCTGAAGAAGCTCAAAGGCTAGGGTTTACTTTGATGTCGGGTTGTATGTTAGGCACCTCATTGGCGATGCGAGCGGCGCTGCCTATTGCAGTTCAATCTGAAATAGTCGACCTTGATGGCCCTGTATTACTTGGGCAAGATGTTTCGCCAGCACTGACTTATCGAGATGGAATGATCATTTTTTAAGGTGGCTTAGCGTTCAGTATTGATGATGCAGATTATAGGTAGGCAACGCGAACTTTTGGACATTAGTTTGTTAAAGATTTCACACTGTTCTCATTTTCAAGATTAGAAAAAGTAGGGAAAGTTCTTTGTGAGCAAGTGCATTTCTGCCACTTAATGACCCCGTTTAGAGAAAACCATCCATTCTTGATGGATATCTTACAAATCCATCCCCTGCAACAGTATGATGTTTCTATAAATTGTTTAAAACAGAAATCGGTGAATCAATGTTTTTTGATAAAAACGCCTTTAAGGTAATTAGAAATACAGAGTTAAAAATCCACTGTTTGTCTGTACGGATCTGGCAAGATATGCCCAATGGGATTGAATTAACAGGGCATGGGACAATTAAGCAAAATAAGTTCGGTACTCTTTATATTGAATTCGTTTGCACTAATACTGTATACAACCCACCTAGTGGAGCTCGTAGAAGTCTTAATGCACGTATCCCCGCCAATTCACTAAACCCTTCAGAGAAGATTTACGCAGAATTTGAAGCTTTAAATGGCGAAAGGTTCACATCAGAAGGCTTCACTTTAACGATCAACTTATTCGAAAGAAACCGTAATAAAGTGATCTATATTCACCTACCGTATGTCCAATCAGTGAAAGAGCGAGAAGGTAGTAATCATCATAGTAATTATTTGTACTATGAGTTTTGTGAGAAGGTTGATGTTCCAGCTAATGTTTTGAATGAAACAAAATCAACTAAGGGATCTGAGAGTAGCAGCTGGGATGAAACTAAGATTGAACATGATAGTTTCGAGTTGGTAGTACAAGATGAAACAGATCACACAATTGTCAAGGTCAGTGGTGATTTTGATACTGAAAAAATGGTCGCGTGTGCTAATTTTTACATAGGTTTTTCGTGTGGGGTGATGCCTCAAGCATATGTAGTCGTGGAAAGTATGGGTAGTAAATCAGTTACTAGAATCAAAAGCTTCAACAATCAAAACTCCCGTAAAAGATCATCTAATCCTATACCAAGCGACGTAGGTATCGATGGGAAAGCAAGTGGGGCTCATAGCTATGATCTTTTTAAGCAGATTTTTAGCCTTCAACAAAATGAACCTAATAGATTTGCAAGTATATGGGGGCAATGGGAACGCGTCTGGTACGGATTTACATCGGTCGATGAAATTTCAGAGTTGGTGTTGTCTGTAGCTGTTGAAGGGCTTCTGAATGACGTTTATATACCGGTTTTCAAACAAACGAGGACTGATGCTGAACTTGAGGCCGAGATTAATGCTATAAAAAAAATGTTTGATGAGTTGGATATTTCCAAAGCTCATAGAGACCGACTAAAGGGAAGTGTGTCATATTGGAAAAATATTACAGCGGCAAAGGCTCTTGACTTGTTAGTAAGCGAAGGTGTTATTGACACTAATGATAAAAAGGTTTGGAATAAATTAAGGAACGATTCTGCTCACCCGAAAATCAAAGAACTGAATAGTGCCGAAGAGCAGGAAAAGCTAGATAATGTACTTGACTGCCTAAATTTATTCCATCGGCTGGTTCTAAATATTATTGGCTACACTGGACCAGTAAACATTTTTAGTGCTGGACAAGATAGACCATTGTCGATGATTCAGAACAAAGACGTTTTGAGTTAAATAGATCTGAGTATGAGGTATGATTTTTCGAGCTCTATTTCGAAAATCATACCTTTTTGTTCTCCACACGAACGGGGACAGGATTTGCCTTTTGCCTAGCTTGTTTATAAGCATAAGCTGATCTATGGCAAATCCAGAGGTGCGGAACGTAAATGAGCTTTTACTTTAACTCGAAAAGGGGCAAAAATGAGCCAGCCGGGACTGACTCAAGGGAGCTCTCTTAGTTACTTGATCGGAATATAGATTTCGGTTTTCAAATTCTCAGGTTTAGTTCGTCTTGGGTCTCGATTCAGGTACACCTCAAAGCATGGTTGGTCTCGCAGTTCAAACCCACTGTCTGGTAGCCATTTTAAGAGTAAATAACTGTATGCTTCAGAGAGTTTCTCGTAAGTACCTTTGTGCAAGGCCTTGGCATATTTGCCACCCAAAATTGTCTTGCGATCGATACCTTCAGGTAATTCCATTTCAGTAACGATCGTTGCACATGCGTCGTAGCGTATATTATCTACATGGGTAATATTTGGGTCGTCATGGCTTATTCCTATCATTATTGTCTCGGGTTGAATTAAGCGATTAGAATAAACAAATGGCATCAGTTGCCCCCATGCGGTTGCAGCTGCATCACTGTATTTGCCACTACCTCTGGAATACAGGACTTCCGTAGACTTGCGATCGACAACGTTTATATTCATCTTTATGTCCTCAAAACTAGTGAGTTGTTGCCTTTTTAAGGCAGGAACTGTTTTTTGATGACGAATATACGATGGTGTACAAGAGAACTGCTTTCGTATCGCCTTATTAAAAGAAGCTTGGTTTTCATAGCCACAAGAAAAAGCAATCTCAGTCATGCTCTCAACCCCATAAATAATACTTCGAGCAGCCCTCTCTAAAAGCAGGCGCTTACGCATCGCATATACCCCCTCGCCATAATAGGCGCGGAACAGGTGATGAAAATGGTATTTAGAGAAGTAAAATTTTGATAATAGCTCTTCTATTACCATAGGCTGATCAAGGTGAGATTCTAAATACCTCACTACCTTCTCCAACCTGACATGATTGTTCTGCATTATTTATACATCCATCCTATTTCGACATAGGTAGTGTCCTACACTGCGAGATTCAATGATTTTCCATTATTGCTAATTTGTCTGAAAGTTTAGATTCTAAACCGTTTTGCGAATGATAAGCCCAATACGATCAATCTCTATGATAAATGATCAGACGTTATTGGAAGTGCTCAAACTAAAATGTCCTTCGACAGGGATTGATAAAGTAATCACGTTTCTGTCGGTGCGGTCACTTTCTATTATCGCAAAACAGACAGCTCAAGCTTTATAAAATAATTGTTATGATGTCTTATGTAAAATGTTAATGATTACTCTCCATTTAATAGTTTTACTAAAGCTATTAGATGTAAGATTAAATAGGTAAACCACCTAACTGATTGAATCATTGACGGATCCTGTTGATTTTATGATGAGAGAAGGTGGAGCGAGTGAGTAGTCATGTCTCCGAGGTGATAGAAAATAAAGACAGTTTTGAACGCCCGTTTTCGATCAAAATCCCGCGTCGTAAGTGGTTTGGTTGGAAGGGCATCGAGCTGCGTTTGGTGTTGGCATTGGCTATGTTATCGATGACAACCATCTTCCTTTCGGTTGTTTCTAGCTTCACCTTTGACGATTTAAACCAACGCCTTGTTGAATTAAAAGAGAGTGAAATCCCCGCCTTAGATAACGCTGCACGCCTCAATGACATGGTGCGTGTGATTATCACGACCTCATCTCAGCTCAGTGACGCTGAATCTAATTTAGAGCGTAAGCAGGCGATGCTTAAAATTGAAGAGGCCATTTCAGTGATGAATAGCGTTATGGTTCAGTTTCCTGATTATCACGCCTATTTTAAAGATCTTATCGCCCAAGTTAATAATAGTCTGAGCCTGTTGTATCAAAGTGAGATTGAGTCAGAACAACTCAATCAAGAACTTCGTAATTTGCTTGAAGGCTTTTATCCTCTGTTGCAAGAGGCCAGTGATTCACTCGATAGTTTGCCTGAGTCAGCCAAAGATCAAATCCAATATACTCAGTTGAAATCTCTGCTTTATTACCAATTAGGCTTGGTAGAGAAGCTGTATAACGACTCAAGCTTTAATGAGTTGGATTACACTAGCTACCGTCTGGAGCAAGTCGGGGAAGAGTGGTGGAAGCTCTGGGTCAGTGGTGATTTAAGACATGATTTTCCTGAATTAGATCATCAACTCACAGTGATCTATAACCTCGCCTCAAGTGATAGCAGCTTGTATGGGATGAAAAACAAAGCGCTCGATCATCTCTATCAAGAGCAATATTTCCTGCAAAACAGCCGTGAACATTTGAATCAGTTAACCGTGCAGATCGAAAGCAACACCAGCAAGGTGAATAGCAATATTGACCAATCGATTCAGCAGGCGCAGCTGTCTTTACAATCGAACCAACAACTCTCTCTTTTTCTTTCTCTGTTTAGCGTGTTGGCTGCCGCTGCCATTTCATGGTTCTACGTGCGTAAGAGTATTTTAGAAAGGCTTTTACAGCTCAAAGACAACATGTTCGCGATTTCTACTGGCCATTTAGATACCGAGGTTTCTATTCGGGGCAAAGACGAAGTAACACAAATGGCTAAGTACTTAAAGGTATTCCAGACCACGGCCAAAGTTGTTAAGCAAACCAATCGTAAATTAGAGGCAGAGGTTGAAGAACGCACCTTAGCCGAAGCCAAACTACGAGTGACTCAAGACGAGTTAATCCAAGCCGGAAAATTGGCCGCGCTAGGGCAATTGAGTGTCGGGATCACGCATGAAATCAATCAACCTCTGACGGCAGTAAACAGTCACGTTAGAAGTGCTCAGCTTTGGCTCGGTAAAAATAGACCAGACAGAGCACAAGAGAACCTGAAAAAAATCGAGGTCTTGTTAGATAAAGTGGCTGCGATTACTCGTCACCTAAAGGCCTTCTCACGTAAGAGTGATGGCAAGATTGATAACGTTGAATTGGATAAGGTGATCGGTGATGCGATTGACCTGTTTGAAACCAGACAGAGCACGGTCTCGATTCAGTATTCACCACAAAGCGACCAGGTGGTTCGAGCTAACAACATTCGCTTAGAACAGGTACTGGTGAATTTGATCAGCAATGCTCTGGATGCCATCGAACACAGAGAACAACCAGAGCTCAGCATCTCTACTCAAGAGCATTCGAAGACCATTCAGATTTTGGTGATGGACAACGGGTTAGGGATACCTGAAGAGGACATTCCGCATCTGTTTGACCCATTTTATACCCGCAAGACAATAGGTAAGGGGCTTGGGCTCGGTTTGTCTATCGCATACAACATCATAAAAGACTTTGGCGGCTCGATTCACGTGGAATCAGTTGAACACCAAGGCACTACTTTTATCGTCACTCTACCAAAAGGCATAGCCTCATGACTGCAGAAAAACACATAGTTCTTATCGATGATGAAATCGATGTCGTTGAAGCCGTGAGTGAAATGTTGGAGCTAGAAGGTTTTAGCGTCACGACCTTTACCGACCCTAACCTTGGCCTTAAATCGCTCAAAGCAAACAGCCAGTCGGTTGTATTGTGTGATGTACGAATGCCACAGGTGGATGGGCTTACGTTACTGAGTTCAATTCAACATAGAGCCGCTAACGTTCCTGTATTGTTGATGAGTGGCCATGGCGATATTCCCATGGCGATAGAGGCAATGAAGCTAGGGGCGTTCGACTTTTTAGAAAAGCCACTGAATGCGAGTGAGTTGGTAGAGAAGCTCGATTTAGCGTTGGCACAGTCTCAGCACAATTGCCCAGCAGCTACAGACGGTGATGAGGAAGCTGAGTTACCGATTGAAACGGTGGTTATTGGCCAATCAAAAGCGATGGATACGATACGCAAGCAAGTGCTCGCACTGTCTCATACTGGTGTTGATACCATCATCAACGGCGAAACAGGAACGGGCAAAGAGGTGATTGCTCGCGCCTTGCATCAATTTAGCCGTCGTAAGGCGAAGCCCTTTGTCGCGATCAACTGTGGCGGCATGACTGAAAGCATTATCGAAAGTGAGTTGTTTGGTCATGAAGCGGGTTCGTTTACCAGTGCCAACAAGAAGCGCATTGGCAAAATAGAACAAGCCAATGGCGGAACTCTGTTCCTTGATGAAATCGAAAGCATGCCAATTGCGGTGCAAATTAAACTGTTGCGCGTCATTCAAGAAAGAATGATTGAGCGCGTTGGTGGTAACGAGTTAATCCCGGTCGATATTGTGGTGGTAGCCGCCAGCAAAGCTGATCTCGCGAGCCTGAGTGAAACGGGGCAGTTCAGAGCCGATCTCTTCTATCGTCTTAATATTGCTAGCTTAAACCTTCCCGCATTGCGTCAACGCAAAGAAGATATTCAGGTGCTGTTCCGCCATTTTGTGATTCAAGCGAGCCACAAATACAAGACACGCCCATCAACGATTTACCCTGAACAGATTCAGCAACTATGTCGGCATGAATGGCCGGGTAACGTGCGTGAATTACGCAATGTCGCCGACCGATTTGTACTTGGTATTGTTGGTGATGGCTTCGATCTTCAATCACCAATTTGTGAAACGTCCGGAGAAGATTTTGCCTTTGAAAAACAGATGGAGCAGTACGAACGAAATGTTCTGACTGAGGCGCTTATTGAAAGCGCTGGCAACATTAACGAGGTATCAAGCAAGCTGAATTTACCGCGTAAAACCCTTTATCGAAAAATGAAGAAACACCAATTGGATAAAGAGAGCTTCAAGGCCTAGCTGGTTCATCCATTCGCTTAATAAAAGCACAAGACAACAATGACCCAATTAACTTTTAGTCGAATGGTTAACCGTTTCAAGTGATTGTAATAAAAGGGCTTTAACATTTGGCACAATGCGTGCAATCACTACGTTGTGGCATACGTTCACATGAGGTTATTCGGTGCTGAGTCAAAATATATATGACAGCTATCTATATATGACAGCTATCCAACACCGAATGATCGAATAAAGGAAGTTAGAAAAATAATTGCTTGTTGCAAGGAGATACAAACATGAAGCAAATACTGAAAGGTTCGATTGCTCTGATACTAGTCGTGAGCTCGATGACGGCATGGGCCGCAGCAGAATCAGCCGACTTAGGTCCTCGTCCCCTCTTTTTAGTGAACAATATGGATGAGAGCCCTTTGAAAACCAAACTGTTGAGTTGCAGTGAAGGACCTTTTCATCGTAGTGATTTTTCTATTGGACATCGCGGAGCTGCGATGCAGTTTCCTGAGCACACTAAGGAATCTTATTTAGCGGCGATTCAAATGGGCGCGGGCGTCGTGGAGTGCGATGTGACTTTCACTAAAGATAAGGCGTTGGTATGTCGTCACTCGCAAAGTGATCTGCACACCACAACCGATGTTTTGGCGCATCCCGATCTCGCGAAGAAGTGTTCAACACCGTTCACGCCGGCTAACCCAGCGACAGGCGAAGATGCTCAGGTTGAGTGTCGTACCTCTGATTTCACGCTAGCGGAGTTTAAGACGCTGAAAGGGAAGATGGATGGTGCGAATCCAAAAGCAACCACGGTTGAAGAGTACATGAATGGCACACCTGGTTGGAGAACCGATCTTTACAGCCAAAGTGGCACACTGATGACACACGCCGAAAGTGCGGCGTTGTTTAAAGAGCACGGCGTGAAGGTGACTCCTGAGCTAAAATCGGCGGCGGTAGAAATGCCTTTCAATGGCTTTAGCCAAGAGATGTATGCGCAGAAATTGGTGGATGAATTGAAAGAGGCGGGCTTTGAGCCTTCGGAGACTTACTTGCAGTCATTCAACTTGGATGATGTGAAGTACTGGGTTAATGAGACGCCTAAGTTCGGTAAGCAAGCCGTTTATCTTGACGACCGTGTCTATGAGCAAGCGGACTTTGTCGCGTCTGTTGAAAACATGAAAGAGCTTCACGATGCGGGTGTGAATATCATCGCGCCACCTCTGTTTGCTTTGGTTGAACTTGATAAGAACAACGAATTAGTGGCGTCTAACTACGCGAAACTGGCAAAGGATGCTGACCTTGAGATTATTGCATGGACACTTGAGCGTTCGGGCCCGCTAGCGCAAGGCGGCGGTTGGTATTACCAAAGCGTGAAAGATGGCATCAACAATGATGGCGACATGATGAAAATGCTTGATGTACTGGCGCAAGATGTCGGTGTTATGGGCGTATTCAGCGACTGGCCTGCAACAGTAACTTACTACGCTAACTGTATGGACAGCGACGCTTAGGCTATTCAGATAGCGCTGTTACGTCGCTAATTATAGCGTTTGTATAAAGAGCACTTAGCCAAAGAATAATAAGAGAAAAAGCAGTGAACCAAAGAGCCTTCGGGCTCTTTTTTTACCACTAAAATTGACGGGACAGAAATGACCCAAATAGAGACTTCTTGCTTGGACAGTAATGACACAAAAGTAATTTACCGATTTAAGTATTTCTTTAAGTTGTTGAAATTAAATAAATTAAAAGGTGGCACAAAGGCTGCAATAGTGAAGGTGACTTTCAACAATAAGTAAAAGTAAGGTTTGAATATGAAAATCAGTGTTAAAGGACTGTTAATCGCTAGCTCATTACTACTTCCTTCAATGGCTATGGCAAGCGACTGCTCTAGTCGTGGTGTGTTAGACGATCGATACTGTGATGAAAACCAAGATTTGGTCGCCGATTCACCCAAGAACCCAGATGAGTGGAATGACCCAAGTACGCTTGTGTTTACTTACACGCCAGTAGAAGACCCTGCGTTGTACAAAGATGCGTTTGCGGATTTCCAAGCTCACCTAAGTAAAATCACGGGTAAGCGAGTGATTTACTACACAGTTCACTCGAACTCTGCGCAAGTAGAAGCGATGCGTTCTGGTCGACTGCATGTTGCTGGTTTTTCTACGGGCCCAACAGGCTACGCAGTTAACTTAGCAGGTTACGTTCCAATTGCGGTGAAGGGCGATGAGTCTGGCTTCCAAGGCTATAACCTAATCACGATTGTTCGTAAAGACAGCGGCATTAACAAAATGACTGATCTGAAAGGCAAAAAGGTTGCACACACTTCTGCATCTTCCAACTCTGGCAACCTAGCTCCACGTGCGTTATTCCCTGCGAAAGGCCTAGTGCCAGATGAAGATTACAAAGTGCTTTACTCAGGTAAGCATGACCAATCGATTCTAGGCGTCTTCAATGGAGATTATGACGCAGCACCTGTGGCATCGGACGTGTACGATCGTATGGTAGCAGCAGGTCGTGTTGACGATTCTGAACTGAAGATCATCTACCGTAGCCCACGCTTCCCAACGTCTGCGTTTGGCTATGCTTACAACCTAAAACCAGAACTGGTTGAGAAGATCAACGAAGCTTTCTTTAGCTACCGCTTTACACCAGAAATGAGCGCATCGTTTAAAGGTGCCGACCGTTTCTCGCCAATCAGCTACAAAGAAGAGTGGGATGTGATTCGTGATATCGCTCATGCGACAGGTACGGCTTACACCAAAACTGGCTTGAAGAAATTGGCTGAAAAAGATGCGGCTAAACGCGCAAAGAAAAAAGCCGCTGAGTTAGCAAAGCAAGCAAACAACGGCTAATTCTTTTTTATTAGAAGACTAAGTTTTCGAAAGGCTTAGTTCTTTAAAAACACCTACTTCAACTAAAAATCTATGCCCTCGCGGGTAGGGCATAGATCATTCTAAAATTCGCACAAGGAAATGCAGTATGGCCGTAGCAAGCTATGAAGGAATAAAGATAAACAACCTTTTCCACGAATATGTGGCAGGCAAGCCAATCCTTAAAGGCATTAATATTGATATTGATGAGCCAGGCATCATCGCGATCATTGGTCCATCTGGTACAGGTAAAAGTACGCTTCTGCGCTGCATCAACCGACTCAACGATCCAAGCCAAGGTGAGATCATATTTGATGGCGCAGACCTGACTCAACTAAAAGGCCAAGAGCTACGTAAACAGCGTCGACATATCGGTATGGTGTTTCAAGAATATAACCTTGTCGAACGTTTAACGGTTATCGAGAACGTGTTGAGTGGCCGTTTGGGTTACATGACCGCTTGGAATGCATGGCGTCGCAACTACTCTGCGCAAGACCTAGCAAAAGCGTTCGAGTTACTTGAATTTGTTGGCCTGCAAGACTTTGCTAACCAACGTGCCGACAGTTTGTCAGGCGGCCAAAGACAGCGTGTCGGTATCGCTCGCGCCGTTATGCAAGACCCATATATCTTATTGGCGGATGAACCGACGTCATCACTCGACCCGAAAACAGCGGTTGAGATCATGGAGTTGATGGAGACATTCGCAGAACAGAAAAACATTCCCGTGTTGGTGAATATCCACGATGTGAACTTAGCCAAGCGGTATGCCAAGCGCATCATCGGCATGTGTAACGGTAAAGTGCATTATGACGGTAGCCCTGAAGGTATTTCAGAAGAAGATCTGAAAATTATTTATGGGGGTGAGTCATGGCTGGATTAAATCCAAGCTCGTCGCCAAGCGTTCCATCAAGCACATCGCCAGCGAAGCATGAAAATCCGTTCAAAACCTCATGGACTAACCGTGCAATTATCGCTGCAATTATTGGCTACCTGTTTTACAGCTTTGCGACGTTAGGACTGACCTTTGATCGTTTGGTCATCGGTTTTGGTGAAAGTGAGCGGTTACTATCAAGAATGTTCCCGCCTGATTTCTCGCGTACTAACCTACTGCTAAGTGGCTTAGCGGAGAGCTTACAGATAGCGATCATTTCGAGTTTCTTCGGCATCGTCATCTCATTGTTTCTTGGCTTACTTGCTGCAAGAAACATGATGCCTTCGATTGTATCGACACCTATTCGTGGCTTCATCGCACTGTGTCGTTCTTTCCACCCAGTGATCATCGCAATTCTATTCGTGAAAGCGGTCGGCTTTGGTGCCCTTGCGGGGATCCTGACTTTAGTATTTGCATCGATTGGTTTCATCGCCAAGTTGTTTGCAGAAGCGATTGAAGAGATCTCTTTTAAACCGGTTGAAGCGATTAAAGCAACGGGGGCGAGCTTTGTCAGCGTCATTCTGTACGCGGTTATGCCACAGGTATTTACTCGTTTCATTGGCTTTGCTAGCTACCAATTGGACTCAAACTTGCGTAACTCAACCATGGTTGGCATCGTGGGTGCGGGTGGTCTTGGCGGTACGCTTTTCTCAGCATTCCAACGTTTTGATTACGACTTTGTCGCCGCTATTTTGATCACCATTATCGCATTGATTCTTGTGGGTGAATTTCTTTCCAACATTGTTAGGAGAATCTTCTAATGACAACTGCATCTATCGATAGAGAGTGGCAGCGTTTTACACCCAACGAACGTGTGGCTCGATTTGCTGTTTACCTTAGCCTTGTGTGTGCGATTGTTTGGTCTTGGCAAACCGTTGAAGTGATTCCTGAGTTTCTATACGACGCGCCAGCGCAGTTTGCCGACATGTTCGAGCGTATGGTGCCAATGGATTACGCGTTCTATCCTGAGTCGATTCACGCAGCGATGATTGAGACACTGCACATCGCGACGTTAGGTACCTTGTTTACCTTGGTATTTGCTATCCCTTTGGCGCTGATGAACGCGCCAAATATCACTCCGAATAAAGCTTTGAATTGGATTGCTCAATTCTTTCTCGTGTCTTCACGTTCTGTGAACTCATTGGTTTGGGCATTGCTGTTCATCGCACTTTTTGGCCCCGGTGTTCTCGCAGGCATTATGGCAATTGCTATTCGTAGTATCGGCTTTGTAGGGAAGCTGTTAGCGGAAGCAATCGCTGAAGTGAACATGGGGCCTATTGAAGCTTTACGCGCGACAGGCGCTTCTTGGATGAGCGTTTTACTTAAAGGTTATTGGCCACAAGTAATGCCTGCGTTCTATTCCATCGTGCTGTTCCGTTGGGACATCAATGTACGTGAATCTGCGGTATTGGGGTTAGTGGGCGCTGGTGGTATTGGCGTGGTGCTAAACGATGCGCAAAACCTTTTTGAGTGGCAGAAAGTATCAATGGTGTTGGTGAGTATCTTCGCAGTGGTAATCGTTGCAGAAGCGGTGGTGATCCACATCCGTAATAAACTCATATAGACAATATGTTGTGTGAAAGTTCAGAGCTTATCTAGCATTTTGAAGCTCAAACGACCCTAGGTACTTCGGTCTACCTAGCGGTCGTTTTTTTATGTCTATTGAGTGGCCTGAGACCTTGTTAGAAGTAGAAGGGCGTGACTCTTTTTAAGTGTCTAGCTTTTAACTGCCAGCAGCGCATCCACAAATTCTGCAAACCCATAGCCACCCGGCTGCAACATCACCTGACTTGGATGATGATCTAACTTATCCCAATAATGCTGAATGTTTGCCACGCCAACGGTGAGTGGTAGTGATTCGAACATCTGTTGATCATTCATTGAATCGCCGACATAACATGCTTGCTTGTGGATTTGTTCAAGCGATAGGCCTTTATTAGCCAGAAAACGATGTACTGCGTTTTTCTTTGAGTGCTCGCCATACCAAGCATTGATATGAATCGAACTTGCCGTCGCGTGTGCGCCTAAAGCGTGTATTCTTTCGAGTACCGCTTGAACAGTTTCAGGGTCAACAGGTTCACGGTTTTGGCCGATATCAATCGCGACCTCACACAAACGGTAAGATTGGTCCAGAGTTAGGGATAGATCTGGGTAACTCGCCAAGATCGCTTCAACTTGTTGTTTTAGCTTGGTTTGGCTCTGGCGCACTTGCTCTAGTGGTGTTTCCGATGAAAGCTGTAATGCACCATCTTGTTTCTCTAATAAGAAGGCGCCGTTCTCTCCAAGCACGGCATCGACAGGCCATAGTTGTGCAATATGATCACACCAACCCGCACAAGCTCCAGTCACCGCGACCACTTTGATTCCATTGTCTCTTAGCTTTTGTAACGCAATCAAGGTTTCAGGAGGGAGTGAACCTTGCCAAGTAAGCGTGTCATCGACGTCGGTTAATACCCAGTTGATGTGTTGCCAGTTATTGCCTAGTTGGTGTTCCATCTAAAAACTCACTATTCCATTGATTGATGTGTAGATCGAAAAAGCCAGCAACGTGTGCTGGCTTTGTAATTCTTGTGCACTTTTATTCGTTAGTGCGCTTCAACTATGAGTCGAGTTATACCAATTTCATCTCTTGGATGATGTCTGAAGCAATTTCTGGCTTCGTGCTCGTTGGTTTCTCGTGTAAGTCTGATTTCAATTGTCCCTTACGGTTACTTAGGCCTGCTTCAAGTTTCTTGAGTGCTGAAGCGATAGCTGGATACATAACGTCATCTGTAGCTTTTGCGTTTACACGTACACCTTCGTAGTTGGTGAACACTTCAACCTGGTGTTGACCATGTTCTTTTGTGATGATGATGTCGCAGCTGATCAGTGATGGGAAATGGTTCGA
Organism: Vibrio syngnathi; assembly: GCF_002119525.1. Lineage (NCBI taxonomy): Bacteria > Pseudomonadati > Pseudomonadota > Gammaproteobacteria > Vibrionales > Vibrionaceae > Vibrio > Vibrio syngnathi. The sequence goes on along the minus strand of NZ_CP017917.1, from coordinate 1,344,200 downwards.
TATCTTCTCGAATTTACTTTCGATGTCTTTGCGTGACTCGTCGTTAATTGATACGTGATGTGTTTGAACATTTATTTTCATAAATCATACCTTTCCAATGACTGTGTCATTTAAACGTAGCAAACATCGGTTAGTTTAACCAACTGCGAAATAGCACATGTGTGATTCACTTCAGTGTTATCAAATAATCTCCCTTTACTCCCTTGAAAGTCCGAAGAACTGATCGCATATTATGTTTCGTGTTTTCAATACATGTTCAAAAATACCTCACTCGCGAAGCATTCCTCTAATCTACCTTGCCAGCCTAGGTTTTATCGCCTTAACCAAACGTCAGCTCAAATACTTATTCTAGTTTAAGTTTTAAAATTATTGCTAGTTTGATGCCGATAATGCTTTCTTTTTAAATCACTGTGGTTGATATAAAAAGTGTGGTTTTTATAAAAAGCAAAGCTCCGTTAACGCGACTATTGAATAAGGCAGCTCTGGGCTGCCTTTATAGCGCCATCAGGTGTTAGTGATAGCTATGACTCTTCAAATTGGTAAGAAGAGGGCACCACAATCACGCCTTTTTTCGATATGTGAAAGCGTTTAGTGTCGGCAAGCCTATCAATGCCGATTTGGGTGCCATCTGGCACTTTGACGTTCTTATCTATGATGCAGTTTTGAATGTGACAATTTTTTCCAATCTCAACATCTTCAAACAGAATGCTATCAATCACAATTGCGGCATTGCTGACTTTCACTTTAGGGAAGAAGATAGAGTTTTGCGCCGAACCTCCTTCAATCACCACCCCATTCGCTATCATTGAGTTGATGAATATTCCTTGGTTTCCCTCTACAGAAGCAATGGTTCGCGCTGGCGGAAGTTGCGGTTCGTAGGTTCGAATCGCCCAATCTGGTTGGTATAAATCGATAGGTGAGGCGGGCTTTAATAAGTCCATATTGGATTGGTAATAAGAGTCGATCGTGCCCACATCTCTCCAGTACGCATCTTGGGTCACTCGGCCTTCTTCATCACCAAACTTGTATGCGTAAACACTGTTGTTACCGACCAATTTAGGAATGATGTCTTTACCGAAATCATGGCTTGAGTTCGGATCTTCGGCATCCGCCAGTAGCGCTTGTGTTAACACCTCTTTATCAAAGACGTAAATGCCCATTGAAGCCATGCTTCGAGTCGGTCTACCGGGGACACATGCAGGGTAACGTGGCTTTTCAGTAAAGTTATTGATCTCTAGAGATCCGTCTATCTCCATCACACCAAACTCTTTGGCCTCATCAATCGAAACCTCCATGCACGCAACGGTTAGATCGGCCTCGTTCTTTTTGTGCTGTTTGAGCATTGGCGCGTAATCCATGCGATAGATATGGTCGCCGGATAACACCACCACATGCTTAGCTTCACTACGAGAAAGCAGATACAAGTTTTGATAGATGGCATCGGCTGTACCGCTATACCAGCTATCACCGGTTCGCATTTGTGGGGGAACATTGGTGATGTATTCGCCGAGCTCGGGGTTAAGCACCGACCAACCATCTCTTAAATGTTTTTGCAAAGAGTGAGACTTGTACTGAGTCAGCACCAAAATTTGGCGTAGCCCAGAGTGTAAACAGTTCGCGAGCGTGAAATCGATGATTCGATATTTACCGCCAAAAGGTACCGCAGGCTTTGCTCGGTTATCGGTGAGGGGAGAAAGCCGAGAGCCAACACCGCCGGCCAGAACGATTGTTAGAGTGTCTTGCATGGTCAGAACCTCAATGTATTTATGATTATGAACATAGACTTGCAAGCGCTGAGCCAAATGTAACTCATTGAATATTAAACGAGATGAGAATGAAATCTGCGAGATTGCACCAAGTTGATGCGTACGAGGTGTTGGCTTGCTCTATTTTGATCCAAATAGATCCGGGCAAGGTGAAGGGGTCACATGATCAACGATGATTGGTTTTTAAACGCATCCGCCAGGTACGCAGACATTGATACTACAGCCAAGTACAGGGCTGGTGGGGAAACAGCACTCAACAGACGTTGATATTGACCCATGGGTATTCATGAGCAGTGGTGGTTATAACTTCTAATCAACATCTTCCGTTTATTAAAAACGCTCAAGCACCAACTAGCTTGGGTGCTTTTTTATTGATAAGTGATCAATTTAACACTTGCTTCACAATTGCATAGTATTTAATTGCACAATATTCGATCGCATGTAATGTTTGAACGGCTCAAAAAATGAACAGAAAATAAAGCTTGTAGTTAGGTGTCTATCTAATTACGGTTAATAATCAAGGAGATGATTGTGCTTAAACGTAACTTATTAGTCGCTTTACTCGCGATTCTGCCTACGATGGCAAGTGCAGAAAACTATTCAATCGGTACAGGTGGTCAAAGTGGTATCTACTACCCATTCGGTGGCGCATTGGCTAAAGTCTGGTCTGAAAACGTATCGGATGTGAATGCAAAAGCCGAAGTGACAGCAGCGTCTGTCGAGAACACCATTAAGGTCGTGCGTGGCGATATGATCGCCGGTATTGCTATGGGTAACGTGGTTCTGGATGCCTACAATGGCGAAGGAAAATTTCCTAAGAAAATGCCAGTAAAAACGCTGTTTGCTCTGTATCCAAATCTAGTTCACACCATTACTCTCAAAAACTCTGGAATTGACTCATTATCGCAACTCAAAGGTAAACGTGTTTCCCTTGGCGCTCCTGCTAGTGGTACGGCAGTAACATCTGCAGCACTACTTGAGTCGATGGGTATCGATGTGAAAGAAGATATTGATGCGGTTTACCTTAACTATTCCGAAACCACTAATGCTTTGGCAAACGGTCAAATCGATGTGGGTTTCATTGTTGGTGGCCAAGGTGTTGGCGCGGTAACACAGATTGCGTTAACTCACGACGTTAAGGTGATTTCTATCTCTGAACAAGAGAGTGCCAACTTCATGAAGCAATACCCAGCCTACAGTGCTTACGACATCCCAGCCGGTGTTTACAATAAGGTTGATCCAGTATCGACACTTAGTGTTTGGAACGTATTGGTGGTTAATGCCAACATGAGTGATGACATGGCATACAATCTTACTAAAGCCGCTTTTGAGAACATTGGTGATATTCGTAAAGTCGTGAAAATGGCTGAAATGACCACTCCAGAGAATGCTTCTCGACTGCAAGGCGTTCCTATTCATGCAGGTGCTCAGAAGTACCTAGATTCGGTAAGCAAGTAACGCTTCTACCTCAGGGTAAGTGAAATCTCACTTACCCTTTTTAGCAATTCGTTCTTATCCAGTAGGCATTAATATGGATATTACCCCTGATAATCAAAACGTGTCACCTCAGCTTTTACCCTATGAGAAACTCGTGAAAACAATGGGCTACTTGACTCTAATTGTTGCCGTAGCACTATCGGCTTTTCAGATATGGCAAGGCGTGAGTTCAACGATCTCAGCAACCTACTTTAGACCTATCCATTTATGTTGGGTACTGGTCTTGATCTTCCTTCATTATCCATTGGTCTCTAACCGAAAGAATAAGCTTTTTATTTTTGGCAAGTTGATCGATGTGATCTTGTGTGCCGTGGTGGTATTTGCTGGCTACCGATTATGGATATTCGATTATAACGACATCAATCATCTATTTTATGGGCTTCAATTTGCCGACATGTTTGCAGGTAGTGCTTTGTTGGTACTGCTTTTAGAAGGGTGTCGACGCACCGTTGGCTGGGTGATGGTGTTCATCGCAGCGTTGTTCCTTGCGTATAGTGCGTTCGGTGACATGCTGCCAAGTGGTTTTTCGATTAAGGCTTATACGCTACAGGAGTTGATTCAATTCCAGATTTATTCAGCTAATGGTGTATTTGGTTCTGCGTTAGGGATTGCTGCGACAACGGTATTCATCTTTGTGTTGTTTGGTGCATTTCTAGAGGTGACTGGCGCCGGTAAGTTCTTTATCGATCTCGCTTTCTCCATCGCGGGTAAATACCGTGGCGGTCCTGCGAAAGCCGCGGTATTGGCATCGGCAGGTTTGGGATCTATTTCCGGTTCTGCGATAGCGAATACGGTGACCACAGGTTCGATTACTATTCCTATGATGAAGAAGCTCGGTTATAAACCAGAGCAAGCCGCAGGTATTGAAGCTGCTGCCTCAACGGGTGGGCAAATTATGCCACCAATTATGGGGGCTGGTGCGTTCGTTATGGCGCAATTTACTGGTGTGCCTTACAGCGAAATCATGATCGCATCGATTGCTCCAGCTATTTTGTATTTCTTCTGTACTCTGCTTTACGTTCATCTAATGGCGTGCAAGCTGAACCTCAAAGCAGTAAGCAAAACAGAAGCAGTGATTGCGGTGATGAAAGATGGCGCTCACCACCTGATTCCGTTGATTCTGATCACCGTACTCTTAATGATGGCTTACTCACCCTTACTAGTTGGTGTCGCGGGTTGCAGTGCAATTCTACTAACCGCGGCGCTGCGTAAACACAGCCGAGTCGGATTGAAGAAGTTCATTGAAGGGATGAAAAATGGTGCACTGATGGCGTTGCCGATCTCTGCAGCCTGTGGTGCGGCAGGTATTATTGTTGGTGTGGTAGGGCAAACAGGTATCGGTTTGCAGTTTACTCAGTTTGTGATGGACTTCTCTGGTGGCTACATGCTTATTGCATTGGGCTTAATCAGTTTAGTGGCTTTAATTTTGGGGATGGGCTTACCCGTAACAGCGGCGTATATTGTGTTGGCGGTTATGGCTGTGCCAATGCTAAGCGACTTTGGCTTACCATTGTTAACTGCTCACCTTATCGTATTTTGGCTGTCTCAAACCTCGAACGTAACGCCACCTATTGCCTTGGCTGCTTTTGCTGGGGCAGGAGTGGCGAATGCGAACCCAATGAAATCTTCGGTAGAAGCGTTCAAGTTGGCGGGTGGTCTGTTCATCATCCCAATTATGATGGCATACACAAGCCTTGTGAACCCGGACGACGGAATGCCTGCGCTGCTTTTGTCAATCATCCAGACGCTGACTATTATTGTCGCGATAGCGATCGCAATTGAAGGGTATTTGATTCGTTCACTGAGCATGGTTGAGCGTTTAGCCGCACTAATAGCCATTCCACTGCTGCTACTTAATCCATTCGGGATAGGACCTTTGGGTATTGTCATTATTGTCGCACTGATTGTGACTCAATGGCGTGGTCGCGAGGTCGTAAAACAAACCTAGTGTTTATTGAGTTCGGACAAAAGAAAAAAGGGATCGTTACTATTTCTAGTAAGGGTCCCTTTCTTTATACGTCAATTAAACGCAGACGCTATGCAAGTTAATCACTGAAGCTTATGGCTGTTGCTTAGTTGGTGCTAGAGCGATTTCACGGATACATACGTTCTGTGGTTGTTGGTAAGCGAATGATACCGCGCGAGCAATATCGTCAGCTGCCAATACGCCGCCCATATCTTCTTTCCAAGAGTCGTAACCATCTTTGATTTCTTGAGATGTTGTGTGAGACAGAAGTTCAGTCTCTACAGCACCCGGTGCAATTGTAGTAACACGAACGTTTGAAGCGGCAACTTCTTCACGAACGTTTTCAGAAATAGCGTGAACCGCGAACTTAGTACCACAGTAAGCTGCATGGCTTGGGAATGTTTTCTTACCCGCGATAGAGCTGATGTTGATGATAGTACCTGTGTTGCGTTCCATCATCGGAGCAAGTACAGACTGCATGCCGTTTAAAAGACCAATTACGTTCACGTCGAACATTGTCTTCCACTCTTGCGCATCTTGAGTATCGATTTGACCAAGAAGCATTGCACCAGCGTTGTTGATAAGCGCATCTACAGGGCCAAATTTCGCTTCACCTTGTGCGATTGCTGCATCAAAAGACGCTTTGTCTGTTACGTCTACTTTCACAGATAGAGAGTTTGGTAGGTTAAGCGCTTCAAGGCGGTCAACACGACGAGCTAAAAGTAGCAGAGGGTGGCCTTCATCGCTTAGACGACGAGCGATTGCTTCACCAATACCAGAGCTTGCACCTGTAATTACGATTAGTTTTTTCATTTTATTTCCTCTGTACTTTTATTGCGTCGGTTGGCTACGACGTGTTGTTTTAGTGCATTCGAATCAAGTGTTTGTTGCCTTGCTTCGTTGCGATGGAGGTATATTAAGGAAAATATCATTGTTGATATATAGCGCTTTACTTGAAACACTGTTGCTGTGGTGCAACAATAAAGGTGTTCACTTTATAGCGTCATAACTCTTTAGCTTCATCACTTTTAAATTTCACAAGTAAGCTGGCGACCATGCTCAATCAAATTAACCTGTCTGACATTCGTTCTTTCGTTCTTATCGCTCGTTTAGGTAATTTCACCAAAGCGGCGGAGGAGCTTGATGTGTCGCGCTCCCACGTGTCACGCCAAGTCAGTAGCTTAGAAAAACAGATGGGAGTGACGTTGTTTATCCGCACTACTCGAACTTTAAGGCTGACTCATGCAGGGCAAGATCTGTACGCGAGATGTGAACAAGCCTTAGATAATATAGACCAAGCTCTGATTGCTGCTGTGGACGATGTCGAAGAAGTACGTGGCGACATAAAAGTAAACTGTGTCGGTGGTTATCTTGGTGAAGTGATCATCGCGGATCTAGTGAATGAGTTCATGCAGCTCTACCCAGATATCAGTATTAGTCTTGATTTCAGTAGCAACCGAGTCGATTTGATTGAAGATGCGTTTGATATTGCTTTTCGAATGGGAAGCTTAGAAGACGCGGGCTTTATCGCAAGAAAGCTTTTAGACATTGAGATGGGAACACTTGCGAGCCCTGAGTATTTCGCTCGCAAAGGGAAGCCAAATCATCCTAAAGATCTAATCCACCATGACTGCTTAACCGGTTCGGTGCGTAAGTGGAGCTTTCACGCTGTGGACGACACCAAGAAAACGGTCGATGTGCATGTGACGGGTAGGCTGCAATGTAAAAACGGTCGAGTGTTGGTGCAGGGCGCGAAGTCGGGCAACGGAATTATTCGTGTACCAACTATCTATTGCTTACAAGAACTCAATGACGGACAACTAGTGCAAGTGTTTGATGAGTGGGTGGTGCCGAAAGTGGACTTTTCAGCGATCTACCATCGAGACCGCTATCAACCAAGCCGAATCCGAACCTTCATTGATTTTGTGAAAGGACGTTTTGAGCAAATGCCGGTTAGCTGATACTTTGCAGTTAATAGTTAATAGTTAATAGTTAATATGTCGAAGCCAATAGGGCGAGAGTTAATGTTAGAAAGGTATCATCAAGTGCCACGACAATTACGCAGAATAAAGGCATAACGATAACAAGAGTAAGGGCGCCATTATGTTCAACATGGACTTTTCAAAAAAACTGGTTATTGAAACCGAATCATTAGATTGGATCGCGAGCCCTGCCAAAGGGGTATGGCGTAAGCCGCTTGAAAGAGAAGAGAAAGAATCGGGTCACACGACTAGCGTGGTGAAGTACGATCCTGAATCTTCGTTTTCTGAGCACCCGCATCCGCAAGGCGAAGAGATATTCGTATTAGAGGGTGTTTTCTCTGATGAAACTGGAGATTTCCCTGTAGGCACTTATATCCGTAATCCCCCGGGAAGTGCGCACTCTCCATCAAGCAAAAATGGCTGCACGATCTTGGTTAAGCTTAATCAGTTTGATGCGAGAGACTTAACTCAAGTTCGTATCAATACCCAAGAAACGGAGTGGCTTCCAGGCATTGGTGGCTTGCAAGTAATGCCTCTGCATGAGTTCGAACACGAGCATGTCGCGTTAGTGAAGTGGCCAGTTGGCGAACGTTTTCAGCCACATCGTCACTTTGGTGGTGAAGAAATCTTTGTGTTGTCAGGCACTTTCAAAGATGAACATGGCGAGTATCCAAAACACACATGGATGCGTAGCCCGCACATGAGCGAGCATTTCCCTTATGTGGAAGAAGAGACGGTTATCCTAGTGAAAACGGGTCACCTGCCTTTGGTATAATTGCGACCCCAATATTTTTATAGAAAGACATGCAGAATAAACGCATAAATACAAAAATCCGATATCAAAGGTGATATCGGATTTGAACTCAATAATTCAGAGTTCCACACGCTCTCCTCTCACGAAGTCTTTAGACGTATCTGTGTACCATAATCGGGTGTTTATCGCCTTATCGTTGATGTCAGGTAAAGGTTGATACAAGCTTTTGGTCATGTCAGATAATACTTGGTCGTAAACTTGCGATACGATGCTAGAAATATCACTGGTTAGTTCGTATAAGCTATCTGCCGGTTGGGTTAATTCGTTGCTCGATGCGATTTCTGTGAGTGCATGCATCGCACGTGTACAAATCGGTGAGCCACTACTGATAGGGCAGATCATTGATAATTGGTTGAGTTTACGGTGTGTCTGAGATGCATAGAATTTGAATCTCGCATACTCCTCAGGTTTTTCCATATCCGCCTTTTCTATTCCAGGGATAGACATTCGTAACTTGGTTAGGGTCTCCATGCAATCCAAGATCTGTTGCCAGTTCATGTGGTACTCACGGCTCATTTCTTCTCGTTCCGATTGGATCAACCAGATGATCATTACTTCATCCATCAAAAACATGCTGTGACGAATCGTTTTGCCATGAATCGATTGGTTACGTACTAAGCTACGATTTTGCCAGTCACTGTGCATGGCAATGAGCCTAAGGTGATAGATGCGATACATAGGACGGCTATCGAACGAAACATGAGATTGAAGCAGTTCAGACACCTCAAGTATGTTGTCGTAAATCGCATTCACTTTGCGAATTGAGTCGCTAGACAATTTATAAGCCAGAGCATAATGCGTTGCCGCGCGATGTTTGCGTGATAGCAACAACAACTGTCTGAGTAGAACTAAGGTTTCAAACCGGTGTGATAGCGCGGTTTGTCTCTTCTTTGAGAAATGAAACTGCGCAGCAAGTACTAATAGGGATAAACCCACTGAAATAACGACCAACATATTCAACTCCTAATATCTGAATACCTATTTAGTGGTAGTTCACAATTTGTGCCAAAATTGATAAGCATTATATTTCAATGACTTATATTTTACGGTCGCTTGTGGATGACCAACACTGGTGCATCACCTCACCATTCGAGTGAGAACAATAGAAGAGGTTATAGGTTGTTACAGTTCCTAGACTTTGCTTTGGCTGAAGCTTAAATAGCTACAATCTGGCTAACCTCTTACACAAGGTTAGTCAGATTGGGTTACACAGAGATGTATATTCAGTGAGTGGATGGTGAAGATATGACTAAAGATTTACGACGAATGTGCCACTGAGAAGACAGATAACCGCGAAGCGCTTTTAGGCCGATAGTTCGCTAAGTCGATAGCTAAATAGCTAAATAACTCAATCGCTCGATAAGTTAAGAGATTCATTAATCAATAGATCCATTAATTAATAGATCCATGAATCAACAGCGCGATAAGTCGATCACTTTATTACACAACTTACTCAAAGCCAGTTGATCATGGCTAATCAAAATTAGGCCGCAATTCGCTTCTTTCGATACTTCAACAATCAGTTTTAGCGTTTGTGCTGCAGTGATGGGGTCTAATCGTGATGAGGGCTCATCTGCAATTAACAATTTTGGGCTCATCAGTAGCGCTCGTAAAATCGCGAACCTCTGTAGTTCTCCTCCTGATACTTGGCTTGCTGGACGTTCAAGCAAAGCAGAATCAAGGCTCAATCTATCTAGAAGTGCGGGTATCTTGGACCGATTTAGTTTGTGAAGCGCACATAAGTCATCAAGTAATATTTTTAGTGTTGTGTGAGGGGAATGTGCACTTGGTGGATCTTGGTAAAGCTTAAGGCGTTGTCCTTTCTCGATTTTTTGAAGCCAGTCGATATTGCCGGAAAAGTCGTTGTGCAACCCTAGTAAAGTGTCGGCAAGAGACGATTTTCCACATCCGCTGTCACCATAAACTCCCAATATTTCACCTTGTGATAGTGAGAATGTGAGATCTGAAAAGAGCGTTCTTTGATCGCGGTAGATAGATAAATCTTCAACTTCAAGCAGCGGCTTCTGTCCGCTTTGTATACTTACCTTTGAGGATTCAGCGTGACTACCTGATTCATTTAAAGATGGCGAGGAAGTTGGCTGATCAAGTGACCAATACTCAGGTTGTGCTCGGATAAGCGCTTTTGTATAGGCAGCTTGTGGCTGCTCTAAAATGGCTTTAGCATCACCTCTTTCAACAATTACCCCTTCTTTCATGACAATGATGTCACCACCTAACATTTTAGCCAGTTTAATGTCGTGAGTGATGGTGAGCAGGCCACCGGGTTTGTCATTTTCAAGTTGTTGGCAGTGAGAAAGGAGAAGTTGCCCAACGTGATCACGTCGGCTTTCGTCTAAGCCTTTTGTGGGTTCATCGGCAATTAACAGTTTGCCTCCGGCTTGAATCGCACATAAATACGCAGCACGTTGCGCCATTCCGCCCGAGAGTTCAAATGGGTGTTTATCTCCATCTTTGTCCAGTTCCATTTGTTGAAGTGCATGGTGGGTGAGTGTGTCACTCTGGGAACGACCTTCGTTTAAAACCAGCTTATGAACTTCGCTTATCTGCGATCCTATAGTCCGAAGCGGATTGAGTGCTAACCAAGGTTCTTGAGGTAGCAAAGCTATTTCTTTGCCCCAAAACCGTTCTCGATTTAAAGGGTTAAGCTCATCAAACAAAGTAATGTCGCCTTCTGGTTTTAAGGCATCAGGCAATGTGCCCGCTACGGCTGCAGCGATTAGACTTTTCCCCGCGCCTGTTTCTCCCAAAATGGTGAGCGGACGCTGCGGATATAAATCTAAACTTAAGTTCTGGACTAAGGTTTGAGTGTCAGTATGAATCGACAGGTTTTCAATTTTTAACATTGCGTTCATGCTGTTACTCCTTTACCCGCTTGTTTCCCTAGTCGTGATTTTTCTTGTTTACACCTTGGTTCATTATGCGAATGTTTATTTTGTTGAGTTAGACGTTTTCCTTGAGCTAATAAATGAAAACTTAGTACGAGAAGAAAAACGGTCAGTACTGGTTGAATCAAAACCCAAGGAGCTTGGTGGTAGTAACGAAATAGTTCAACCATCATCAAGCCTAGCTCAGCTTCTGGCGGCTTAAGCCCAACATGCAGAAAGCCTAAAGATGCAAGTGCCAGTATTGAATTACCGGTACCAAAACAGAACAGGGTGAATAGATCATTTCGGCAATCTGGCCACAAGTGACGTTTAAAAATATACCAGTGGTTGAACCCATAAAGTCGTGATGCCTCTACAGCAGGCGATTGAATGAGTGACAAAGTTCGGTTACGCGACACACGGAAAAAATCCACCCACAGCATGAGCGATATGGCGATGTAAAGAATAAGAAATGATCCCGGTACCATAGCTGCAAAAAGTAAAACAAGAATTAGGCCGGGCATGGCGAGTATCATGTTCACGTTGAATGAAAATATTTTATCCCACCATCCTTGTTTCCAACCGGCTATTACTCCCATTGACGTTCCCAATAACGCCGCGGTGGTAATACTGACTAACGCCATGGAAAGTGAAGTGCTGATGGCATGGCTTAGTCTCGCTAAATTACTGCGTCCAAAATGGTCTCGGCCTAAAGGTTCTTCGACAGAAGGCGTTGTGAAGGCAAGGTCTAAGTTTTGCTTGGCAATATCACCTTGATAGACAATCCGTTCTAGAATGACCACGCATAACAAGGCGGCTAGGATAATCAAGCCTAACCATTGCGGTTTTGTTAAATTCATACGATCTTAACCTTCTTATTTTCGGATTCTGCTTGTCGTTTATTAGGTCTAAATTTTGAAAATAAAGCAGAGGGTTTATTGGCTCGCTGCCTTGGATCTAATTGATAATTGACCAGATCGACTAAGGTATTGATGACCACAAACAAAAGCCCCATTAGCAGAGCAGAACCTTGGATCATTGGGATATCTCTACGGAAAATCGCATGCGCTAACGCGTGACCAATGCCCGGCCAAGAGAATAATGACTCGATCATAATGATCCCTTCAATTAACCCAGTTGCTTGAACGCCAACAAAAGTAATAACAGGTAAAGCGATGTGTTTATGAGCGTGATGTTGAAAAGCTTGCGCCTCAGTTAGTCCTTTTAAACGAGCGAATAAAAAATGCGGTGCTGTGATGGCATCATGAGTGGCATTTCTTATAAGGCGACTAGACATTGCAGCCAGAGATAGCGCTAAGGCGAGGGCGGGTAAAATAATAAACTCGACTCGTCCAAAGCCAGCCACTGGCAGCCAATTCAGTTGTAACGCAAAGATAATCACCAAAGCCAAACCAATCAGAAATACAGGCTGGGCTCTTAAGACGATGGAACCTAATAGCGAGAAGTGGTCAGCAAAAGAGTCGGTCCGTTTTCCACAATAAATACCGATTGGGATGGCAATTAGAAGAGAAATGACGGTCGCGACGACTGCCAATAAAATGGAGTGCCCGAGCTGGTGGCTGATTTCATCAATGACGGGGGTGCCACTAATCAATGATGTTCCCAAATCAAAATGGAGAAGATCCCATAGCCATTCGAGGTATAGCTGCAAGCCCGAACGATCAAGCCCTAGCTCTTGATAAACCGCTTGTGCCGCATCCGCATCCACATAATCATACCCATAGCGACCCGCTGCAATTCGAAAAGCAAAGTCACCGGGTAACAAGCGCATTAAAATGAAAGTGAGTGTTCCGATACTCCAGGCCACAAAGCCGGCTTGGAGTAATCTTCGGATTAAGATATTAATCATTAATCGTCATCTCTGAGATGCGGTAGTTGATTTCAAATGGGTCAAAAGAGAAGTGGTTAACACGTTCATTGACCGCAACTAACTGAGTGTAGAAAGTCACAGGAATCAGTGGCATTTCATCCGCTAATATGGATGAAGCCTCTTGAGTCATTTGATTATAGTGGTCTTGGTTCGGTTCAACCGATAGACGTTGAAGTAAGCTGCTGAACTCATCAGAAGACCAGTTCATCGGCCCCCAATCACTGCCTTTATGGCTCGCAAAATCGCGCATTAGTAAGGCTAGGGGATCCGCCGTAGTACCAAAATTACGCGCCACGAGCGCCATTTCTAAGGTGCCGTCTTTGTGTTTCGATGGAATTGCACTTGAGTTATCGATAGAAACATTCACTTGAATGCCGACTTCTTTAAGCTGAGCTTGAATCGCGGTAGCTACGATAGGCAGCTCTGGTCTGTCTGAGTAGGTGGTTAATGTAATATCGAATGGTTTACCTTCGCGCGAAAGGACGCCCTCCTCATTTTCCTGCCAACCTTGCCCTGCGAGTAATGTTTTCGCTTGGTCGATATTGCGCTGAGTTTGCTCAAGGTTATTGATGTGCCATGCACCAAGAGAAGGGGCAAACAGTTGATACGCTTCAGAGCCCGGAACGCGGACGATTTGTTTTGAAATACCCGTTCGGTCTAAAGCCAGGCTTATCGCCTGACGCACATCTGAATGATTCAAAAATGGGTGTTCATTATTCAACTTAATTAGGATCGTTCTTGGGATTGACTCCATCACTAATTCAACATTTTTTGCTGACTCAAGTAGGTCGATACTGGCTGGATCGAGTGTGTAAACCAGATCGGCTTGACCGGTTTGTGCTAACAAAGCACGGCTTTCAGAGCGATGACCTGCAAGGTAGTGAACATGTTCAATCGAGGCTTTTGTGCCCCAGTAGTCAGCATTTTTGACAACATGCGCTTTATGAGGAGCTTGTAATTCTTGGATTTTATAAGGGCCTGTACCACTCAATTGCGCCACGGTCCCTTGTTGATCAAACGAACTTGGTGCTGCAATCGCTGCTGTGTAATGCGCTAACACGGCCAGCAATGGTCGATAAGGTTGAGATAGCTCGATGACTAGCAGGTTGTCTGAAGCTGATATTTCTTTGATAGGTACTCGCTTTAATACGCCAGGTTTATTTAAAGCGTGAGAAAGAGAAGTTTGAACAGCTTGCGCGGTAAGCGGTGAACCATCGTGGAAAACAACGTCTGGGCGCAATGTGAATTCCCAGCGTAGATTGTTTGCGTTAGTTGTCCATTCTTTCGCTAATAAAGGTGTGACGTTGCCTGACTTGTCGATAGCAGTAAGCGCTTCAACAACTTGTAACCGTGTAAATAAATAGCCGTTTTTCGACAAATCTTGGTCAGTAAACTCGAAGGGACCTGAGATGTTGAGTGTTGTTGGTTGTGTTTCTTTCGATGGTACAAATATCCATATGAGTAGTGCACTGATGGAAAGTAGCGCCAGTGCGGCAAGCTTTTTCATGCTTTTATCCTAGTGATGAGTAATGATTTGTAATGTTATAACATAACAAAATTGTGTTGTTAATGATAATAATTGCTAATTGGCTCGGTTCTTTATCGGACGTAAGTATGAAAAAAGCCCCACTGAAATCAGTGAGGCTCTAATTTGGGATGTTATTCAGACGCTAACAGGGTTTACTTGACGGCATCAATCAGCTGTAAAAGCTGTTTGAGTGACAGTCACTATGCCCTGCTTAAAATAAGCTTTGCTCAATTGGTGAGCCTAAATCTGTTTAGGTCAATGCGCTTGAGTAAATATCGGGATACCAAGCACCAAGCACCAAGCACTAAGCATTAAGCCAGTTTTAGGTCGAACTCATTGCGGTACATCACCATATCTTCAATGGTCAGTACTGGCATGTTGTGTAGTTTACCGAAAGCTACGATCTCTGGTGCTTTTGCCATTGTACCGTCTGGGTTGGTTACTTCACACAGTACGCCTGCTGATTGAAGACCTGCCATTTGCATAAGATCAACAGTACCTTCTGTGTGACCACGGCGAGCAAGTACACCACCTTTGCGTGCGCGCAGTGGGAATACGTGGCCAGGGCGAGCAAGGTCTGTAGGTTTAGCTGTCGGGTTTGCAGCTGTCTTGATCGTTGTTACACGGTCAGCGGCAGAAACACCTGTCGTTACGCCAACTTTTGCTTCGATAGTTACGGTAAACGCAGTTTGGTTTGCGCTGTTGTTATCAACAACCATAGGTGGAAGTTCAAGCTGGTTTGCTTGCTCGTCTGTTAAGCATAAGCACACAATGCCGCTGCATTCGCGGATCATAAGCGCCATTTGAGCATTTGTTAGGTGTTCTACTGAGTAGATGATGTCGCCTTCGTTCTCGCGATCTTCATCATCGAGTAAAAGTACGCCACGACCTTCGCGTAGAGCTTGCAGTGCGTTTTCAACGCGAGTGATTGGTTCGCCAAATTCGGCAAGTAGTGAAGACTGATTCATGGTTAAACTCCTAAAATATCACCAGAATCAGGGCTGTATGAGGGATCTCAACCGAGCACAACAAAGCCTACTTATTACAAGTAGACCTATACCAATCCTACTGTGATTGGCACTAGCTCATTATGGTTTTATCCAAAACGAAATGCACCCGTCTAAGTTGGAGGGACGAACCCAACTCACGCGGGTACACCTTTCCAACTTAAACGAGTGTGTTTTCATTCTCTCTCATCCGGACTATGACCGTCGGCTCTGGCACCTCACCAGATCTGCTGACCTCGACGAATCGAGCGCTCGCGGGCTTATCTTTAGATTTTGCTAAAAACATACCGCCGGTGGGGAATTTCGCCCCGCCCTGAGAATAAAAATTAATAATCTATTTTGCTTTTGAAAGCAGACCAGATGGTAATCCTTTCAATAGTGGATTTAAAGGACTGACAGCAAAGTTTTTCAGATTCCAGCCTTATAATTGGGTAAGTGTTCACTTTATCAGCAGAACGTGTCCGGCAGTCTCTTTAGTGGGATATTGCCTTTGTCTCAGCTGGTTTGAGTGGTCTTTGTTGCTCTATGAACATAAGTGGATGTCGAACATTATTGGTGCTGGCGTGGCTGTTCACCGAATCAATACTCAAGAGGTTCATCAGTCGAACATTGTTAGACCATGACGGCTTAATGACCGTTTTGACATAAAATTGATATTGGCAGTGCTAAGCTGCGCTAGCATCCATCCACTTTATCCAAAAGATCTTAGTCATGACATCTCCGTTCTCTAACAAATCCAAAGGCTTATTACTGCTCGTTTTAAGTTTGTCTTCTCTCGTACCGTTTTTGATCTTTGGATCTAATTTTGACCTTGGGGCTGCGGTTTCGCCTTTCCAAGGCGCCTTCATAACGTTTGTGACTTACTCGGCGGGTAATCAAGGATTCTTGGTAACGCTAGCTTTTTTGTCTTTGGTATTGCTCATGATGAAATTTTCCAAAGCTAAGCTCGTCAGCCTTTGTCTGCAGCTCGGCTTGTTGTTGGTTCTCAGCTTTGCAGCAAAAACTTTCTTAAAGCATTCTACAGAAAGCCCGCGTCCTTATTCTGAGTATTTGGTGACGCAAGAAGTCGTTGAAATGCCAGAGCTGTTTTACGAACTGCCATTGGTAGAAAAGAACGCAGCGATTGCATCTGTGCAAGACAAGGTGAGTGAGTGGCGAACACGTCATTGGCTAGGTGAGACTGACTATTCTTTCCCATCTGGGCACATGATTTTCGTTGGCGTGTGTCTGGCGTTCTTTGGCGGCTTGTTCCTAGAAGCGAAACGTTTTTACTTAGTCGGCGGCTTGTTAGTTTGGGCTGGTGGCGTTGCTTATAGTCGTGTTTGGCTTGGTATGCACCGCCCTGAAGACTTAGCTGCGTCTATCGCCTTTGCCGGTTTGATTTACCTATTGGTGCCACTGATTCCGACGCAAAGAATAGAACTTTTGTTACCGATGTTTCTAAGAGATCGCAAATGAGTAATAAACTTGCCTAGAAGAGCTCTGGTGGGGCTTTTGAAAGAGAGGAATAAAAAACCGCCTTCGGAGAAGGCGGCTATTTTAAACGATGACTGCTATTGAAAAACTATAGATGCTATTTGAAACTATAACCTCCATACACTACGGGTTTCATTCTAACTAACTGTTTTAGTAGAAATTAACGTAGTTTAAACATACCAACCATTGATGCCAGTCGTTCGTTTACTTGGGAGATATTGTTGGTTTGCACCAAAGCTTGATCTCCATTTTTGTTGAGTTCATTTACAATGTCACTCAGAGCCACCATGTTACGACTAATTTCCTGAGTGACGCTGCTTTGCTCTTCTGCGGCCGTTGCAATTTGAATACTTAGGTCATTGATCCCCGTTACTTGTGACGTTAGCTCATTTAAGCTGCTGCCCACTTTCTCGGTGTTATTAAAAGTTTCGTCACAAGTCCCTTTCGTCTTATTCATAGACTCTTCAACATTCTTGTTCACTGAAAGCAATCGAGTCAGCGCTTGTTCAATCTGTTGTGTACTCGCTTGTGTTCGACTCGCTAAGGCTCTCACTTCATCCGCTACTACTGCAAACCCACGACCTTGCTCGCCCGCTCGTGCTGCTTCAATCGCTGCATTTAACGCAAGAAGATTGGTCTGTTCAGCGATTTCACCAATCACTGTCAAAATATCACTGATTCCTTTAGTTTCTTGGCTCATGCTTTCTAGGTTCGATGATGTGTTCTCTATCTCAGAAACTAGTGCATTAACCTTCATTTGTGCATCACCGACAGCATTGAGTGATTGCTCCCCGATATCGGACGCGACTTTAGTTGATTGCGCCGTT
This sequence comes from Vibrio syngnathi, assembly GCF_002119525.1. Classification (NCBI taxonomy): domain Bacteria; kingdom Pseudomonadati; phylum Pseudomonadota; class Gammaproteobacteria; order Vibrionales; family Vibrionaceae; genus Vibrio; species Vibrio syngnathi. The sequence continues at coordinate 1,326,561 of NZ_CP017917.1, read as the reverse complement.
TCACCTGCATTTTGGGCAACGGCGTCAGCTGTTGAACTCATTTCTTCAATGGCAGTGACAATTTGTTCAGTTTCTTGCACGTGCTGATTCAAAATGTGGTTATTTTCATCTGATTTATGTTCAAGTTGCTGCACATTTTCTTTCAGTTCAGACGATGCTGCGTCAATTTTTAGCATCAAGTCTTGTATATGCTCGATGAATTGGTTTACACCAGATGCGATTTGCCCTAAATCATCGTGTTTCTTTACTTCGAGTCTCTGAGTTAAATCACCATCACCATTTGATAGCCCTGTAATGGTTTCTTTCAACGCTAGGATGGGTTTGTAAAGAATATTGAGAATGAATAACGTGGCAACTACGCTGATCAATAGGTAGACAATCGTGATCATAATTGCTTGCTGTTGAGCGACTTCTAGCGCTGCGAATACGACGCTTTTGTCTAATCCAACAAGTAGGTACCACTCTTTATCACCATAGCTAACCGCATGGCTGAACATCACTTTCTCAACGCCGTTGATACTATAATTAACGATTGTGCTTTCTGAATTTTGTGCTTTTTTTGCAACGTCTTTCAAAGATGCGTAATCCGTTAATTTAGTGCCCACCTTAACCACATTGGATGTGCTAGCCAGCACCGTCATGTCATTGGTCATCATCATCGAAATAGCACCGTTGAGGTCGATTTCAGAGACAGTGTCACTTAGAACATCGAGTGGAATGTCTGCCAATACCACACCGTTACCAACATCTTTACCAATGCTCACCATTAAGGTACCTGTTGTGGAGTCTGTATATGGGTCTGTATATACAAGGCTTCCTGAACGCTTACCTTCTTTGTACCAAGCTTTACTACGAGGGTCGTAGCTTGGTGGACTTTTGTGATTATCCCAGCCCGGGTAATCGAATGACGCATAAGCATCACCATTGTCAAAACCTATCATTAGGTTCGCAACATCAGCACCCAATGAGCCCACGCGCATTCGCTCGGCGTGTCTATCTTGATAATTATTTTGACGGTAATCAGTGGCTATTTTTGCTACTGCTTGTGTTTTAGCTTCTAGGTAAGTCTCAACCTTATTCCCTTCAATGCGAATACGGTCTTGTGTGCTCTGATAAATAGTGTCAGTGAGTGCTTCCTTCTTACTCTGATATGATAAATAGTTGGCTGAACCAACACTTATTGCGATTATTACTGATACTGCGACTAAAAGAACTTGCTTAAATCCAAGTTGTTTCATATGAATGTCCTTAATACTGAGCGTGCTCATCTGCCTGGCTAATGATTGTTCGAGTATATAGAGATATAGTGAATGCAACTACGCTCTCAATTGAACATTTAGTCTAATTTGAACAGTCTCAGCTCTGTATACAAAAAGATCATGAAAAAATGGTTTATGCAGTAATGGTTCATTGATGGTGAATGAGAGGGAATCGTTACCGCCAGATAGAGATGTTTACGACAGTGTGGTACTGACTTTAAAGCTTAAATAAGGCGCCGCATTAGGGTATTTGAGCATAATGGATAACGTCACTAGTCAGTCATATGAGCTTGCTTATCGAGATGAGTGAGCTGTCATCAAAATAGTTACAAAACGTAAGCAACCTTCAGTACTTACGTTATCTCTATACTAACCAGCTAAGCCTTGCCAAATGGCAGTTAAGCCACTGATAGAACATAACAGTAAAGAACCAATACGTATCTTCTCTTTAGGAATACTTTGCGTGGTCATTAACGCCACTTTGTAACCCAACCAAGCAGCAGGCAGCAAAGGTATGGTGATGATCAAATGGTGCATAGTGAAGAAGCCAATTGGGATCTGAACAATCAACGAAATGATTGAACTAAAGACAAAAAAGGCAGACAAGTTGCCACGAAGCTGGTTTGCATCTTGGTGTTGAAGCAGTAGCGCCATCGGTGGGCCACCAATACCTGAACTGGTGCCAAAGAATCCTGAGAAGAATCCCGCGATGCCCATTTTGGCAGGCGTCGGCTCTAACCTAAACGGAAGCAAGCTGACAATCACTGCAAATACCACTAATAAACCTAACCAAAGTGACAACACGCTCGTTGAAACCATCACCAGCAAGGCACCGCCTGCCAGTGAGCCTGGAATGCGTCCTAGTAATGCGATTTTTAATCCGCCAATAGAAATGTTTGCACGGTGTTTAAAGGCGTTGAATAACGAGATGAATAGGCCAACTAAACAGATAGGCGCAGGTACATAGTCTGGTGAAACCAAAAACAACAGTGGGGCAGCCACAATGGCCAAACCAAAGCCGATTGCAGTTTGTACAAATGAGCCTGCAAAAATGAGTGCCATTGCTATTAGGGCGGTCTGATCTAGGTATTCCATAAGCCTGCGAATTAGTTTTAAAGGAGCGAGTAGATACTATAAATTAAAACGAAAAGAATAGTCTTATTATTCAGTGAGGTTTATGCAAGTTTCGCTAGTTATAATTTCGATTACAACGGCCAATAAAAAAGAGAGCGAATATCTCAGGATGTGCTCCTTTCAATATCCACTCTCTTATTGGATTGCTTATCGATTTTTGCTGTTGGGGGAGTCAGCGTTAAACGCTAAGCCATTGCCAGTTTCAGTCGCTCAATCGGCTTGTCATTGATAGGTAAATGGATAAGCGCTGCTGCAAATGCCAGTACCACCGTTGACCACCAGATTGGCTCGTAAGAACCGTAGTAATCGTAAATACGACCACCAACCCAAGCGCCTAAGAAGCTACCCACTTGGTGAGTAAAGAATACCAAGCCGTACAACGTCGACAGGTAACGAGCACCGAAGATCTGACGAACTAAGCCAGACGTTAGCGGAACCGTACCCAACCAACAGAAACCAATCGCCCCACCAAAGATAGCCGCGGTAGACTCAGTCACTGGCAAAGTCACAAACGCACCAATAACTACAGTACGTACTAAGTACAGTGCCGACATTACATGACGTTTGCTGAACTTATCGCCCATCACTCCCCAGAAGTAAGATCCGAAGATATTGAAGATACCAACGTAAGCCAGTGCCATCGCCGCGCTGCTCGCAGGCAAGTTCTTATCTGCTAAGTAGCTAGGTAAGTGCGTTGCGATAAACATTACATGGAAACCACACACAAAGAAGCCCGCGTGAATTAACCAGTAACCTTTATGAGCAAACGCTTCAGACAGTGCTTCTTTCAGTGTTTGGTTCTCTTCTACTTGCGCTTGTTTGTTTAAGGCTGCTTTAGGCGCTCGCATAAATAGGGCAAAAGAGATCATGAAACAACACAGCACGCCAAACACTTGCATTGCACTCTGCCAATCGAATTCGTTCAACATGTATTGCGCGCCCGGAATCACCGCGAACATACCAAATGAACCTGCGGCCGTGGTTAAGCCAAACGCTTTAGCCGCGTGCTCTGCCGGTACTACTTTCGCTACTGCGCCAAGCACGATCACATAACTTGTCGCGCTTAACCCAAGGCCAACCAGTGCACCTAGTGAAACGTAAAGCATGCTCGATTCGGTAGAAATTGAGGTAAGAAGTAAACCTAAACCGTAAGCACATGCGCCAGCAATAATGATGCGTCTGGCTCCCCATTTGTCAGCTGCCATACCAACAAATGGCTGGAACACGCCGAACAATAGATTTTGTAGCGCAATCGCGAAGCTGAAAAACTCGCGACCTGTGCCAAAATGCTCTGAAATTGGCATCATGAAAATGCCGAATGATTGTCTGATCCCTAGACTGATAATAAGTATGCCTATCCCAAGCCATACCAGTAAAGGAAAACGGAAAATGCTCATTCTAATACTCTTAAATTAATGGTGGTGATGTGAGTGGTCTTGCGCTGACATGTGTTGATCAGTCATCTCATGGTGATGTTCGTGCCCAGAATGCTCATGAGCTGACTGCTGGTGGCATCCACTGCTCACGGCATGCTGAGCCAAGAGATCAATCAATGGCTGACTGTGATGCACAATAACCAAACTAATGACGAGAAATAGCGTCATTCTGGCCAGTTGGGCAAAAAGAGATTGTGAAAACATACGGTGTTTACATGCGCTCAATGTTGTAAGAAGTCGCGCATCATAATGACGAGTGAGGTATGTATCAAATGACCATTTGTGATTTAGTATATGCGTTTTATGCATAGATTTATGCGTCGTTAGAATTAGGGCGAAACGTGACCAATAAATAGGAAAACTCGAAGTTTACTGGTTAATAGATAGAAGTATGTAATTAAGAATGAAAGTTCAAATGCAAGATTGTAACTGTCTGTTTAATTGAAGATTTCACAAAACTGTAAAAACTAATATACAAACTAATCACTAATCAACATTGGCCATTCACTCGACTTATCTGTCAAACATCGTAAATTTGGGCATAAATCGTTTCAAAACTACTGAAACGCGATGTTAAAAGATTCAGGGAGAGTCATTCACATGGATAAAGATCATAACCTTCGCGAAAATTTACTGGCACTGCTCTTAGGTAGCGCACTGGTTTCACTCGGCGTTATCTTTTTCAACCAAGTCGGTTTGCTCACCGGAGGCACGGCTGGTCTAGCAATTTTCATTACCAAAGTAACAGATCTAAGCTTTGGCCAAGTGTTCTTCGCGCTTAATTTACCTTTCTATATTCTGTCGGTTGCTCGTATGGGCTGGCGCTTCACCATCAACACCTTTATTGCTGTTTCGATTGTTTCGTTCGCTGTGGATCACTTGTATCACGTGATTCAAATTGCCGAAATTCATGCATTGTATGCAGCTTTACTTGGTGGTGGCTTAATTGGTACCGGAATGCTGGTGATTTTCCGTCATAAGATGAGCTTAGGTGGCTTCAACATTCTGGCGTTGTTCTTACAAGAACGTTTTGGAATTCGTGCGGGTAAGGTTCAGATGGCACTGGACTGCACGATTGTTGTGCTTTCTCTGTTCATTGTTGACGTGTCATTGGTTCTTCTGTCTGTGCTTGGTGCGATAGTCACCAACTTGATTCTAGCAATGAATCATAAACCGGGGCGCTATCAAGCAGTTGTTAAAGCGGAAGCCGCGTAGTAAGTGGAAGCAGAGTAGCTAGGTTCGCTTAAGCACTAGCTTAGCTGAAGCAAGGTGATTTACAGATTATGAAAACAACAAAGCCAGCATCAATTGCTGGCTTTGTTGTATTTGAATAACAGGTTCGAGTTAGTTATTAGTTATTAGTTATTAGTTATTAGTTATTAGTTATTAGTTATTAGTTATTAGTTATTAGCAGTTGCTGCAATCGTTGTCTGGTTTGAGCTCGCAGTCAATCACATTGTCTTGTTGATCCAGTGACAGGTTACAGCACTCTTCAAACAAGCTTTTAAGGTCCCCACGACTTTTCTGAACGCGAGACTTAACCGTTGAGTAGCTGATGTTCTGCGCCTCTGCAATCTCTTTCTGGCTTTGGCCTTTGATGTCGACAGCAAGCAATAACGATGAACTTTGTTCTGGCAGTGCCTGAATAAAAGGTTCAATACACAATGAAAGCTTCTGCTTGAACTCAGAGTTGTGGTCCAAATCGGTAAACCACAGATCTTCAGCATCAATTTGGCTATCACGTTGTTGACGAGCATGCTTACGATAGAAGTCGATAATGGTGTGATTGGCTAATTGGAATAGCCACGATTTTACGCTGCTTGTATCTTGCACCTTATCTAAGTTTTGATAAGTCTTAATTAAGATCTCTTGAAGCAAGTCGTCTACATCCGCAGAGTTGCTGACCTTGGAATACAGGAATGACTTTAACGCTTGCTGATACTCAGCCCAGACTTGTTCAAGCTTCAAAGGTGCCTTATTCAAATTTGCGCTATTCAAAGGTGCCTTAGTTGCGCTGTTCATTCACGCAACACTCGTCTTGTAAGAAATCAATCACACCTTCTAGGCACTCATACTCAGCCACGCAGAATAACGTTCTTCCTTCTCGTCTTTGGCTGATTAAACCCGCAGACGCCAAGCTTGATATGTGATGAGACAAGGTAGAACCGGGAATGCCTAGTTCTTCTTGTAGGCCGCCAACTGCAATGCCTTGGTAGCCAGCTTTAACAACACTCTTATAAATGGTTAGGCGAACAGGGTGGCCCAACTCTTTAAGTGCTTTCGCAACGACTTCTAAGTTCATATTAACTCCTCAAGATTTAATTTCGATGTTAGTCGAAATATAAGAGCAATTCAAATTTAAAAATTGTGGCTATGTAAGTCATTGTAAAATAGTGTTTTCGGAATTCATTTCGATTTTTGTCGAAATAAATTTTGATCTGGAGCTGTTTATTTCTATAATTCGAGAATATTCGAAATTAAGGGTTGGTTACTTTTCTCATAGAGTCCGGCCTTCAATCCATTGTGGAGTTAATTATGAGCAATGAAATGTTAGCAATGCTAAAAGACGCTCTTGATATGTTCGCCTTCTTAGCAGTAGAGCTAATCATCCTTTTCTTGGCGATCAGCTACATTGTTGGGGTTCTTCAAGAGTTTCTGACACCAGAAAAGATTCAATCTATCCTGAGCTCACGTAATGGTAAGGGTTATGTGGTTGCAGCATTACTGGGTGCAATTACGCCTTTCTGTTCATGTTCGACCATTCCTTTCTTAAAAGGGTTGCTGCGTGCAAGAGCGGGTTTCGGTCCAATGATGGTGTTCCTATTCGGTAGCCCATTATTGAACCCAGTGATCATTGGTTTATTCTTGATTACCTTCGGCTGGCAAGTGGCTGTGTTCTACTTCCTTGTCGCAATGACGGTGTCGGTAGTGGCAGGTTACGCACTTGAGAAGCTTGGTTTTGAGCGTTACGTAAAACCTGAGGCGTATGAGTCAACCGGTTCAGCCTCAAATTGCGGTACTAGCTGTGGTGACTCTGTTCCTAAGAAAGCAGCACCGACTAAAGCGGAATCTTCATGTGGTACAAGTGCCTGTGGCGAACCTGCACCTGTAATGGCAAAAGAGACATCTTGTTGCGATTCGAAGAAAGAAGAACCACAAGTGACTGTGTCATGCTGCTCAAGGGATGGAAGCGCGACTGCGGAAATCGTAGAGAAGAAAGAACCTAGCCGTTGGATGAGAATTTGGTTCTCAACTTGGAAAGACTTCAAACAAGTTTTCCCTTACCTGATGATGGGTATCGCGATTGGTTCATTCATTTATGGTTTCATTCCTACAGACCTAATTGCACAGTACGCTGGTGAAGGTATGTGGTATGCGATTCCTGTAGCCGCTGTAATTGGTATCCCACTGTACATTCGTGCTGAGGCTGTCATCCCACTAAGTGCAGCTTTAGTACAAAAAGGTATGGCGTTGGGTTCAGTAATGGCATTGATCATTGGTAGTGCGGGTGCAAGTTTGACGGAAGTTATTCTGCTTAAATCAATCTTCAAAAACCAAATGATTGCAGCATTCCTATTCGTTATCCTAAGCATGGCGATGGGTGCAGGCTTCCTATACAGCTTCATCTTTGGTTAATCAGGCCGATTCTGAGATAGCACCATCTATACCGAGAGATAGATAATCAAAAGAGCTCACTTATTTGAGCTCTTTTTTTGTCTTAATGTTTATTAAAGCATGAATATTTGACTGTTTTTTTGAGAAGACGGTTGTTTCGAAAGTCTCTGCAACCGCCATCAACTTTAACTTTTAGATTTGTATGTGACCGCTCTGGTACCAATTATTAACAAGACTAATATTTCTAGCGTGTTAATTAATTGGTGAGGTTATTTAATCTTTTTGGCTAATGATTGGACGGTTTTCATATCGATATCTAGTATTTGTATAAGGATAAATAATGCAATAGCATCGCTTGAAATTTCAAATGTTACGTTTATTTGACGGTGATAGCGTCAAAAGAGTGGAGTTAATGAATGAGAGATAAGTTGAAAATTTACTGCCTTGGAACTCCTGTACTTGAGATCAGAGAACCATTAGAGATCGTGCCAGTCAGTGAAATTAATCAACTCCCTGAATTATTGGGTGGTGTCATTATTTTAAATGGCGATCTTAGTTCGCAAGACGACGTGATGAGTCAACTGCATCGCTGTAGGAAGTTTTGGTCTTGGAAGATTTATGTTGTAGAAGATAGTGCATTATCAGAATGTTTATCCGACGGTATTTTAAATCCAGAAAGTGTTGAAGAAGAGGTGATTCAACATCGCAGAACGTTGGAAAGTATTATCAACTCCTCGGAAACATTGGATCCTCTTGTTGGGTGGTTAGGCTTGGATCAAACACGTCGATTATCACCTCACAAATATTTGTCTCATAGATCGATTTATTCTTATCCATTAGTTGAGCTCTACTATCCGGAGCTAAGTTCAACTTACCGCTTTGTATTATCAGAGACCAAGCGAGACACTTTTGAAATTGAGGACTTAATTGATCGAGTTAGAGTGTGTCATGAATGTGCTAGTGCTCATTTAAATTACATCGAGGCGTGTCCTTCTTGCAAAGACATCGATATTACTGAGCGTACCTCTCTTCATTGTTTCACGTGTGGTCATGTTGCAGAGCAAGGGCTATTTAAACGTAATCAAAAATTAGAATGCCCTAAGTGCTTAACTCAGCTTCGCCATATTGGGGTGGACTATGACCGTCCTTTAGAAACCCATGCATGTAACTCGTGCTCTCATTCTTTTGCAGAGGCGGAGACATTAGCTTCTTGTTTCGAGTGTGGTACAAAAAACGAGATTTCAAAGTTGGTCGTAAGGAAGGTGTACTCGCTGAAACTTGGTGTACAGGGGGAGTATATATTCCGTCATGGAGTGAAATTATCAGCTCCTGAGCTGTCGTTAAGCGGGAAAGTAGATGGAGGTTATTTTTCGAACCTTCTTAGCTGGGTTAATCGAATCGCACTTCGCCATGAAGAAGAACATCTATTATTGGGGTTATATTTACCTGATTTAGCTCAGTATGTGTCAAAAAATGGAGACGCTAAAATGTTTGCTTTAATCGAGCAAATTACAGAGCGATTGAATGGCTTGTTTAGAGATTCTGATATTTGTTGTCAGTTTAAAAGCGATGTTCTTTTTGTATTAATGCCCAAAGCTAAGATGGAACATATAGAAGTATTACGCGGCAAAATAGGAGCGCTTTGTTCTCTGATTGAAGATGATGATTTTACTCTGAATGTTTTCGCATGGGGTATACCCGACCCTGCGATGAAAGAAGATGTTGGATATTGGTTAGATAGTAAAGTCAGTGAAATCTATGCTGTCAGTTAGCCTTGATCTCCAACAGTACTTTTGGGGGATGCTTCTAGAGAACTCGGAGCTTTGGCTAATGCTTTTTCCCATGATGATTATGGTTGAGCTCCCACTCTTTCTGCTTGTGTTAAGTGGAATCTTTCGCTGGTCTTATTCGGCCAGTGATATAGAGATAAAAGAATACCCAAGCATCTCGTTTGTCATTACTTGTTATGGAGAAGGAGATGCAATAGAGATAACGATCGACACGCTTGTTGAACAGCTTTATCCCGGAAAGATCGAGATTTTAGCCGTAGTCGACGGAGCAACTCAAAATGAAGCTACCTACTTAGCTGCAATACGAGGGGAGCAGAGACACAGAAAAGTGCGAAACAGAGATGTTCGCGTCATTCCTAAGTGGCAAAGAGGAGGTCGCGTATCAACGTTAAATGCTGGTTTAGATAACGCTACCGGTGATTTTGTTATTAATGTTGATGGTGATACTTCTTTTGACAACGACATGGCGTTACAAATGATGAAGCAATTTACTGATAAGAATGTGATTGCTTCTGGAGGTGCTTTACGTGTTAGAAACTGGCAAGAAAATTTGCTTACGCGAATGCAGTCTCTTGAGTATATGTTATCGATGCAGGCTGGTAAGACTGGACTATCCAATTGGGGGGTTCTCAATAATATATCTGGGGCTTTTGGTGCCTTTAGAAAGAATATTCTGAAGCAAGTTGGAGGGTGGGATACTCATACAGCTGAAGATCTCGACTTAACGATGAGGCTCAAACAGTACAAGAAACGACATCCAAATAATAAACTCGCTTTTACACCTAAAGCTGTGGGTCATACAGATGTACCCGACACTTTGAAAGGACTGGTGCAACAAAGATTAAGATGGGATGGAGACTTATTATTTCTGTTTTTAAGGAAACATAATGAAGGTCTAACGCCTCGATTACTTGGTTGGGGAAATTTTATCTTCACTTTAGTTTATGGTGTTCTACAAAATATATTGCTGCCCATTTTAGTTTCGATATTCATGTTTTATATATTTTGGGCTTATTCCATCGATTTTGTTGTGGCACTTTTGCTCCTTATTTATTGCGTGTACTTGTCAACAGTGGGGCTCTTTTTTGTTGTCTATATTGGATTAGTTTCTGAAAGGGAGAAAGAGGATCTAAGAATGGCTAAATGGCTAGTTTTGTATCCATTTTATCAATTCTTTATGCGATTGATTACCGCGTTCTCTATGGTTAATGAGTTATTTAGAAGAAGTCATGAAGAATCCAGTATGGCTCCTTGGTGGGTATTGAAAAAAGGCAAAAGGTTTTAACAATGAAAGTGAAATTTCATCTTGATAAAAAGAACAAACCTCAATCGGATGATGGTGTCAAAGTTGCGTACGGACAAGCGAAAAGAGGAGGCTACCGCTTCCGTTGGTATTTAATTTTAAGCTTGGTGATTAGCCCACTATTATTCGTTGCGTATTTTTTCTTCAAGACCAATTTTTTGGTTATTGCTCCAGCAATCATTACCTCGCACCCTGTGACCTTGACCTCTAAGGTTGCAGGAGTAGTCGGTCCGCTCCCTGTCGAAGATGGAAGTCAAATATTAAAATCAGAGACAGCAATTCAGTTGACGAATAAGGAAGTTGAAGCTCAAATTGAATTTCTTCATTCTGAATTATTGGGGTTAGAAGTAAGCGTTTCTGAGGACATTGGCCTACTGCATTTGAAAGGTATTGCAGAAACGCGCAGTAATCTAAATACGGTACAGCAAATTCAAAAGCGCTATGAAGAATATAGGAAGAAAGGCCAGGTGTCCGATGTGGATTACGCAAGTATCGTAGGAATGAGTAATTCACTCAATAATCAGCTTAATGGACAAAAACTTGATTTTCAAAATGCGAAACGAGCTGAACAAGAAAGAGAATTAGCGGGGCCGGTTAGTCAGGCTAGACGTGCGTTAATGAAAGATCTAGCACTTAAACGTGTAGTTGAACAAGAGCTGTCGATTAAGTCTCCCTATGCAGGCCGCGTTGTCGATATCCATGTCGTTGAAGGACAGAGAGTGTTCGAAGGTGACGAGCTTGTAACGATAGCGAAGAATACCACCCCGCAAGTGGTCGCGTATTTAGACCCTAAATATTTAGAGAATGCGATAATAGGAGCTCATACCAAGGTAAGGTTTCCTAATGGTAGTACTTTTGAGGCTGAGATTGCAGATTCGGTAGAAATCGTCAGTAAGTTGCCTACTCAATTAGCAAGCCCTTTTGAAGGGCAACCGGCATATCTCAAAGTAGCATTGAACTTTACGGCTGATTTGCCTAGAGAATATTGGATTGAAGGGATGACCGTCGAAGTGCGTTTTTAATTAGCACGCTAATTTAACTATAAATGGAGCGTATATCGCTCCATTTATGATTTTAGGGCTAGCTATTTTTTATAGCGAGCTGCTGTTTTGGAGTGACCTGCTGTTTTAGAGAAAACTCTCGTAGAGAGAGCTGTGGATATCAAAAACCACGTACATCCAATTCATTGTTGATCAACACAACACACTGAGAAGCGAACAGCATATTTGGACCCAAACTGATTTTCTCTGTTCCTAGACGTTTTAAGCTGTTGTAGCTTTTCTTCGGCATAGGGATGTGGTCAGTCAGAAGGAAACATGGGTTCCCCGCAATCTCTGCATCACGGATAAAGTCGCCTTTCTTATCCATCATGTACAGCTGGTGGTCTTCAGCCAGTTCTTTAACCAACTTTTCAAAACTCATAGTACGAACAGTGATGCCCGGCTCAACCTGGCGTGTCTGTTCTTTTGTCATGCCTTGAGAAGCATCAACCGCTCTTACTACCGCTGATAACAATGCCGATTCATGAAAGCCACCAATGTTAGTGATCTCATTTGAATCGAAAGTGATCGTACGTGAAAAGTCTTTAGTACTTTCTAATACAAGGTGCACGGTGACATTCTCACGGTGTGATTGAGCAACGAAGATCGTGTTCATCAGAGTATGAGCCAGAATCTCAGTATGAGCATCTTGCCCAACACCTTCTAAGATAAGTTTGCTCTCTGTAGGGGCTGCGCGAGCGCGTAATACAAATGAACGCATGGAATGTACCTTGTCAGTATGTGATAAAGCGAAACAGACTTTATCAACATGAATTGATGAATAACCAAAATTATGGCGGTATGTAACTCTTTTCTATTAATGAAGTCAAATGGAGTTATGTATAGTACTGACCAGAAGAACTATACGTATTAAATTGAGAGTGACCACATTACAAGATGGTAAAGGTTGAAGCGAAGCAAGGTTTACATAGATAGTATGCGCAAATTATTAGGTGACTTACATAAGGAAGCTGTCGGTGAAGTTACAAAAGATCAATAAAGAAGAATATAGAAAGAAGATGAACCTGTTGTTGGTGTCATTAGTTGGGTCGCTTGCATTGTTTGCCATTGTATTCGGCACCATTCTGATTGAATTGTTTGGCTCGGCTAATTCTATTACTGGTGAATCGACAGGAAACTTTCATTTGAACGTACTTGGGGTGATCTTATCTGTCGCTTTGAATGCGTTTATCGCAAGCCGAGTGAAAGGGCATGAGTACTTTAAAGAAGCGCTTTATGTGTGGAACCTCAAACAAACTCACAATCAAATCTATCGTAAGCTCAAGCGTATTCAACCGAAAGCTGAGCAAGGCGATCGAGAAGCATTAACTATCCTTTACTTCTATTACACTACGCAAAAACAGGTATACGACCTAGATAACAATACATTGACAATAAAAACGGTTCAGCAATCGCTAGATAACATAGTGGAGCTAAGTGAAAAGTGGAGTATCGAACTGGATATAGAGGCATTCTCGAAAGATCTAGTCGCAAAATTCTAAGTTATATGCTCTTGATTGTATGAGCTTTAACCTGTGAAAGCGGGTTTTGACGTAAAAGTAGCCCCTTAAGCAATTTTTTTGAATTTTTATTAAAATAGGGGTTGCCATGTTTTCGATGATCTCTATAATGCCGCCTCACTGACACGGCAGACGCCACAAGGCTTCAGCGGTAATCAGTAAGACGGAAAGTTCGAAAGAAATTAATTTTAAAAAGTGTTTGACACTTGAAATTAAATCGCTAGAATTCACGTCCGCTTTCAAGGGTTTCTTTGTAAAAAGAAAGTTTCGATAAGCAAAGCTCTTTAACAATTTAAACCTATCAATCTGTGTGGGCACTCGTTGATGAATATCAAAACGTTTTATCTTCCCTTTTTATTAAGAGAAGTAAAACAGATTCCTCGGAATCAACTTTGGTTTCAATGAACTGAGTGACCAATACGAATAACTACTTTCTCTTGTAGAAAGAAAGTATTTGGCACAGTCAATTCATTATCTTTCTGTTGGAAAGATAATAGCTTTAAAATTACTTTTTACTTTCGAGTGAGAATGGATTTTGAAGTCAGTATTCATTGAGCCGACAAAATCTTAAATTGAAGAGTTTGATCATGGCTCAGATTGAACGCTGGCGGCAGGCCTAACACATGCAAGTCGAGCGGAAACGACACTAACAATCCTTCGGGTGCGTTAATGGGCGTCGAGCGGCGGACGGGTGAGTAATGCCTAGGAAATTGCCTTGATGTGGGGGATAACCATTGGAAACGATGGCTAATACCGCATAATGCCTACGGGCCAAAGAGGGGGATCTTCGGACCTCTCGCGTCAAGATATGCCTAGGTGGGATTAGCTAGTTGGTGAGGTAATGGCTCACCAAGGCGACGATCCCTAGCTGGTCTGAGAGGATGATCAGCCACACTGGAACTGAGACACGGTCCAGACTCCTACGGGAGGCAGCAGTGGGGAATATTGCACAATGGGCGCAAGCCTGATGCAGCCATGCCGCGTGTATGAAGAAGGCCTTCGGGTTGTAAAGTACTTTCAGTTGTGAGGAAGGGGGTAACGTTAATAGCGTTATCTCTTGACGTTAGCAACAGAAGAAGCACCGGCTAACTCCGTGCCAGCAGCCGCGGTAATACGGAGGGTGCGAGCGTTAATCGGAATTACTGGGCGTAAAGCGCATGCAGGTGGTTCATTAAGTCAGATGTGAAAGCCCGGGGCTCAACCTCGGAACTGCATTTGAAACTGGTGAACTAGAGTGCTGTAGAGGGGGGTAGAATTTCAGGTGTAGCGGTGAAATGCGTAGAGATCTGAAGGAATACCAGTGGCGAAGGCGGCCCCCTGGACAGACACTGACACTCAGATGCGAAAGCGTGGGGAGCAAACAGGATTAGATACCCTGGTAGTCCACGCCGTAAACGATGTCTACTTGGAGGTTGTGGCCTTGAGCCGTGGCTTTCGGAGCTAACGCGTTAAGTAGACCGCCTGGGGAGTACGGTCGCAAGATTAAAACTCAAATGAATTGACGGGGGCCCGCACAAGCGGTGGAGCATGTGGTTTAATTCGATGCAACGCGAAGAACCTTACCTACTCTTGACATCCAGAGAAGCCAGCGGAGACGCAGGTGTGCCTTCGGGAGCTCTGAGACAGGTGCTGCATGGCTGTCGTCAGCTCGTGTTGTGAAATGTTGGGTTAAGTCCCGCAACGAGCGCAACCCTTATCCTTGTTTGCCAGCGAGTAATGTCGGGAACTCCAGGGAGACTGCCGGTGATAAACCGGAGGAAGGTGGGGACGACGTCAAGTCATCATGGCCCTTACGAGTAGGGCTACACACGTGCTACAATGGCGCATACAGAGGGCAGCAAGCTAGCGATAGTGAGCGAATCCCAAAAAGTGCGTCGTAGTCCGGATTGGAGTCTGCAACTCGACTCCATGAAGTCGGAATCGCTAGTAATCGTGAATCAGAATGTCACGGTGAATACGTTCCCGGGCCTTGTACACACCGCCCGTCACACCATGGGAGTGGGCTGCACCAGAAGTGGTTAGTTTAACCGCCCTTTCTTCGGAGAGAGTGGAGGACGATCACCACGGTGTGGTTCATGACTGGGGTGAAGTCGTAACAAGGTAGCCCTAGGGGAACCTGGGGCTGGATCACCTCCTTATACGAAGATACTCACGACAAGTGTCCACACAGATTGATTAGGTTTAGAAAAGCAAAGAGAAGAAGAACTCCCAAGGTTCTTCAAAGTTTGTTTCTATTTTTTAAAGTAGAGATAAATTGCAGTGTCCCGTTCGTCTAGAGGCCTAGGACACCGCCCTTTCACGGCGGTAACAGGGGTTCGACTCCCCTACGGGATACCACTTCCTTCAAGAAGTAAAAAGGGTCGTTAGCTCAGTTGGTAGAGCAGTTGACTTTTAATCAATTGGTCGCAGGTTCGAATCCTGCACGACCCACCATTTCCTCCCAAGGAAATAAAATTTGGGGCGATTAGCTCAGTTGGGAGAGCACCTGCCTTACAAGCAGGGGGTCACTGGTTCGAGCCCGGTATCGCCCACCATTTCCTCCCAAGGAAATAAAAATATGGGGCTATAGCTCAGCTGGGAGAGCGCCTGCCTTGCACGCAGGAGGTCTGCGGTTCGATCCCGCATAGCTCCACCATTCTTTCTCCATGAAGAATGGTTCTTATTTTTACTTTATTAAAAGTGAAGACAAAAGAACTATCATGGGCGATTAGCTCAGTTGGGAGAGCACCTGCCTTACAAGCAGGGGGTCACTGGTTCGAGCCCGGTATCGCCCACCATCTTTAAACGTTCTTTGATGACAACAGTCTGATGAGAGTCTTTAAAAATGGTTTTGAAAGTTTAAAACTCGAAAAACTCTTGCTCTTTAACAATTTGGAAAGCTGACTGATTTAAATAACGAAGTTATTTAAATCAAATTTAAAAGTTCTCAATGTTTATCTGCTCTTATTTAATAAGAACGGTATGAACACAACAAACACATTCAAGTGTCTTGTATTCGAATGATCAGAAATGATTGTTCATTTTTTGATTCTACTTTTTATTAAAAAGTGGAAACAAAAAAGTAAATTGAGTCCGGCAAACAGTTATCAAGAATTAACCCTTCTTGATGACAACCAAAAACCTTGGTTAGTTGCCATACGCTTATTTGTCTTCGCTCCTGTTTGTCTTCACTTTTTAAAAGTGAAAATAAAAAGGAAAGTGAAAGCAAATAGAAACCCTTTCGGGTTGTATGGTTAAGTGACTAAGCGTACACGGTGGATGCCTTGGCAGTCAGAGGCGATGAAAGGCGTAATAACTTGCGATAAGCCCAGATTAGGTAGTAATAACCTTTTGAGTCTGGGATTCCTGAATGGGGAAACCCACTTACATAAGTAAGTATCCTGTTGTGAATACATAGCAACAGGAGGCAAACCGGGGGAACTGAAACATCTAAGTACCCCGAGGAAGAGAAATCAACCGAGATTCCGAAAGTAGCGGCGAGCGAAATTGGATTAGCCCTTAAGCTTTTAATGATGCAGGTGAAGAGTCTGGAAAGTCTCGCAATAAAGGGTGATAGCCCCGTAACCGACACATCATAATCAGTGAAAACGAGTAGGGCGGGACACGTGATATCCTGTCTGAATATGGGGGGACCATCCTCCAAGGCTAAATACTACTGACTGACCGATAGTGAACCAGTACCGTGAGGGAAAGGCGAAAAGAACCCCTGTGAGGGGAGTGAAATAGAACCTGAAACCGTGTACGTACAAGCAGTAGGAGCACCTTCGTGGTGTGACTGCGTACCTTTTGTATAATGGGTCAGCGACTTAATTTTAGTAGCAAGGTTAACCGTTTAGGGGAGCCGTAGGGAAACCGAGTCTTAACTGGGCGTACAGTTGCTAGGATTAGACCCGAAACCAGGTGATCTAGCCATGGGCAGGTTGAAGGTTGAGTAACATCAACTGGAGGACCGAACCGACTAATGTTGAAAAATTAGCGGATGACTTGTGGCTAGGGGTGAAAGGCCAATCAAACCTGGAGATAGCTGGTTCTCCCCGAAAGCTATTTAGGTAGCGCCTCGGACGAATACTACTGGGGGTAGAGCACTGTTAAGGCTAGGGGGTCATCCCGACTTACCAACCCTTTGCAAACTCCGAATACCAGTAAGTACTATCCGGGAGACACACGGCGGGTGCTAACGTCCGTCGTGGAGAGGGAAACAACCCAGACCGCCAGCTAAGGTCCCAAAGTATAGCTAAGTGGGAAACGATGTGGGAAGGCTCAGACAGCCAGGATGTTGGCTTAGAAGCAGCCATCATTTAAAGAAAGCGTAATAGCTCACTGGTCGAGTCGGCCTGCGCGGAAGATGTAACGGGGCTAAGCTATACACCGAAGCTGCGGCTACGTACCTTAGGGTATGTGGGGTAGGGGAGCGTTCTGTAAGCCGTTGAAGGTGTGCTGTAAGGCATGCTGGAGGTATCAGAAGTGCGAATGCTGACATGAGTAACGATAAAGGGAGTGAAAAACTCCCTCGCCGGAAGACCAAGGGTTCCTGTCCAACGTTAATCGGGGCAGGGTAAGTCGACTCCTAAGGCGAGGCCGAAAGGCGTAGTCGATGGGAAACGGGTTAATATTCCCGTACTTCTTACAATTGCGATGGGGGGACGGAGAAGGCTAGGTGGGCCTGGCGACGGTTGTCCAGGTTCAAGTACGTAGGCGGAAAGTTTAGGTAAATCCGGACTTTCTTAACGCTGAGATACGATGTCGAGCTACTACGGTAGTGAAGTCATTGATGCCATGCTTCCAGGAAAAGCCTCTAAGCTTCAGATTGTAAGGAATCGTACCCCAAACCGACACAGGTGGTCGGGTAGAGAATACCAAGGCGCTTGAGAGAACTCGGGTGAAGGAACTAGGCAAAATGGTACCGTAACTTCGGGAGAAGGTACGCTCTTATCAGTGAAGTCCCTTGCGGATGGAGCAGACGAGAGTCGCAGATACCAGGTGGCTGCAACTGTTTATTAAAAACACAGCACTGTGCAAAATCGTAAGATGACGTATACGGTGTGACGCCTGCCCGGTGCCGGAAGGTTAATTGATGGGGTTAGACTTCGGTCGAAGCTCTTGATCGAAGCCCCGGTAAACGGCGGCCGTAACTATAACGGTCCTAAGGTAGCGAAATTCCTTGTCGGGTAAGTTCCGACCTGCACGAATGGCGTAATGATGGCCACGCTGTCTCCACCCGAGACTCAGTGAAATTGAAATCGCTGTGAAGATGCAGTGTACCCGCGGCTAGACGGAAAGACCCCGTGAACCTTTACTACAGCTTGGCACTGAACATTGAACCTACATGTGTAGGATAGGTGGGAGACTATGAAATTGCGTCGCTAGATGTGATGGAGTCGTCCTTGAAATACCACCCTTGTAGTTTTGATGTTCTAACGTTGGTCCCTGAATCGGGATTACGGACAGTGCCTGGTGGGTAGTTTGACTGGGGCGGTCTCCTCCCAAAGAGTAACGGAGGAGCACGAAGGTGGGCTAAACACGGTTGGACATCGTGTGGTTAGTGCAATGGCATAAGCCCGCTTGACTGCGAGAATGACAATTCGAGCAGGTGCGAAAGCAGGTCATAGTGATCCGGTGGTTCTGAATGGAAGGGCCATCGCTCAACGGATAAAAGGTACTCCGGGGATAACAGGCTGATACCGCCCAAGAGTTCATATCGACGGCGGTGTTTGGCACCTCGATGTCGGCTCATCACATCCTGGGGCTGAAGTCGGTCCCAAGGGTATGGCTGTTCGCCATTTAAAGTGGTACGCGAGCTGGGTTTAGAACGTCGTGAGACAGTTCGGTCCCTATCTGCCGTGGGCGTTGGAAAATTGAAAGGGGCTGCTCCTAGTACGAGAGGACCGGAGTGGACGAACCTCTGGTGTTCGGGTTGTCATGCCAATGGCATTGCCCGGTAGCTAAGTTCGGAATCGATAACCGCTGAAAGCATCTAAGCGGGAAGCGAGCCTTGAGATGAGTTTTCCCTGGCACTATAAGTGTCCTAAAGGGTTGTCGTAGACTACGACGTTGATAGGCAGGGTGTGTAAGTGCTGCGAGGCATTGAGCTAACCTGTACTAATTGCCCGTGAGGCTTAACCATACAACACCCAAGGGGTTTTGTGGACTCAATAGAAAGACAGACCTTGAATGAGTTTGAAGAGATACTTTTAAATCAGTTTTCCGAATTATTAATTGTCGCTAATGCGTCAATTAAACAAAATTTGCTTGGCGACCATAGCATTGTGGACCCACCTGATTCCATGCCGAACTCAGAAGTGAAACACAATAGCGCCGATGGTAGTGTGGGGTTTCCCCATGTGAGAGTAGGACATCGCCAGGCTTTAAATATAATTACTCGTATTACGAGTAATAACATTAGCAGTGCATTAATCTGTTAATGACAATTTGTTGGAGGGATGGCTGAGTGGTCGAAAGCACCGGTCTTGAAAACCGGCAACCGTTAATAGCGGTTCTAGGGTTCAAATCCCTATCCCTCCACCACTCTTAAAGATTAAACCGCTGTTTTTACAGCGGTTTTTTCGTATCTAAAGCCTCGAAAATCATCTTGCACAGAAAGGTAGCACAGATGTACTTATTGAGACTTCCAAATAGCGTATACTACACACGCATCGCCACCCCACTTTCACTGCGTAGCAGTGGCTATCCCAAAGAGTTTAATACCAATCCGGAAAATTAACTGATCAGGTTTATCCAATCCCTTCTGCTCATTTTTGTGACACGATCTTTGCACTCAAGAAATTCATTCCAAGCGCGACAAACCTTGGAAACAATGTCGTTATAATCCGTGAAACTTTGATTCGCTAGATAATGTTGTCGCAACCAACTCCAAACTTGCTCTATAGGGTTAAGCTCTGGCGAGTAGGGAGGAAGCTTAATAGTACTGACGTTATTAAATTCTCTCGCAATATCATCGGTATGCCAGCCTGCACCATCCATTATAACGACAGCATGACGTCCTTTTTCTGTAGCCTTAGATATCTGCTCTAAGTGATTTGTCATTATGTCCTTGTTAACCCAAGGAACCACTATGGCTTCGCCAATTCCTCTTTCAGGGCATACCGAACCAAACAAATAAGCGTATTCAAATTGCTGTTGTTTTACCACGCGAGGCCTCGTTCCACGAGTCGCCCAAAGACGTGTCGTTGTGTTCTGCTGACCAAACCTAGCTTCATCTTGAAACCAGACATCAACACTCTCTAGCCCGATATGGCCGGGGATCTTAAGGATCGTTTCTATTTTGAATTTTTTTAAAATCGTCTTGGATTTGCTGTGATTGTTTAGGGTGTTTGGAGCGAGAAGTTATCCAAGAGAAGCCCATGTGGTCGAGGAGATAATAGATAGAATTAGGGTGGTAGTATTTATCAAAGTTTTTCACGATGTAATCATGTATATCGCTCCCGACAAGGCGCCCGCCTGAAGGGGACTCTGCTTCTTTCTTAATGAATGCACTGAGTTGTTTTCGTTGTTCTGCATTGAGGTATGCAGGTCTGCCTGTGCGAGGTTTTTCTTGAAGCCCTTCCAATCCTTCTTCAAGAAATACTTGAACCCATTTGTTTACACTAGTTCGACTGACTTTAAGGTATTTGGCAATTTGAGTGCGCGAGTGACCTTCTTTGAAGTGGGCTAGTGCTAGCAAGCGAACCTTCATTTGAATGGTTTTTTGTTGGCTTGCTAGCTTTTTAAAATCAGTATTATTAAGGCTATCCATGACGATTTTCTGTAAGAGTTCGACGGCCTTAATTAGATCACATTTTTACTTTAATTGGTATAAATTCTCTCTTCTAACTCGTGAACGTAAAGTCGCTTACCTGAGAAATATCGAACAGGTTCAATTACTCCATGCTCTTTTCGACAGAGCCAAAGCTACGATATTAAGTTTTGCTGAGTTCAAAGCTGAACTTGCTCATAGTATTAATCAGTTACGTCAAAATTATCACTCTCAACCCGAGACAACGACGAATGCACCAATACTGAGACCTACCGTAGAAGCAAAGGCAACATCGCCGAGAGTGAATGTTGGAAAAGAGGCGCTGGCTCAGTTCATTGAATCCAAACAGCTTGAGAGCGTGACTCAATTGACGATTAAACAGCTACAGCAGCGTTGTAGTGATTTTCTAAACTATCTATCAAGCCAAGGGCGAGAAAACCCAAGCAACAGCCTTGCTATGGCTTACAGAGATGAACTGATACAGCGTAAGCTTAGTCATAAGAGCTTAAAAGACTATCTGGCCGCAAATCGGCAGTTCTTTAATTGGTGCGTGGCAAAAGAATTGATAGCAAGCAATCCATTTATGGTGGTGAAGCTACCAAAGAAGACAAACAGCCAAGGTCAACGCAGGCGTTGGAAGGCGGTAGAGCTGAAAAAGCTATTCTCTAGTCGAGCCTATAAGGAACAAGGTGAGCAATTTGACTGGATAACCAAGTTACAGATGCATCAAGGCTGCCGTCCTTCAGAAGCTTGTCAGCTTCGCATCAAGGATATCAAGTTAAGTCATATCCCATGTATCCATTTTTCCGATGATGCGGAAAACCAACACCTGAAAAATGTCGCCTCCAACAGAATAGTGCCCATACACGAGACGATACTCGAGTCAGGCTTTCTTGATTATGTAGAGCAACGTAAACAACAAGGTGCGACTCAACTCTTCGACTTAACTCCCCGTGGGGATGATCTAGATTGGTCTAAAGATTATCGAGACAATTTTGGTGATGTTCTTGATGCCTGTCACTTCAAAGCGGGACAACGCCCAACCGCCTATTCATTCCGTCATACCGTTGTTGATGAACTGAAAAAGGCGGGCATCGAAGAGCATCTGGTCGCTCAGATAGTTGGTCATAAACACAATACGATGACCTACGGACATTATGCGAAACCGCTATCCCCAGAAGAGTTGGTTGATGCTGTGAATAGCTTTCAGTTGAGCACATCTCAGTAAAATAAGCTTGGAGGTAAACCGCCAAAAACCGTCTCTAAAAAAAGTGAGACGGTATAGCAACCCGCTGCGCTCCCGTCACACTTTTGCTTCGCAAAAGATGAACGTGAACTGCGGGCAAGAGGCGAGCCTCTTAACTCCCGACCATGGCAAGCCATGAAGACCAAAATTAAACTAACCAAACCGACAGGTTACCCTGACACAGAAATGCCCCTTTACTGTTTAGTGCGATTACTCAGCAACGTGTTACGCTGCTGAGCTTGCAATACTTGAGGTTATGGCAGACACCAGAATGGAACTGCACGGGAACTCCCAAAAGTGAGCAGAAACGGCTTTCTTAACGGGCTGTGTTTTGCCTGAATTGCTATGCAATACCACAGAAAGGCATGTCTAGAAACTGGACAATAATGATTTAGCACCTTGCTCAAAACCGTACCGTTTACATCAGGAAAAATGTCATGAAGCTTTAAACCTATGTTATGTGTCCTTACCTTACATTATTAATTCTTTCTGAGATGGCGCTCACTGCTTTGGCTAAATTATGATGCTCCTGTTTAATTCGATTAAAGTGTTCTTCACTACAGCTAAGCTCCCCACTTTTGTACTTCTTAAGATTGCTTAAAGAATTGCTTAACTGACTTATCCAGTTTTCTTGATCCTTGATTAGCTCATCAAATTTATTGGTGTTAGACATCTTAAACTCCTTTTTGTAATTAAGCTGTAAGGTAAAGTCGAACTTCAATATGCTTTATGGTATTTCTAGCTATCGCTACTTTGAAATCTTGGGTAACATAATCCCTCAAGAACAGGTACGGTTTACCGCATCCGAGTTGCTTGAATTTCTCGTCTCTCTTTGTTCGAAGTTAATGGTGTACTTTAATTCTCTTTCTATATTTTGAGAAAAATCTTGGAATCTAAAGTCGCCTTTAGCCTTGATATGGGTGAAACAATTTAGAAATTGTTCATACTCTGATTCATTTAGAAATTGGCATTTATCCTGACTTGAAAAAGGTACGATAAAAATATACATGTAATATGTAAACCTAAACTCAACAACAGTGAACGGAAGGTCGTAGTTGTCATTTTTTCTAAAAAACAAGGTTATTTCAGGTCTTTCTGTGAAAAAATGATAGCTATTGAGAACTGCAACTATCGGTAGCGACGCAGTTTCTTTTTCGCCTCTAATCCACTGAATGGTATCTGTAAAGTAACCTATATATTCCTTATCCATTACGCTTAACGCAAACTTGCACAAAGCTTTATATATATTTTGTATTCTGATTTTATTGCCAGTATTGAAGGACACACTCTTTGGTGTCTCTTGGTTGGTTTCGTTTTCATTATCACTAACAACAGCGATATTTAAATTCATATTTTCATCTTTGAAAAACTCAAAGTTTTTACCTTTCATTTTGGGTGTTTTGTTTTCTTTGTTTTTAATCCCAAACATCGTTCTTGCGAGATCATGATAAAAAACAAAATCTCGCTCTACGTTTTCATCAAAATACTCATTACAAGAATCACATTCTTCATTCAATATTAACTTTTTGTTACCTAGTGCTTCAGATATTGCGTGTGCTTCCTTTTTGAAGCTTACGTCTGGTGACTGGAGGTTGCAAAATCTACATGTCCTTTTATTTTTTCGACCCTCACCTACCTTTATTTTTTTAGTCTTATCTAGATCGAATGTAACGATTTCATAATTATCTAATACACCAGAAAAAAAGCTCTCAATATCAGTGTCAGTGATTTCACTTTTTAGCCCGTTTAGTTGGTTTAATTCCTTTTCCAACTCAAACTTAAGTCTCGTATTCAAATCTATAGGGGGCAGCGTGAAAAACCATTCATCGGATTTCAAACATTGAAATTTTGTGGTTAGACTTTGAATTTTCGGAAGAATTGACTTGTATTTATTAACAAAACCTGTAAGCCTTCCTTGAAAGGCTTCATTATACTGATGCTTGTAGTCCATACTAATAGTCTGGTTTGCAACATCAAACTCGGCATTAAACAAAAATAAAAGATCACCCACTATTTCACTTTGTTTTGCTGTATATCCTATGTCTAGGATTCCTCCAAGCTGACTTGTAGAAAATAGCTGAATCCTAAAGTTTTCCATGATGCTTCCTTATGAGAGATTAACCCTTTTTTGGCTGAGTTATCATTAAGATCTCTCAGATTTCACTCTACTGTTCTGCAATTATCTCGCATAACTTCCAAGTGTTCAACAGGTTGCATTTGATAAGAAAAAGCCTGGAAGACTCAAAATCTTGACCAGATTCGTAACACTCTTTGGGATAGAGCCTCTTTCAGAGGGCACATTTTGCATGTTTTACTTAAATCCTGCATAAAGTGAATTTGACACTACGGTTCGGGGGATGGAAATTTATGTCTGTTTCCTTCCATCTCAAGCACTGCGTTCAGCCTTACCTGCTAGTGTTTTGGGATACGAAAAGTTATTTAGGGGTAGCTAAAATAGAAAGGTCACTGGCTCACTTTTGTCCAAAAGTGTGCCAGTTACTCAGTCCGAAGGACAAAATTAGTAAGTTAGTTCAGTAACTAACTTACTAACATATCAATCTGATAGATCTTGACGTTAAACGGTGAAGTAAGGTTTAATCTGTACAAGACAAACGATTAAAATGATTTTCGATAATTCGAGTAACTCATTGTAAAATAAGCGTTTAATTTTTTAGTGGTTGGGTTCAAATCCCTATCCCTCCACCACCATTGAAAAGCCCGCTGAGAAATCAGCGGGCTTTTTTTCGTCTCGAGTCTGATAAGATAGCGTTCGAATACTTCAAACGGCAGATTACCCATTGGTTAAACACCGGTGTCTGGCGTTATAGTATTAATACCAATGGTAGTAAATAACTGATTAGCCTAGCTTGTTAGAACGCTCGATAACTGCGTTAAAATTTTTGATTGTAGAATAACTACTTATCGAAAAATTCTGCCTTGTTCTCAAACCTTTTCCCTACGCTATTTTTGATCACTTGCTTACTGTGATTAGTATTAAAAAGCAGAGCGTAATCGCTCTGCCTTGATGTTTCAATGAATACTCTTTGGAGTTTGTACAATCAGTTCGCTTATTTAGCGACGTTACCTGCCACGTTTAGAGCATCCCAAGTGCGTGAAAAAGGTGGGGCATAACAGAAATCCATGTAACCTAGTTGTTGGGTGGTCATCTTGGCTGTGATAGCGACTGCAAGTGCATTGATGCGGCCAACGGCTCCTTTCTTACCTACGATCTCACCACCTAGAAGAACCCTGGTCTCTGGGTGATAAACCAACTTCACCTTGATGTCTTCCTGGCCAGGGTAGTAATCGGTTTGGTTCTTATCTGAAATGGTCGATACTTTCACATCCAAGTTATGTTCTTTCGCTAGAAGTTCATTTACGCCAGTACACGCCAGTTCGTAGTCGAGCACTTTCAAACAAGATGAACCTAAGAAGCCTGACATATAAGTATCTTTTCCGGCTAGCTTGTCAGCCATCATGCGCGCTTGTTTGTTGGCTGTAGTTGCAAGAGGAACATAAACGGGTTTGCCTAGTGCCATATGATGGACAACGGCACAGTCACCTACAGCATTGATATAAGCGTCTTCAGTAGCACCATATTCATTCACCAACAGAGCGCCATTTGCCGCTTTTGGTAGTTCGAATACTTCAGTGTTTGGTTTGAAGCCGAGTGACAGGATCACGACATCAGCTTCTACATTGCCGTTATCGGTTTCTACGATGTAACCACCTTGCTCGGCATCGCGAATTGCAGATACGCTGCAACCGGTTTTAAGGTCAGCATCGGATTCTCGAATCGCACCTTCAACTACTTCAATGATTTCTGGACTGAACTGACGGCTCATGATGTGCTGTTCACGTTCGATGATCGTTACGTGCTTGTCTAAGCCATGTGCAGCGTCGAATACTTCCAAGCCGATAAAGCCTGCGCCAATAACACACACACGCTGCTTGTTACTATCCTTTAGCGCCTCTTTAACTGCCAAGCCGTCTTCCATGCTTGTGAGTGTGTATACGTGTTCTGGATTGTATTCACCGAATGACGGAACGATCGGACGTGCGCCTGTCGCAATCACCAGCATATCGTAATCGATAGTGCTCTCTACGTTTTGGTGACGCACTGTAATTTGCTTTTCAGTGCGGTCGAACGACACCATTTCTGTGTCTACACGAACATCTAAACCTGATTTGATGGCTTGTTCTGGTGTACGGGAGATCATCCGTTCGGTGTCATCAAACATGCCGCCTGCAAAGTAAGGTAGGCCACAGGCTCCGAAAGAGATGTAGCTACGCTTATCTAAAACGATGACTTCGTCTGATGGTTGATTACGTTTGTACTTTGCTGCGAAACTCATACCAGCGGCGCTACCGCCTATAACAACAACTTTCATATTTACTACCTAAATAACCTGAACTCAGGAAAAACAGAAGAGCACTCACGTGGAGTGCTCTTAATTAAGTTTGAGAATTATACTGCTGCTTCTTTTGATACTGTCGCTGTAACGTCAGCGTCGTACTGTTCAGTATTCAATGAGCCATTCTTCTTCGCTGTAAGAACACCAGACAACATAGAGCCTGAGATGTTCAGCGCTGTACGAGCCATGTCAATTAGCGCTTCGATAGACACTAGAATCGCGACTACTGTGATGTCTAGCCCCATGATGGTCAGTACCGCTACTGCTGCGAACGTTGCACCGCCACCAACACCTGCGATACCGAATGAAGCAATCGCTATAACAGCTATCAGTTGTAGGATAAAGCTCAAGTCTACAGGCATGCCCATGACCTGTGCCGCCATGATTGCTAGCATTGCTGGGTAGATACCGGCACAACCGTTTTGACCGATACTGGTTCCGAATGTCGCTGACATGTTTGCTGTTTCTTCGTCTACACCTAGGCGCTGAGTTTGTATTTCAACGTTTAGTGGAATAGCTGCCATGCTTGAACGAGACCCGAAACCGAACACGAGTACTGGCCAGATTTTCTTCATGAACTTGGCAGGAGAAAGACCGAACATTGACACCATGACGAAGTGGATGCCGAACATAACGCCAATTGCTACGTAGCTTGCTAGAAGGAAGCGGCCCATCTCTGCAAGTGCGAATAGGTCGTTGGTCATCATGAACGTGGTCATCAGAGCGAATACACCGTAAGGCGTTAGCTTCAGGATTTCACGAACCATTGAAAGCACCACTTCTTTTGCAGAGTTGATGAAATCAACGAAGTTTTGCACTTTCTCTGGCTTACGGTTTTTCACTTGAAGGATGCAGTAACCAAGGAACATGCCGAACAGTACAGTTGATAGCGTAGAAGTACGCTGAGAGCCCGTTAGCATGTCGAAGATGTTGGTTGGAATGATAGACAGAGCCATACCAGACAGACCGCTGCTCGCCATCGCATCTTGTGTTGCGACCAGAGAATCACCGCGAGCTTCAATCGCACTGTTTGTGCCGATAGTGCTTACTAGCGCGTTCGCATCGATACCAAATAGGTAAATACTTGCGATACCAACGGCTGCTGAGATTGCACAAGTGAAAAGTAGAATACCGATGATTTTTGGTGCGATTCGAGATAGCGCACCACCGCCTTCAACGTTCATGATCGAAGAGATCATCGCCACGAATACCAGTGGGATAACGATCATTTGTAGAAGTTTGATGTAGCCTTTACCGAATACGGAAATCAGTTCAGCAAAGCCAGATGTCGCAACGTTACCGACACCGAAAACAAGTTGAATTGCGCCACCGAACAACAAGCCAGCAGCAAGCGCACTGAGTACGCGGAAGTTAAAACTTTTCTTTTGCTTTTTGAAGTTCGACAGCAGTGCGTAGAACCCAAAGAACAGTACGCTTAATGCGATAAATGAAACGCTCATGAGAATCTCCTATGATACCCATTAATACCTAAATCGGTTATTTTTTGTATGCGATGGCTTCAACTTCAACCAGTGCGTCTTTTGGTAGTTTTGCTGCTTCAACACAAGAGCGAGCAGGTGCATTCTCAGTACCAAACACCTCGGTATACACTTCGTTAAAGACAACGAAGTTCTCCATGTCTGATAGGAAGCAGGTAGTCTTAAGTACTGTGTCCAGTCCCGCATTGCTCGCTTCTAATACAGCTTTTAAGTTTTCCAAAGACTGACGAGCTTGCTCTTTAATACCGCCCTCAACAAACTGCATGGTTTCTGGAACGAGAGGTAATTGACCTGATGTATAAACCATGTCGCCGTAAGACGTACCTTGTGAGTAAGGGCCGATAGCTGCAGGTGCTTGTTCAGTGGCAATGATCTGTTTCACGATGTAACTCCTAAATTATTGGTTTTATTCTGATTTAAATTCACGGATAAACTTGTAAACCGCCTGACGGCTGATCCCAAGCTGCTCTGATACTTGTGTAGTCGTCTCTTTTAGCTCAAATACTCCGTTATCAAATAAGCAACGGATGATGGCTTTATTACGACCTTTGGAAGAAATCGTCTCGTCTTGGTCAACTTCTTTAATGGCTGAACTCAATGCTTGCTGAATCACATCATTTGCATTGTTGCTGAAGGTCTCGCTGACAATGGTTTGAGGTACATTGCACTGCGGCATCAGCGTCTTGACGATTTCTGGGAATGGGAAAGATAAGTTCATGTTGATACACAGCATGCCGATAGGTTTTTGCTGTGGACCAGCCAGCACACAGGTGGTTGATTTCATTAGGGACCCATCTGCTGCGTTGGTGAAATAGCTCTTCGGAGAAACTTCGCCAGTTTTCTCGAACGTGCTCCACATGCGTAAACCTAAATCGGTGATCGGTGAACCAATTTCACGACCCGTATGATGACCATTGACGATCTTCACGACTGAGTTTTCCAAGCTTTCAAATGAATGGATGACCACTTCGCAGTAAGGACCAATCAAATCGGCGATAGTGTCTGCTAAGCGGAAGTAATTGCTTAAGCATTCTCTGTCTTCATCGGTGAATCGAACTTGTTTTACATTCATGATTTCGGTTTACATTTTTGAACTCAATGACTGAAATCTACTCCTTTGGTGGTACCCCCGCAAGATGCGGTAAACTTCTGTAAACCTGTGATGAACGTTCAAAATATCAACAAATCGTAAGTTT
Source organism: Vibrio syngnathi (assembly GCF_002119525.1). Taxonomy (NCBI): domain Bacteria; kingdom Pseudomonadati; phylum Pseudomonadota; class Gammaproteobacteria; order Vibrionales; family Vibrionaceae; genus Vibrio; species Vibrio syngnathi. The sequence goes on along the minus strand of NZ_CP017917.1, from coordinate 1,297,355 downwards.
TAGACCTATATCACGAGCGAAATTTGAACAAGATCACTAAAGGTAGCCAAGTGAGGTTTAATTTCTTAAACCGCATCAAGGTTTACATATTTAAAACCAAAGGTTGCATTTTTGAACCCTTTGATGATCTAGGACAAGTTATAAGGAAAGGCAAAAAGTCGGATTGATTGGTATTGTAAATGCATGGCAATTAAGTATTTAACTAGTGAATGCGGTGGTGAGTAAAGATAGGTGGTTAATTGAAAATGAGGTTGTATTAGAGAGTTAAATTCACAAAAAAACAGCTTTTTAATAGGATGCAAACTAGGATTTAGATCCTAAAAAAGCAGCTGAAGTTGCTGCTTTATTTATTTTGGAGTGTTCTGTTTGATTATTCGCTTGGCAGTTTAAGCTCGACTTGTTTTAGCGCGCGCTGATACATAAACCATGCACAGGTGCCGGCAAGCACATTACCTGCCATTGCGCCCCAGAATAGACCTTCAATACCCGCAAGCTGAGAGCCAACCCACAGGCAAGGCAGGAAGAAGGCAAATAGGCGCAGCGCTGAAATCGTTAATGCGGTGTAAGACTTGCCCAGAGCGTTAGAAATAGAAACCATCAGCATACAAATCCCCAATGGACCTAAGCTAATAGGCACGATCAGTAGGTGATAGTTCAAAATCGTTGAGACTTCGTTTTCACTGGTCATGAGATTCGCTAGCCCACCAGAGAATAACCAAGTCACTAGTGCGATCACCAATTGGAAACTCAATACGAACATCACCGCAATCTTAACGAGCTTACGTATGTTTTCGAGGTTGTTTTCTCCCAACATGCGGCCAATCATCGGAGGCATCGACATCGTTAGTGCTAGCACAGCGACAATCGAGAAGAATTCAAAACGTGAACCCAATGCCCAAGCTGCAACGGCAGCGGTACCATAGCCAGCAAGCAGCTTAGTGGCGAACATGGATGAAACAGGAGGCAGCAGCTGACTGATCATCGCAGGCCCCATGATGTTACCAATGGAGCGAACACTCTTGCTGATGTCGAGGTCGTGCCAGTCGAAGGTCATCCAATGCTTCTTGGTGACCTTTGGTGCAACGATAAAGATACCCGCACCGAACGCTAAGATGGTCGCAATGGCGGCTCCATTGATGCCCATGTCGAGCGTAAAGATGAAAATCGGGTCCAATATTAAGTTGATGATACTGGTCGCGATCATCATTGAACCGGGCAGCATGGTATTACCATTGGCACGACACACACTGTAGAAGAAGTAGAGAAGCGCACCTGTCCAAGAGCTAACTAACCAATAGATCCAATAAGAGTCAATGATCGGTAATACCGTCGGTGGCGCATCCAACAACTGTAAAATTGGCCCACGCAGCAGATAGATGATGACGGAGAAAAGCGCGACGCACACGCTGCCCATCGCAATCACTAATCCACCAAGCTGCTTAGCGTAGCGCGTTTCATTCGCGCCGATGGCTCTTGCGATTACCGCGGTCGTCGCGATACCTAACCCGACCTGAATACCGATGATGATCATCTGTATAGGAAGTGTGAACCCCTGAACAGCGAGCGGTAGCACTCCCAGTTGGCCAATAAAAGCACTGTCTACAAGCTGGAAGCTCATAAGGGAAAGCACCCCAAACAGCATTGGCCATGTCATTGTATAGAGTTGTCGGCCAAGAGAAGGCGAGGGAGTTGCGGTAGTAGAATTCATAACACTCTTATCGGTCTTGAAGTTAGGCTTGTGTTGGTGACAAACCTCTCAATGAAGAATTGCGTAAAGGATAACGTAAGGTCAGCGCGATACCAATGTTTGTTATGTTAGGCAGGTTATCTTTGTTGGCTCTCGGTGAACAAAAAAGCCAGTCGCGATGACTGGCTTTGTTATATCTACTTTCTGTTGTATCTACTTGTTGACGCTAAGCGTTACTTGTTTGCAACGTTACCAAGCTTCAACCACGTGTCGATAACCGTATCTGGGTTCAACGAAACCGAGCTGATGCCTTGATCCATTAACCATTCAGCTAGGTCGTCATGGTCTGATGGGCCTTGGCCACAAATTCCTACGTATTTACCCGCTTTAGCTGCTGCATCGATTGCCATTTTCAGCATCGCTTTCACCGCTGGGTTACGCTCATCGAATAAGTGTGCAACGTCACCTGAATCTCGGTCTAGGCCAAGTGTTAGCTGTGTCATGTCGTTCGAACCGATAGAGAAACCATCGAAGTACTTCAAGAACTCATCAGCCAAGATTGCATTTGATGGTAGCTCACACATCATGATGACTTTCAGACCTTGGTCGCCACGGCGGAGGTCGAACTTAGCCAGAATATCGATAACCGATGCCGCTTCGCTCGGGGTACGAACGAATGGGATCATGATTTCAACGTTCTTAAGACCCATTTCGTTGCGAACGCGTTTGATTGCTTGAGTCTCTAGCTCGAAACAGTCTTCGAATACTGGTGAGATGTAACGAGATGCGCCACGGAAGCCCAGCATTGGGTTCTCTTCATGCGGTTCAAACGTTTTACCACCGACTAGGTTGCTGTATTCGTTCGACTTGAAGTCAGACATACGTACGATCACACGCTTAGGCCAGAATGCAGAAGCGATTGTAGCAATGCCTTCTGTTAGCTTGCTTACGTAGAAATCGATAGGATCTTTGTAGCCACGAATACGCTGGTTGATTTCTGCTTTGATCTCATCCGTTTGCTCATCGAAGTTCAACAGAGCTTTAGGGTGAATACCAATCATCTTGTTGATGATGAATTCAAGGCGAGCAAGGCCAACACCTTCGTTCGGGATTTGGGCGAAGTCGAAGGCACGATCTGGGTTACCCACGTTCATCATTACTTTGGTTGGCAGCATTGGTAGCTCATCAACCTCAGAACGTTTGATCTCGAAGTCGAGTTCGCCGTTGTAAACGTAGCCTGTTTCGCCTTCTGAACATGACACTGTTACGGTGTCGCCATCATTCAGGCTGCTTGTCGCGGTACCACAACCAACTATGGCAGGAATGCCTAGCTCACGAGCAATGATTGCTGCGTGACAAGTACGGCCGCCACGGTTAGTCACAATCGCAGAGGCTTTCTTCATCACAGGTTCCCAGTCTGGGTCTGTCATGTCTGTTACCAGTACGTCGCCTTCTTGAACCAATGACATTTGGTCTAGAGAATCAACTAAGCGAACAGGGCCTGAACCGATGCGTTGACCGATAGCACGGCCTTCAACTAAGACATCCGCCTTGTTGTTTAGCTCGTAACGCTCGATAACGTTTTGGTCACTTTGAGAACATACGGTTTCAGGACGAGCTTGGACGATGTAAAGCTTGCCGTCGATGCCATCTTTTGCCCACTCAATGTCCATCGGACGTTGGTAGTGCTTCTCGATGATTATCGCTTGTTTCGCTAGTTCTTTGATCTCTTCATCGTTCAGTGAGAACTCGTTACGCTCTTGGGTATCCGTATCGATGATATCAACTTGCTTGCCGATCTCTTGGTTGGTTGAGTAGATCATCTTGATCAACTTAGAACCAAATGTCTTTTTAACCACTGGGTAGTGACCCGCTTCTAGCATTGGCTTGTGAACGTAGAACTCATCTGGGTTCACCGCGCCTTGTACGACCATTTCACCTAAGCCCCAAGAAGAGGTGATGAATACCACTTGGTCGAAGCCTGATTCAGTATCAAGCGTGAACATCACACCTGAAGAAGCTTTGTCTGAGCGAACCATACGCTGGATGCCCGCAGACAGTGAAATGCCGCGGTGATCAAAGCCTTGGTGTACTCGGTAAGAGATAGCGCGATCGTTAAACAGTGAAGCGAATACGTGTTTCGTTGCTTCGATAACCGCATCGATACCTTTCACGTTAAGGAAGGTTTCTTGTTGGCCTGCAAAAGAAGCATCTGGAAGGTCTTCAGCTGTTGCCGATGAGCGAACCGCAACAGACAATTCTTCGTTGCCTTCAATCAGTTCGCGGTAGTTATCACGGATATCTTGCTCTAGTGATTCTGGGAAGGGTGCGTCTAGAACCCATTGTCGAATTGTTGCACCTGTCTTACGCAGTGCGTCAACGTCTTCAACATCAAGTTCATCAAGGAGTTGGTGAATGCGCTCATCAAGACCTTTGTAGTCAAGAAAGTTGTTAAACGCATAAGATGTGGTAGCAAAACCATTAGGTACTGATACGCCAGCGTTGGCTAGGTTAGAAACCATCTCGCCAAGTGAAGCATTCTTACCGCCGACTTTGTCGACATCTTCCATGGAAAGGCCATTGAACCATAGGGTGTTATTTTGCATTTATTTCTCCAGAAACATAGCAAGCATTGTAGGGATTTAAAGGCAAACGATTACGTATCAGTTTAAAAAAATGTAAATTATTTTCTAAAGCTGTGGGGGACGTAATAGTCAGCAGGGTTTCGTTATATATATTATGGTTCCCATCCTACTCAAAATAATTTTAAACATTAAATAAAAAATGCAAATTGATATCCAAAGTCGTGATGTATTCTATGTTTCTGATGGAACGGCCATAACATGTGAGACTTTAGGGCATGTTGTTCTAGGTCAATTCCCTTTCAAAGCCAATGAAAAAACCTTTCCGTTTGTGGAAAGTGAGGACAAACTTTCTGATTTATTAAAAGAGATCGAAATTTCGTATCGTGATACCGGGTTAGAACCGTTGGTGTTTTTTTCGATTGTGATTCCCGATATCAAAGCGAAATTGCTTAAGGCACCAGCTCACTGTTATGACGTGTTGGAGAGTATTGTGCAGAAAGTGCAAGACGATACCCAAATGTCTCCGGTGCCGAAGCTGCAGCGCTCACGTAGTGTTAATAAAGATTCAGTGAAGTACTTCGACCGTATTGCTGCGATTGAATACACGCTGGCTCATGATGATGGCATCACGCTGAAAGGGCTAGAAGAAGCCGATATCATTTTGCTTGGTGTTTCTCGAAGCGGTAAAACACCGACTAGCTTGTATATGGCGATGCAGTTTGGTTTACGCGTGGCGAACTACCCATTTATTCATGATGATTTAGCGCGCTTGAAACTGTTGCCAGAGTTTGAGATTTACCGACATAAGCTCTTTGGTTTAACCATTGATGCGGAAAGGTTGACTGAAATTCGAGAGAACCGTTTAGCTGGCAGTGAATACGCGAGTGATTCGCAATGCTTGTATGAGTTGCAAACGGTAGAGTCGATGTTTCGCCGAGAAGCGATACCTTACATCAACACGTCTTCGCTATCGGTTGAAGAAATTTCAACGCGAATCTTGGAGCGAACAGGTTTGCGACGCCGACTTCTTTGATCTTTCGTTTGTGATCTAGTGATCTAGTGATCTAGTGATCTAGCTGCTTTATTCGAGGTGGCAATTTCATCAGCGCCCCTAAAAATAACAACCTACTTCTGATAAAGCCTTAAACGTAAAACCCAAGTTAAGTGTATTTTAATAAAAAGCCCCGGCCATAAGGCTGGGGCTAATAATCAAATATTACTGTTCAACCGACTTAACCAAAAAATGATCTATAGTTAAGTTCTCACCTGGTTCAATCAATTTAAACTCTACTTTCACTACATCGCCTTTTGCTTTAAATGCGTTTAGAGTAAGTTTCAAAGCCTGATCAGTTGCGTCTACATTGTGAGCAACTTGTCGGCCATCAATAAATACATCAAAAGGCTTTTGCCCTTTTTCTATTACTGTTTCAATTGTGTAGCTATCGCTCTCTGTCGCATAGAATGCGCTTTGAATACTTCCATCATTTAGCCATTTTGTTTCATTGAAATCAACGTTGCTGGCGCGCCAGTAAGAATAAAATGCATGCAAGTTATCAATATCGTTTTGTGTTTCCGGCGTCCATTTGATAGCGTCAAAATCAATTGGCTCGGCATAGCTAAAGCCATGCTCTTTCATCGTCTTGTGAATGAATGGTAAACGCGAGATCACATCATCAAACGTATCAGTCCAGCCGCCGATTTCACTGGTGCTATACTGCAAACCAATCTCACCGATCAAGTAAAGTTCACCGTCTTTTTCAATGGTGATGCCTGAACCTGAATCACCATGAATAGTAAGCCAGTTTAAGTCCGTCTTTTCTAATGTACGGAAATCATATGAATATTCAGCAAGCCAGCGATCTTCATATTCACTGTGCATTACCTGTTTAGTTCCGCCGTTTCTGTGGTTGTAATTGCCGTAACCAATTTGATTAACCTGGTAAACTTTCGAGTAATCAAACATCCCCTCTCTAGGTAGTTTTGCTGGCTCGATTTCTGTGATCGGCGTATCTAGTCGAACAAGGGCGAAATCACCAAAACCGCGATCATTTTTATACGGGAAATTGTATTCTCCAAATTGACCCGCCGGATTCGTGCTCGCAACCTTTTGCGTTATCTGCTGATAAACGCCATTTTCGTCTTTCTCGTATGAATAACAGGTCACAGTGTTTTGATACCCGTCAGATTTCGAGCCGCTTACATGGCTTGCAGTGATGACCCAAAATGGGTCAATTAGCGTAGCTGAACCTACATTCATCTTACAAGCAAAATCAAACTTTGTTTGCAATGCAAATTCTTTGTGTTGTTGAACTGATCGATCAAACTGGGTCAAACCAGCGTTTGTAGAAAATGAGGCTAAAACCGCCGTTGCAATTATTAGCTTTTTCATTATTTCACCTCACTTAAATTGATTGCTTCTAGCGCATGGTAAGGGTCGTTATCTTTCCAGCTGAATTGATCGTTCTTTGCTTTATATGTGATAGTTAGCTCATCTGCTGCCGTATCAGTTGAAAACTCAACGCTATTTTTTGTCGTTGATATGTGCGACGGGTAGTAGTTTGTAATGGTTACACAGTCATTTTTCAAACATGCTGTGAACTCTGACATAGCAAGCCAGTTATGCGTATATAGATCTAGCTTGAATTCTCCAGCCTTGCCGGGCTTTACGGTAAACTCAAAGCCGCCGCCATGCTTGACGAGAATCGCATGATTTGATTCGCCCAGAAAATCTCTAGAGCTGCCACTGTTCCATAAGTATTCATTGCCGTGAGCTGGTTTTTGAGCTTGGAACTCAAACTTACCAAATGTTTTTACATCGCTGATAAGATTTGTTTTTGGCTTTGATTGTGAACGGTTTTCACCGTACCAAAAAGCCCAATCTATGCCGTTTAAATCAACAGTATCAACATATCTAAATTCACTATCATTCTCTGTTTTGTATCCGTGAAATTTTGATGTGACTAAAAGCGTTTCGCTTTGTTCTGTAGAAATATTGGAAAGTGTTTCTGTTTCTGATGCAATTGATCCGGCGGAAATCAAAGCAAGTGATATAAGTTTAAGCCTCATTGTCAGTCCCTTTTATAGAAAGTTACTGAATTATATGTGGTAATTATGAAATAAATGTAAGCGCTTTGTAAGTGTCTATTTTAATTGCATAAAGATCAAAAAGAGCGCCATGATGTCGTGATGGGAATTTGACGATCTATATATCTAAGACAATTTTGATTCATCCCATTCAAACCGTTTCTCGGCTTCTTGGGTTCTGATTCATGCTACTTTCCAATTTTCTGATTGGGCATTGTCCGCTTTATCTAGGACGGGTCAGAAATCAATTTGAAACATAAATAAAAACCGAAGCACTAGGCTTCGGTTTTTAGTCTATTTAAGCAGCCCGATACCAAGGTCCTTGCTTTTGCGTTCCATCCAGCAATCAAGTTCCGGTGGCCATTCAATACTTGGCTCTACGTAGAAACCGCGAAGCAATGAGAAATAAAGAGCTTGATCAATCAAAGGTAGCGATGATTCACCATTCTCTAGCTCCAATAGAAGCTCTGCATCTTTCAGCAATGGGTTAATCAGTTGAACGTATTGTGGGGTCTTTTCTAAGAGCTCTTCAAAATTAAAGCCTTCGGTCTCTTTACTAACACGCCAAGCTTCTTTTGCTCCAGCCGAACGATATTCAGCTAAGTCGAGGTTCCACCAACGTGGGCGTCCGATCTGTTGAGTGAGAGGAAAAGATCGGCTTTGGAAAAGAGCAGCTTGCTCTGAAGGTTCACGTTGCTCATCCTTTGATTTCAAATCCATGAAATAAGCAATGATGTCTAGGCTTTCGGCCATGATAGAACCATCGTCTTTCTGTAAGACTGGCACCATTTTTTTACCGATCAGATCGATAAGGGTTTGGGCATCATCATAATCCACAGAAACAAGTTCGATGTTCAAGCCGAGAGATTGAGCAATGTAGGCAACTCTTGCACAGAAAGGGCAGTGGTCGTAAATGTAAAGCTTCATAGCTTCCCTTATTTATGGTCGTTACAAGTATAAGATAATGCTAATGTACCAGAAACTGCCGCTGACAATAAGCACTAGCTCAAAATCAGTATTTGGAAGCAATCAGCATTCGAAAACAATCAGCATTTGGCAATAATAAGTACGTGGTGTAGTTACTCTTTGCCAAATTAATTATTCGTTGGATTTGATTTTACTGTGATGAGTAAACTAACGGGAGGGCGGAGAGGAATTTCAGGCATAAAAAAGGCTCTGGCTGCTCACTCTAATGCAGAAGAATGAAGTCAGCCAAAGCCTCAAATTTGTTACCTTTAGCAGAATGACTACTAAAAGAGCGTAGCGGTTAAACTATGCTTTTTTAAGGTCTTTTGCAGGGTAAGTAAGCGTCATTATTGCGCCTTCTACTGTTGTAACGTGAACGTAGCCGCCACCAGCACTTAGGCCAATTACAACCATTTCACCTAGCTCAACACCTTTTGTTGCTACAACGCGATCATCAACTGAAAACACTTTACACACCTTCAATAAATTAAATTAATACGATAGATATCGAACGCGGATTTAAACAGATGGTACCCCAATCGACTAATCCGGTTGTTTGTCGTAAAGATTAAATTTAGTTATGCATAAATCACTATTTGTTAAAAATCAGCTGGTTAAGCGAGCAGTGATGTTATTTATCGGCAGGATAAACGACACCAACTTGTTGGCGCATCTCTGTAATCAACTTGGCAACGGTTAAAGCTCGCAGTTTGGCTTGAGCTTGAGTTTCTTTATCACCCCCAATGCAACCTGCAAAGGCTTGTGCTTCGTAGCTCATTGAGTTTTCGCTCTGTGCTTGAGTGAGGTTTTCAACACTGCCATCACGGTAGCGAATCTTAATATCGGTGCATTCGGCTATGTGGTCGATAATGATCGCTCCTAGTTCACCTTGAATCTCACTTGGCGCATAAGAGTCACTGACTTTAGAGTGCGCAAGGGTTACATCAAATTCTGGATACTGGAAGATCGCACAGCCATGCGCATCCACACCGGAGTCAAGTAGCTTTGCTGAAGCCAGCGCATTCTCAGGCTCACCAAACAGAGCAACAGTCGCGGCTACGCAGTAGAAGCCAATATCAACTAATGAACCGTTAGAGAAAGCTGGGTTGAAGGTGTTTGGATTCTCGCCGTTTAGGTATTTCTGGTAACGCGATGAATACTGACAGTAGTTGATGTGCGCTTTATGCACTTTGCCTATCTTTTTTAAGCCGAGTTGAACTTGCTCAAAGTTCGGTAGATACTGAGATTTATACGCCTCAAACAGCACCACCCCGTTCTTCTGAGCGACCTCAAACATGTGTGTTGCTTCTTCAATATTCGATGCGACAGGCTTCTCACAGATGACATGCTTGCCGTGTTCCATCATCAAGATAGATTGCTCGCAGTGCAGTGAGTTTGGTGAAGCGATGTACACGGCTTCAACTGTGTTGTCATTTGCCAATGCGTCGAGTGAGTCATACGTCGTTTCAACGTCAAATTCTTGGGCGAACTGCGCCGCGCTGGCTAGATTTCGTGAATAAACAGCAGCCAACTGCATCGATTGTGATTCATGAGCAGCTTGAACAAATTTCTGTGTAATCCAATTGGTTCCAATTACAGCGAACTTAATCATAAGGTATCCAATAGTTAGTATATTAATTCTATGAAGATAGTAGCACTCAATGGCTAGCATTGTTTCCGAGATTTGCGGAACAATTTTCCAAGATCTTTAGCCTGATATTAATATTAACTCGCCTATACCTGAGCTTTGTAGAGCATCATAATAAAGTCTTTTGTTGTGTTGTTTCTGAGGTGGGAGGTGCAGGTTAGTTTCAGTGAACGATTGTATTCTCTCAATTGGTGGTTTATTGGAAGTATTTAATATAAAAGACTTAATACCCAGAGAGTGAAGATCTATTGATTATATCTTCTCGTCAATTCTTAAGGAATATTATACAAGCTGAATTGGTGTGCAATTGTATTTATATGCAATCGCGCGGTTAACCTATGGTGTTTTAATATCACTTTGTTTAGTAATTGATAACATTTTAAGACAATAAATGTTATCAATTGGGAGCAATTTACGTTACAGAGTCACGAAGTTGAACATAATTGGAATAATGAACAACATTTGTTTTAGATTGGTTCTAATTATGAGAAATAGGGGGGTTACTTTTGTTGATATTTATATTAATTTCTTATTGGTTAAATTATTAGTGGGTGTTTTTTACTGTGAAGTCTATCATCATTTCGTTGGAGCGAAAGTCAGAGCGATTTTTATCTAGCCAAGAACAACTTTCAAATATTAAGAAATTAGACATAGAAAAGCTGAGTGGCGTTGATGCTAGCTTATCTAAAGGCCACCCTTTGATGAATCGTTATGATGAAGCCGCCTTTTATGCATTGAATGGAAGGGTCGCTGTTCCTGGTGAAATTGGTTGTTACAGTAGCCACTATTTGGCATGGGAAAAGTGTATTGAACTGAATCAGCCGATTATTATCTTTGAAGATGATGTAATGGTTGATGTTGATGTCTTCGAAAAAACGGTTCAGCACGCCAGTGAACATATTGAAGAGTGTGGTTATATTCGGTTAGAAAATTACTCTAACAAAAGAGAGTATAACTATGTTGTTGAAAACCTAGATGACGAACAAAGTCTAGTGCGACATATTAAAACACCGTTATGTATGACTGCCTATATGATCACCCCTCATGTGGCAAAAACATTTATAGAAAAAAGCGAACGATTCCTCTACCCCGTTGATGTCTTCATTAGAAATGTATGGCTTCATAAACAACCAACTTATGGTGTCTCTCCTGCTGGTTTAACTGGAGGGGCTTCAGACTCTGTGATCGGAGAAAGAACATTCCGTATTAAAAAATCACTTCGTATTAAAACTCTAAAATTCTTAAGTAAGTTTAGAGATGTCGCTATGAATGGTTTGTTCAATTTGACCTATACCGTAATAATCAAAAAAAGCAGACCCAAAATGTTTAACGGTTTTTAATCGTTTCTTATCTGATTGATTTTACGTCATTCGTTTAGAACTAACCGAGATTTAGATATAAGAACAGCTCCCAATTGGGAGCTGTTCTTCGTTATCGTGTCATGTAATTAGTGGCATTAAGCTCTAGCTCGAAAGTTTTGTTAAAAGAGTAGAACGGTGCACAGCTAAGCTATTTTTGCTAAGGTGTTATTGAATTTAAAAAGGTAGTGATATGCAAATCCGGAACGCTAAGGTAACTGATATTAGCTCGATCTTAGAGCTCTCTATGCAAATAAATCGTCAACATCATCTTGGTGCCCCTATGGTATTTGCTCCCGCTTCTCATGGCTTAGCTGATAGTGAAGAATATTGGTTGGGATTGATGCTTGATCCGGTTGGCACTTTCTTAGTTGCGGTTGACGCTCAACAGGTTGTTGGTTTCTTGGTGGGGAAGGTAACGCAGAGTAAAGGGGTAAGCTTCATTCAGTCTCACAAAATAGCGCGAGTGAATACGATTGTGGTAAACGATCAGGTTCAGAGCCAAGGCATCGGCAAAGCGTTGATGAAGTCGTTTAATCAGTGGGCGCAAGCGAGCGGTGCTATTGAGCTTAGGTTAGAAGTGATGGAGTTTAATCAGCAAGCTAAGGGTTTTTATGAGTCGTTAGGCATGGAAACTCAATCACGAATCATGTCCATGCGCTTTGAGGAAAGCTAAAGGTGCGTCTATTTTTGCTTTTATCACTGTGTTTACTGTTTGTCGCTTCGAGTGTGCAAGCTGAAAAGGTTGTGGTTGAAAAGATAATTTCTGACGCGACGGCAATCGAAACCATAGTATTCGAGTCGAAACCTGCTCACTCTCAGCGTGTCTCAACGTCTTCCTCTAACTCAACCTCTTCAGTGATCTCAAATTCCAAACATGTGATTATTGTGGATGATGTTCTTAGCAGTAACTCTGGCGAACAAGTTGCCCAGCTGTCTCAAGGTTCATCTAAACGTCCTCCTCAAAGCTCTTCTCAACAGTCTTACACTCTAACCGGTCCTTCTTCTGAGGCAGACTCTCTGTCGCAAGTGGTTACTTTAGTCAAAGTTGATAAATCGAAACGTAGAATGTACTTACTTAAGGGGGATGAGGTCATTCAAGAGTTTCGTATTGCGTTAGGGAAACAACCGAAAGGGCATAAACGTTTTGAAGGAGACAACCGAACACCTGAAGGGGAATACCAGCTCGATTATGTGATGGAAGAATCGGATTTTCACCGCTCGGTGCATATCAGCTACCCGCAACCTTCGGATATGCAGTGGGCTGAAGAAAATGATGTCGACCCTGGAGGGAACATCAAGATCCACGGTATTAAAAATGGTGAGCGCCGTTCACCGAGCTTTATTCAAAGCTTTGATTGGACGGATGGTTGTATTGCACTAACCAATCAAGATATGGATGAGTTCATCCAACTCGTAAAAATGGGTACTCCTATCCATATCGAATGGTAGTTATTGGTACCCAGTTTTCTTAGTCAATTCGTGAAACCCATTCGCGAGATCAACTTCCAAAATCAACCGCTAGAGCCAGTTACAGTAAGACTCGACCAGCGCTGAATATCGCAATCACAATTAGTAACGCAATGGTGACTGGCTTAAACTTCGCTCCACCAAATCTCTCGAACAGTTTAGAACCCACATAACCGCCAAACATGCTGCTTGGTAGAAGCGCGAGAGTTAGCCAAACTACATCACGGTCGACTAACCCAGCGATAGATGCCGAAACAAATGCACTCGAATCTGCCAATACAAAGAATGCGATCAGGCCTGCTCTGGTAATGTGTGGTGCGACAGGACTTGCCAATGCATGCGTGCCAACCGGAGGGCCAGACATGGAAGCTGCACCATTCATTATCCCCGCAAGGCTGCCTAGAATATAGGGAGCAAATCTAGGTTCGCTTTTGTATTGGAACCCTTTGTAGATCATGATTGCTGACGCAAGAATGAAGGCACTGATGATCAAGATGATCGTGTCTTGGCTAACGGATTTGAGCAACAGCAAGCCGACGGGCGTGAAGGCCAAACAAGGGATAAATACCTTTGAAACCCATCGCCAATTTACGTGATGTTTAACCTTCGGCAGCAATTGGATATTGCCTAACAGGTCGATCAGCATGAAAACAGGAACCAGTTCGATAACAGGCACGAATAACGCACTCAATGGCAATGCCACTAAGGTGAAACCAAAACCTGAGAAGCCACGAACAATAGCGGCGAAAATGAAGATTGCACCCAAAATTGGGAAGGTTGGACTAAAAATGAGATCCATAAATTAAGTAACCAATGAAGCTGTCTAAATAGAACGAGCGATGAAACCAAGTGAGTAGCGGAATGTACTCCTACTCACTTGTGTTTTCTACTTAATTTTATGGTTTCCCGAGAGTTAATTTTAAGGCATCCCGAGAGTTTATTTGAAAGTTTATCGGGGCTATTTTTGCGGTATTTACGAGCTCAATTTATAGGATTGAACTGATTCGGAAAATCAGTAAATACAGCATCTACTTTTGAGAGAAATTTGAAGCGAGACGGATCATTGACGGTGTAGCACCATGTTTGAATGTTTGCTTCACCAAGTGTATCAAGATCGCTCTGCTTCAGATGCTCGTAGTTCATGTGACAACTGAACGCTTTAACCTCATCAATCAGCATAAGATCATCTTGAGTCAGTTGCTCTGTGATCACACCGACACGGTATCTAGGCAAATGACGAGCGATTTCAGCAACGACTTGATGGCTGAAGCTTGAAAGCAAAATTCTGTCGGTGTCTAGATTTGAATGAATCAACTCGGTGTGCAGCAAATCCACGACATGAGGTGCTTGATGTCGGCTATCGACTTTGACCTCTAGGTTGACGCTGAGATCATACTGCTCAACAAGTGCGAGCAACTCTTTCAGCGTCAGTATTTTCTCACCCGCGAACTGCTCAGACTTCCAACTGCCAAAGTCAAGCTGACGCAGTTCTGCAAGGGTATGTTCGTCGACACGACCCTTGCCATCGCTGCAGCGCTCAAGCGTGTGGTCATGACAAACCACAAGTTGGTCGTCCTGAGTGGGCTGAATATCAACTTCAATCCATTTCAAACCGAGTTTCGCCGCTTGTTCAATGCTTGCTTTGGTATTTTCTGGGTGAGTACCTGCTACACCTCTATGACCTACGATGATAGACGACATAATTAATCCTTCTTAAAGACGCACCTTAAAAACGCATTAAATATCAGTGTACTCGATTAAGCGAGAGCCGTCGTTAAGCTTGTCGTATCTTCGTGTGGCTCCTGTGACGTGAAATTATTTGGGTGAATGCGTTTGCCATGATTGTCAAAAATATGCAGGTTGGATTTATCGATTCTTAGCCCTAGGGGGACGGCTTGGCACAGTGTCGTTTCGGGTGTTACTGCAATGAAGGGCTGCTCGTTCACCAGACCATGAACCAATTGATTTGGACCCAAAGGCTCAACCACACTGATACGCAGTTCAAGAGGCAAGGTGTTCATCATCAATTCTGAACCAATTTCAGAGTGCTCTGGGCGAATACCAAGTGTGATGGCTGTATTTTTTACGTGGGCGTATTCGGGTAAGTACATTTGCTGATCACCAATCTCAAGGTATCCGTCGTCGAGTGTTGCTGGTAAAAAATTCATTGCAGGGCTGCCAATGAAGCTCGCCACAAAAGTACTGGCTGGCTGGTGGTAGACCTCTCGTGGCGTCCCGACTTGCTCTATCTGGCCTTTGTTGAGCACCACGATTCTATCAGCCAGTGTCATGGCTTCGACTTGGTCATGAGTCACGTAAACACTGGTCACGCCAAGTTCGCGTTGCAGTTTTTTGATCTCTAATCTCATGTGAGCACGCAGTGAGGCATCTAGGTTAGACAAAGGCTCATCAAACAAGAACAGTTGAGGGTCGCGAACGATTGCTCGCCCCATTGCTACACGCTGGCGCTGACCACCTGAAAGCTTGGCTGGCTTGCGATCTAGATATTCTTCGATTTTCAGCGTTTTGGCGACTTTCTCAATTTTCTCTTCAATAAGGTGCTGACTAACACCTCGGTTCTTTAAGCCATAAGCTAGGTTTTTGTAAACCGACATGTGCGGGTAGAGCGCATAATTCTGGAAGACCATTGCGATATCACGCTGAGCTGGCTTTTCGTTATCAACACGGCGACCACTTAAGTGAATCTCGCCACCAGAAATGCTTTCCAAACCCGCAATGGAACGTAGGATAGAAGACTTGCCACAACCAGAAGGGCCAACCAAAACCAG
The DNA here is from genome assembly GCF_002119525.1 of Vibrio syngnathi. Classification (NCBI taxonomy): domain Bacteria; kingdom Pseudomonadati; phylum Pseudomonadota; class Gammaproteobacteria; order Vibrionales; family Vibrionaceae; genus Vibrio; species Vibrio syngnathi. The sequence goes on along the minus strand of NZ_CP017917.1, from coordinate 1,281,768 downwards.
GAACTCACCCTCATCGATATCAAGCGAGACGCCTTTGACGGCTTGATGGCCGTTTTCATACGTCTTGACCAAGTTTTTGATACCCAGCATGATGGGAGCTTTGCGCGTACGATCGTGAATGGCTTGGTTGTGCGCTAACGTTTGTTTTAGCTTTGGCATCGGGGTGTCCTCTGTATTTTTGTGGATAGCTTGGTGAGAAGGCTGGTGAGTCGTCTTGTACTCATCGAGTGATTGAATGCGGTTATTGTTCATTTGAGTTGTGTCGTTATTATTTTTCACTTTCTACTAGCCCTTTTACAAACCAACGCTGAAATACAACCACCACTAAAACGGGTGGTAACATGGCTAAAATTACCATGGCGAAAGCATAGTCGTAGCGCGGTAAACTGGTTTCATTGATGTTGTTGAGTACTTGTTTTATGCCCATCACGATGGTGTTGTAGCCTTCGTCTGTGGTCATCATGATTGGCCACAGGTATTGGTTCCAACCCACCACAAACATGATGATGAAAATAGCGGCGATCATGGTTTTAGAAAGAGGCAGCAAGATATCGACAAAGAATCGAAATGGGCCTGCATTATCTAGTTGAGCTGCTTCTAATAATTCATCGGGGATGGTTTTGAAGAACTGCCTAAAAAAGAAGGTCGCGGTGGCTGATGCGATCAAAGGCAGAATCAACCCTGTGTAGCTATTAAGAAGACCAAGCCCAGCGACAACTTCATAGGAAGGGATAATACGAACCTCTAATGGCAGTAACAGCGTCACGAAGATCAGCCAAAACCACGCCGTGGCGTAAGGGAGTCTAAAGTAGACCAAAGCAAACGCGGCCATCATCGAAATGATGATCTTACCGATCGCAAAACCTAGTCCCATGATCATCGAGTTGGCGATCATTTTACTGGCGGTGACTTCGCCACTAAAGCCCATGCTTTTGTTCCAAGCTTCGCTATAAATTGCCGTAAAGTTATCGCCTGGAAGCCATTGCAGACCTTCGCTGACAATGGTGTTTGGGTTATGGGTTGAGCTGGCGAAGATTAGCCAGATAGGGACCAACATAAACAGCATCCCAGCAATTAAAATTAGGTGGTCAGAGACCTTATTACTTTTCATAAATAACTCCTGTCGCGTTAAAACCTAGCTGTCGTGGGCTAGTAATGAACACGCTTTTCTACAACGCGAAACTGGATAAATGTAAGGGTGAGTACCAGTAGTAACAACACAACAGACTGTGCAGAGCTGCCGCCTAAATCTGCGCCAACAAACCCATCTCGATACACCTTGTAGACTAACGACGTTGTGCCACCACCCGGGCCGCCATTAGTCATGGTGTCGATCACGCCAAAGGTTTCAAAGAACGAGTAGGTGAGGTTGATGACCAGTAGAAAGAAGCCAGTCGGGGCCAGTAGTGGGAAAGTGATGGTCCAGAAACGTTTCGAGTCACTGATACAATCCAGCATCGCTGCTTCTTTTACCGCGTAAGAGATCGATTGAAGTCCCGCTAGAAAGTAGATGAAATTCACCGAAATCTGTTTCCAAACCGACACTAAAATCAGAGCAAACGTGGCATCAACAGGATCGGTCTGAAAGCTAAAGTCCCAACCTATAACCGCAAATATTTCGGTAAACACGCCAATGTGTGGATTAAACAAGAAAGCACCGATAACGCCTGCAATTGCAGGGGCAACCGCGTAAACCCAAGTGAGGGTGACTTTGTAAGCGCCTTGTCCGTGAATGATGTTGTCGGCTTTTACGGCGAGCAGCAGCGCTAAGGCAAGCGAAAGGAAAGAGACCACAATCGCGAACATCAAAGTAAAGCCAATCGAGTTCAGGTACTCGCTCGATTCGAATAGCATTTGGTAATTCTCAAACCAGACGAATATAGATGAGGTGCCCCAAGGGTCTTCCAGCATAAATGAAAGGTAAACCGCCTTTGCTGCTGGGTAGATAAAGAAAACCGCAATGATGAGTATCTGAGGTGCCAAAAATAGGTAAGGCAGCGGAGAGTGAAAGAATTGTTGACGTCGTTCCACAGGGTAATCCCTAAAAATAATTACAGTGGCCACTATGAGCGGCTGTTACCACTAGCGCGATATCAAGGCATGTATCCCGTTGAGTTATCGTTGTTGGAGCAAGAAATGGCGCTAGGGAAGAGTCTCCTCACGCCTTGCCATAGCGTTTTCAACGACGCAGTGACAAGTAGTGAGGAGTGATGAACGGCTCTGATTCGCTAAGCCTTAAGCTTGTGAATAGTTTCGTTTCATTAATCGATCCAGTTTTCTGGTCGATCTAGTTATTAACCGGTCTAGTTCATCGTACGAGCGAAGCGTTTCAGCAGTTTGCTGCTCTCATCTTCGACCTTGTCTAGGCTGTTCTCGACGCTAGAACGGTCGGCAAAGATGTTATCGAACTCACGGTGCATCACTTCACGGATCTGCGGGTAATAACCTAGGCGGTAGCCTTTAGTCCACTCGCCCGATTTGAGGCTTAGTTGCTTAACGCCTACTTCTGCGTCTGGCTGCTCTGTGTAGTAGCCGGACTCTTTCGCTAGTTCATAGGCAGCAGTTGTTACAGGTACATAGCCTGTTGTTTTGTGCCAGTACACTTGAGTTTCAGGCTTTGTCAGGTAATCAAAAAACGCTGCAACACCTTTGTCCTGTTTCTGGTCATGGCCATTGAGTGCAAACAGAGCGGCACCACCAATGAAGGTTAAGCCAGCATCAGGGTTGACCGATTTCCAGTATGGAAGGTATGTGGTGCCTAACTCGAAAGGTACGCGGTTACGCAAGCCACCGAATGAACCTGAAGAACCCATCCACATTGCCACTTCTTGGCGCTCAAAAGGTGTTTGGTTTGCGTCCCAATCGCTGCCGTAATACTTGTAGTAACCTAGATCCGACCACTCTTTCATCTTGCTAACGTGCATCATCATGTCTTTGGTATTAAACATGATTTTAGTGGATAGGCCGTCATAGCCGTTATTCTGGTCAGAGACTGGCAGGTTATGGCGAGACTTGAAGTTCTCGAACATGATCCATGGCGTTAGAGATTGAGAAAACGCGATGTGTCCTTCGGCTTTCAGTTTCTTAGCAACCACTTCGAGTTCTTCATAAGTTTTAGGCGCTTTGGCACCCACTTCCGCAAGAAGGTCTTTGTTGTAGTAAAGAACCGGTGTTGAACTGTTGAAAGGCATACCAACCATTTTGCCTTGGCTGTCGGCATAGAAGTTACGAACGCCCGCTAGGTAGTCGTTTGAATTAAAGTTATAGCCCGATTCAACCAGAATATCCTGTACCGGTTTCGCGACACCTTTAGCGTTCATGATGGTTGCAGCACCGGCATCGAAGACTTGTAGAATATTGGGAGCTTCACCTGCTCGGTATGCCGCGATACCTGCTGTTAAGGTCTCTGTATATGAACCTTTGTAGATTGGTGTGATCTCGTAATCATCTTGTGACGCATTAAAGTCGGTCGCAATTTTGTTTACTGTTTCTCCAAGTTGGCCGCCCATTGCGTGCCACCATGTGACTTGAGTCGTTGCGAACGCCGGCATTGCTACTGTTGCAGAAAGAACGCCTGCCAAAATTAGCTTATTCATCTTCTTTTCCTTTTGGATGAAATCGATATAGAGGTATTGAATTTGAGTATTAACGAGACGGTAGGGGTATCGTTTGAAGCTATCTTGAACAGGGGATATTTCACTTACGTGGCTAAACCGTTTCAGTGATATGAAAGATTCATTTCGATTTTATTTAAGAGAAAAGTTATTGATGGTTTTGACGTTTGATGTATTTGGCTTGTAAGACGTTTTTTGGACATAAAAAAACCTCTCGATGGAGAGGTTTAGAAGACGGTTCGATGTGGATACCGTTTTAATGCGCGATATCCAATTGGTTGTCTTTCACACCGTTAATACGGAACCAACCCGCGATACTGAACCGCTCTGTGTTTGTCGGCAGTACCTCGTGTGGGAACTGTTCAGACAAGAACACAAATAAGCGGCCTGACTTTGGTGGAATGGTCGCGATGTGGTTGTCTTTTAGATCGTAAACCACGAGCTCTCCTGCGTCTTGCTCAGACCATTCGTCATTCATGTAGAACACTGTGGTCAGGCGGCGGTTTTCATTGCCTTTAAAGCAGTCCAGGTGCTTCTGGTAGAAGTCGCCTTTTTCGTATTTAGCGAAGTGCGCTTCGTATTCGAACAGACCCAAAAAGAATGCTTGGTTTGCCTCTAAACGAATTTGCTCCATTTTGTCTAGGAACAGAGATGCTGGTTGACCCATATCGCGGCGTACCCACTGAATTTTGTCACTACGGATGGCCGACTCTCGCGTTACTTCATCATTACGGCCGATCCTAGCCTTTTTCCAGTTCTCTGGAATGCAATCCCTCAATGCCACTACTTCTTCGTGAGTTAAGAAGTCATCCCAAACAAAGTAACCTTGGGTAGAAAGAGCATCGATAAGTTGGTTCATGTATAGCACTCAGACAATAAATTAGAGGCGCATATATAGTCCGAATAACTCAGGTCACCAAATCACATGTTTTGTCGTTACGATAAATGATGCTCAGTGCTTAAAGCGCAAGGCTTGTTGAGCAAGGTTTTCGGTAATGTGAGCATTCGATAATGCTGAAAAATATCGAATGAAATTGATGATCATCTTTGGAATGTGCCCTCATTACTCTGAGTTAAATTGGACTTGGGTAACATTGGTTTTGAGTAACATTGAATTTGAGTAACGTAGGTTTTGAGTAACGTTGGATTTGAATAATTTAGTGGATACCAATGGAAATCTAGATGCGATCAATCTATCCGGTTTTAGATTATTAATTTTAACAAAATGATCACAATTGAAAGTGGGTTTGCTATTGTATAGGTCTGACCAGTTGTTTTATCACAAGGAGTGGGTTTGCAGCTGCATACCATTAAAGGCTATATCCAAGACATGTATCTCGTAGAGTACCCTGACAGGTTGCTCTTGCTTGATGGTGCGTGTCGAGCCGACATCCCGCATTTGAAGGACTTCATCGAAACTGAGCTTATGCGTGATTTTGCTGATTTGCATACGGTTGTCGTTACGCACATGCATCCAGACCACGCAGGAGCAGCGCACAAGCTCAGAAAGCTGACCAATTGTCATTTGGTTGCAGCAAACCGAGATAAGGATTGGTATCACGGCATTGATGGTATTTTGATGCACTTGACTGATCTGGCATTGGCACGATGGATGGCGAACCGGTTGGGTAAGCCAAAAGCAAATTTGTGGTATTCAAGAAAGTTAAAGCCCGACTTCAAGTTGTCGGATGGTGATAGCATTCCGGGGTTTGATGACTGGTTAGTTCTAGAAACACCAGGCCATACCGACAGAGATCTTTCCGTCTATTGCCCATCACACAGTATTGCCTATGTGGCGGACTTAATGGTTGAGGTTAAAAAGAAGCTGATTCCGCCTTTCCCAATTTTTCATCCCAATAAGTATCGAGAATCGGTCTCGCGTATTTATGACATGCAGCTCGACACCTTGCTGGTGGCGCATGGAGGGCAAGTGAAATTGAATGAGCAAGCGTTTGAACATCTGTTGATGAGTGCACCAAGAAGGCCAGTGACACATTGGCGAGTGACTAAAATCAAACTCAAAGGTTTGGTTAAATCTGTTTGGCGATTTGGTTTTAAAGATAAAAAAAACAGGCATAAATAATAAAGGCTAGTCATTTAGACTTGCCTCTAGGTTTGCGTTGTTGACCCACTAATTTAGCCGTGGAGCAGCTAAATTAGTGGGTAAGCAGAAACTCACCCGCAGGATCAACAATCACTTTGTCACTCATACCTTGACGACCAAGCAGCATCATATAAGTCATATCCTGACGGTTGCTTAGTGTGATTTCTATTGGCCATTGTTTACCACCAATTTCTAACATTGTTTCTATCACACAGCGGTGCTCAGACTCACCGTTGGATGATTTGATTTTGCGGTTTGCTTTTAATTTACTTTTACAGCGAACAGTTTCTTCTAGGTTGTAAATATCTGGATGTAAATCGAACTCTACGTATTTTTGACCATTCTCTTTAATGCAGATGATGTTGTCTACATGTAGAGATGATGTTTTTGCACCGGTATCAACACGAGTATGTAAGCCAGCGATTCCTAGCTCGGGTAAGCATAACGCTTCTGTATTTCCTATGATAATTTTTTGATTCATATTTTTTCCAATCATAACACTTATTGTCAGTCTGGTGCATTAGACCCAAACTTCAACTCCTAATTATCAAAGTGAGGAGCCGTAATTCATCAGCCTTTGCCACGAGTTCGGTTAGCGTTTGGTTTTGCATTTTTCTCGATGAATTCGAAAATCATGTCTGCTACATCTTTACCTGTCGCTTTCTCGATACCTTCTAGGCCTGGAGAAGAGTTCACTTCCATTACCACTGGGCCATTCTTAGATTGTAGAATATCGACACCACATAGGTTTAACCCCATGATTTTAGCTGCATTGATCGCTGTAGCGCGCTCTTCTTTGGTTAGTTTAACCAGTTGAGCTGTGCCGCCACGGTGCAGGTTAGAGCGGAATTCACCCTCACCAGCTTGGCGTTTCATTGCTGCAATAACCTTGTTACCCACAACAAAACAACGGATGTCTGCGCCATTAGCTTCTTCAATGAACTCTTGAACCAAGATGTTCGCTTTTAGGCCCATGAAGGCTTCGATAACGCTTTCAGCTGCTTTGTTTGTTTCTGCTAGAACCACACCGATACCTTGAGTACCTTCAAGAAGCTTGATAACCAGTGGCGCGCCACCTACGTTTTTGATCAAGTCTTGAATCTTGTCTGGGCGGCTAGCGAAACCTGTTTTTGGTAAGCCAATACCTTTGCGAGACAACAGTTGTAGTGAGCGCAGTTTGTCGCGAGAACGGCTAATAGCTACTGACTCATTGATACAAAAAGTGCCCATCATTTCGAATTGGCGAACAACCGCAGTGCCGTAAAAGGTAATGGAAGCGCCAATACGTGGAATAACAGCATCGTATTGAGGTAGCTCTTCACCCATGTAGCGAATCTTCGGATTGTTACTCGCGATATCTATATCACAGTGCAGCGTGTCGATAACATCGACCTGGTGACCACGAGCTTCTCCAGCCGCTTTTAAGCGAGAAGTAGAGTATAGGTTTTCGTTGCGAGAAAGAATTGCGATACGCATGGCGTTTCCTTAGTTAATACCTGATTGGTAACTGCAAATAAATGAGTTGTTAGCTGAGCTTTCAGTTTTTCTGAGGCTCCTTGCTTGCTTCGGGGCGAACCTTAAGGCTTTTCGTTTGACTAAGAAAACGAATTAAATTTGTCGAGTCGACAACGGAAATTTATTGAATGCGTGAGCGATTGGTACAACTGGGTTGAGAGGGTGTTGGGAATGGAAAAGCGAGTTGAGACCTAACTCATATTGGGGGTAGGAGCCTATTAGGTTGTACTCAACTCGCGTTAACTCGGTGCTTAAAAGTGTACTAATAACGCCAGTTACATAGCTCTATAAGTGTTCGTAGTGCTTCTCTTTCGAGCTGGCTGCCGGTGTTTTTAAGCTTATTAAGATAGTATTTTCTCATGATGATTACTTCTCTTGTATTAGGCTTTGGTGGGAACTCGTCGTTCCTTGCTGACCCTTTCATTATGGTTATTTAACAGGAAGTAATAAACAGATGGGTTTTCACTAAGATGTTCCTGTTTTCGTCTTTTAGCGCTACTTTTTGGTTAATGTGTTTTATAATGGGCTTTATGAGGAAGGGTTGTTTCTAAAAGGGTTCATTATTTGTCTGATCTAAACATGATGCGTTACTACACAAGGCTAGATTCGTTCGAGCCTAACCTCTCACATTCGGTGACCTTAACCGAGGTTGCAGATAAGCTGTTCACCAGTTTGCGCCATGCACGAACCTTGCTAGGGAAAATGCATCAGGCTAAGTGGGTGGTGTGGGAACCAAAAGTCGGCAGGAATCAACGTTCTAATCTGACTTTACGTTTTAGCAATCAAGAATTGACTCAACATGTTGCCAGTAAACTGATAGAGCAGGGCAAATACGAAAAAGCACTCTCAATTCTAGACAACGACCGTGCTGTATTTGGCTCTCTCCTCCAAGAAACCTCTGGCGCGACGATGCGAGAAGGGTTACTGCACGTCCAATTGACCTACAAACGTAAGTTTGAAGATCTCTTCCCGCATCATATTCACCGCAGTAGCGAACGATTTTTGATCAGGCAAGTCTTCAGTTGCCTCGTCACTTGTAATGGCAAGGGCACGTTGAAGGCTGAACTGGCACACCATTGGGAATATGATGCTGAAAAATTGGTTTGGACTTTCTATTTACGCCCAGGTCTAACCTTCCACGATGGCAGCCCCGTCGACGCCAAGCAGCTAGTTTCGTTGTTTACTGCCTTACAATTACTACCTTTCTATCAGACAGAGCTGGCCCATGTCGCTTCGATTTACAGTGAACAACCATTGAGTATCAGCTTCCAACTCACCAAAGCAGATACTGGTTTTTCTGGTTTACTTGCTGGCGTTAAATATTCGATTCAACCCGCGGCACAAGTCACTGGTGAACCGTCCCCATTAAACTCGGTGTCACATGCTGTTATTGGAACCGGTCCATTTAAAGTGGTTGAGACCAATAATGAACGAATCAAGCTCGCCGCATTTGAGCACTATTATGGTTGTCGCTCGTTAACTGATGAGGTGACCATCTGGCAGTTTGAGGAACAAATGACGGGCAGTGCTCGGTTTGATGACAGCCAAATGCAAGTCTCGTCTTATGAAGATTCTTCTTGTTTCCATCAGTTAGGGAAAAGCGATACGGAACTTGTTTCTGCAGACACAGACGGCCTTCGTAGCCGAGTCGAGGATGGGTGCTTATTTATCCTGTTCAATCAAAACTCTGCGGCAACTCCGCTTAATAATGAGCAGCGAAAATACCTTTCAGAACTGACCAACCCACAAGCGATTTTATCTCAGTTGGAACATAATAAGGGGTTGTTCAGTGTCTCTCTAGCTCAAAACATATTGCCAAACTGGCAGAAGTTGTATCGAACGCCTTCGAAAGAAGCACAACTGCCGAAAAAGATGAGCATTGCGGTTTACGACTATTATGCGTTGTACCGATGTGCCATCTGCGTTTCTGACATATTGAAACGATATGGTGTGGAAGTTGAGGTGAACACCTACAGCTTTCGCGAACTGGCGCAGCTCTCTCAGAGTGGCGATTTAAAAGAAGACTTGGTGCTGTGTAACTTGAATCTCGATGACAATGCTCCGTCTTCGCTGTTTTCGTGGATGATGAATGATCCTGTTTTGCATTCGGCTTTGGGAGATATGAACAGTGATTGGCTCAAACAGCGATTAGATAGTCATAAAGCCTCTGTAGAACTGCCTAATTACTTGACTGAGCTAGAACCTATCGCGTCTACTTTGATTTCTGATTATTGGCTAATACCTATGTTCCATCACCTACAGACCGTGCGTTTCCAAGGCATTTTGAAAAACGTCGCCATCACTAACTGGGGATGGCCAGATTTCAAGAATGTATGGTCTGCTGATTAGTTTCAGCCGTGATGTTTTTGGTTTAATAAAAGCCATAATTCTTCATGTGTGAGCTTGGAATCTGTGAAAATTGTTGTTTGAAATATTGGTATTACGTCGTTGTTTAATTGTCTATTCAATCTTCAAGAAATCCGATATTATACTGGTCATAAAACTAAAGGTGATATTATATGATAAATGTATTTAAACAAGCAGCTGAAGAACTGTTGAGTCGCCGTGTTGCGGGAACCAAAGCACCAAGATTGAACGAACAGTACCGTCCGAACAACTTGGAAGATGCGCTAAAGATCCAATCATCAATGATCGATCTCAAGAGCGACAAAGTCGGTGGTTGGAAGTGTTTGCTTCCTTTAGCTGAAGACAAGTTCATTGTTGCGCCTATCTTCTCGGCCAGCGTTCAACAAGGCGAGGTTTGCGAACTGTTTGCTGACAACGACGTAGTACGTGTTGAGCCTGAAATTGCATTTACGCTTGCTAAGAGCCTGCCTGCAAGCCAAGAAGGTTACAGCGAAGAGCAGATCAACGATGCTATCGGTTCTTGCCATATGGCTCTTGAGCTGATGCAGTCACGTTTTGCTGATGACAGCGGTGCTGAGTTCTACGAAAAGCTTGCTGATGGCCTAGTAAACCAAGGCTTGTTCATTGGCCCAGAGATTGACCGTGAAAAAGCGTTCACTTCTGCTGAGATCAATATCGAAGTGACTCAAGGCGAACAAGTTCAAACATTCGACGGTAAGCATCCGAATACACTGCCACCAAGCCCAATTTACTGGCTGATTAACACCATGACTCGTCGTGGCGTTGATTTCCAAGCGGGTGAAGCAATCATCACGGGTTCTTACTGCGGTATCGTGGAGGTGGGATTCGATAAGCCAACGACCTTCCATTACCAAGGCATTGGCGAATACCAAGTGACGTTCCAACAAAAAAACTAAGCAAGAAAAAAGCTAAGTTAGCAACAGCACTAAGCAAGCAAAAGCGAGCTTCTGTGTAAACGCTATCTGTTCTCGAAAAGCAATCTGTTCTAAAAGGCTATTTACTGGTGAGTAAATAGCCTTTTCTATTATGTGATGTTCAATGGCGTGCTTATTACTTTGCATTAAATTGGGCGTTTAGACGTCTAGACGTTGACAAGCTCTAAGTGTGACATTAGTCTGCTCACCTTCCTGTTCTATTGCGTTGATGTTTCATGTCCAATTCAAAAAATTCTAATGCTGTAATTGCCCCTTCGGCAGTGGCGCTTATCCCTCTGATCGTGTTCCTAGCACTGTTTATTGGCGTAGGTACGTACTTGTCACTGCAAGGCGTCGATTTTGCTTTCTATCAGCTTCCAGCTCCAATTGCAGCTTTGCCTGCTGTGATGTTGGCGTTGCTGCTAAGCAAAGATAAATTGAACCGTGCTATCGAACAATTCTTGGGTGGAGTCGGTCACAAAGACATTATCGCAATGTGTATGATCTACCTATTGGCGGGTGCTTTTGCTGCTGTGGCTAAAGCGTCTGGTGGCGTGGACGCTACGGTAAACCTTGGTCTATCGGCGATTCCTACGAGCATGATCCTGCCGGGTATATTCCTGATTTCAGCTTTCATCGCGACAGCAATGGGTACGTCGATGGGCACCATCGCTGCGGTTGCACCTGTGGCGTTAGGCATTGCATATTCAGCAGGCATGAGCATCCCACTGACAGCCGGTGTTGTTTTAAGCGGCGCGATGTTTGGCGACAACCTTTCTATCATCTCTGATACCACGATTGCCGCGACTCGTTCGCAAGGCTGTGAGATGAGAGACAAGTTTAAAGAGAACATCCGCATTGC